>MFSB01000037.1:0-23937 GCA_001784735.1 Candidatus Moranbacteria bacterium RIFCSPLOWO2_12_FULL_48_12
CTGCGCGCACGGTGAAGTAATGATACACTCCCCCGCTGATAAGAGTGACTATTAGTATGATGATAATCCATTGGAGAGTGCGAGAAGAAGTAGTTGTCATAATTTACCCCGTTAGAGTCAGAGCCCGTTAGAATTCTTGGTATAATTTCTCATACTTTACTATTATACATGTGCTTCTTCATAACCAAGAAATATAAATTGGCAACAAAAATTCTAACGGGCTAGAAAGCGTTTTAATCTATTCTTGAGATAACGTTTACCCATACCAGTTTTGAGATATTTTTCTCGAGTGAAAGCATCGTTTTTATTCATACAAACTTCGTAATAGATAAGGGTAAACGGTCCACGTCCTTTGGATCGTTAGAGAACGCTACGCCTTTGACGCGACTTCAGTCGCTTGCAGCGACTTTTCTCTAACGGCCTTTGGTAGAAACAGCTTTTCCGCTATTGTGTTCTTTAAAACGCTTTCGCAAATCATCACTACAGCCAGTGTACCATTTGTTATCTTTTTTGCTTTTGATGAGGTAGACATAAAACATACACTTGACTCTAACGGGGTGAATATCTAATACCTAATGAATACCAGAACAATTTCTAATTACTAATATCTAATTCCTAATTTCTAAACAAGTTCCGATACTTTAATTTTTCAGTCTCAGGCTGGCAGTTTAATTACTCATTTCTCATAGATTGTGCAAAAACGAATGGGATAATTTCATCTTTCAATAGTAGCTTGGATAAGGTAGCGTGTTTTTGCATACCAAAGCTCGGTTTATGCGCAAACCCGACATACTCAACTTCTTTACCAAGCGCTTTCACTTTTTGAACGGCCGGGATGAGGTCTGTGTCCGAAGAGACAACAATAGCCACATCATAAAGATTCTCATAAGCGCCAACTACTATGTCAACCGCCAGCTTGACGTCCACACCTTTCTCGTAAAAGGCGCCGTCATGATGCATAATATAGCCACGTTCAATGACAAAACCATTTTTTTGGGAAGCCAGATGGTTAAAAAGCCGGACTTGGTTTTGTCTCATTTTTTGCCCCTTCTCATCGTTATCTAGGGCTCTTACTACTCCGACATAATATTTTTTGGTTACCAGCTGGCGGCCACGAGCAAGCCAGGTTGAGAAATTTCCATACTGAAAATAGGTAATATTCGGAATATGTAAATCTCTCAACTTGTAATAGAAATTACTTCCATCAATAAAAACGGCTACTCTTTGTTTTTGTTCTCCAGATGTTTTTTTCTCCATACGCCTTTGTATTATTTTGTATTATAAACTAAAACCCGCCGTGCCCAAAAGGGTCAGAGCGGGTGGTTTTAGCTACCCTCAATATAGCAAATAAAAAGCTCCCTGTCAACCCCGTCAGATATAATGTCAGATATAGAACATAAGAATAAAGTAAAGTAACAGGTTTGAAATAATGATACACACCACCGGCGATCGCGGTGAGAATGAGGATGATGACGATCCACTGTATGGTTCTGCTCGACGTTACTGTCATAACGAATTTTCAATTTCTAATACCAAATATCAAATCCTAAATCCTAATTTCTAAACAATCCTTACTTCAAAAACACAAAACACATTACATAAAGACCAGTTTAATGCCTAGTGAATTGAAAGTGCGCCACTACGCCAGAAACTGCCGATAATTCGACGTATTGATCACCGAATACTCCGCTCCGTACACACTCACGAATTCAGATGGAATGCGCGCTTTCTTCTTGGGATTCCATTTGAATTCAAATCCTTTCAACTGGCCGCCTTCCTCCTCTACATAATCGACTTCTTTTTGCCCGTATGTCCTCCAAAAATAGGCATTGACCGTGCGAGAATGATTGGCACTCCACTTCTGCCGCTCGGCAATACAGTAATTTTCCCACAACGCGCCGATATCGTCACGCAGCCGAAGCGGCTGAAAGTTCTGTACCAAGCCATTCCGGATACCGGTATCATAAAAATAGATTTTCACCGACTTTTTCACCTCATTACGAAGATTCCTTGCAAAGGCATGCAAAGTAAAAATAACGAAACTCTGCTCCAACACATCGAGATATTTCCGTATCGTTTGGCGACTGACTCCCAATTCTTTCGCCAATTCATTATAGGAAACTTCCTGTCCCAGCTGCAGAGCGACCAGCTTCAGGAGATCGCGCACCAATCCAGATTTCTTCAAATCATCAAAACGAAGCGTGTCCTTGTAAAGATAGGCTCCCGACAGCGCATTCAGCCGTTCCAACGCCTGCTTTTCGGGGAGCAAAAATACTTCCGGGTAACTTCCGAAGCGCAGAATTTTCTCGATATCTTCATCCGCAGTAAAAAGATGTCCAGACGCGGTTATTTCCTCGTACGAAAACGGGTACAAGGTGAAATGCAAAGCCCGCCCCGTCAGCGGTTCCGCTGTTTTGTCAGCCAATTCGAAGCTCGACGATCCGGTAGCGATAATCTGCATCTTTGGAAAGGTATCGGCGAGAATTTTCAATTTCCGGCCGATGTCAGGAATGTATTGCGCTTCATCAAGAACAATAACCTTGTGATTACCCAGAAACGCACTAAGCGCGTCAGAATCCGCCACTGCCAACCCGTTCTGTGCTGACACTTCTTCGCAATTGAAATAGCCGCTCTGTGAGTCGAAATCAGCGAGGATTTTTTTAGCCAGAGTCGTCTTTCCTACCTGCCTGGCACCATATAAAACGATGATTTTCCCCTGAAAAAGGCTCTCTTTTATCAATTTTTCGACAATTCGATGAATAAATTGCATATTTTTGAAAATGTATGAAAAATGTAATTACACATTCATTATTTACTATTTCATAGAAAAATGCAAGTGGCACTAACGACCGATGATAATCCATTGGAGAGTGCGGGCTGCTGTATGGGACATACAAAAATGTCAAAGCTCAAATTACTTCAGACCGTTAGAGACAGAAAGCGTTTTAATCTATTCTTGAGGTAGCGTTTACCCATGCCGGTTTTCAAATATTTTTCACGAGTGAAAGCGTCGTGTTTATCCATTTGTAGAAGCGACTTCTCCAGTATTATGTTCCTTAAAACGCTTTCGTAAATCATCGGTACAGCCAGTGTACCATTTATCATCTTTTTTACTGACAAGCACATATGTGTAGTGCATAGCTGTCTCTAACGGCCTAAATGCCAAATCAAGCTCAAAACTTTAATGCTGAAATTAAGACATCCAGACTTCGGATTTGATTTGACCCGCCTCGCGCCAGCCTCGACGTCTAGGCGGGTCGATGAACAAGTCATCTTCGCGAGTCGAGGCGGGTATTTGACATTGGGATTTTGACATTTCTATCGTATCATTCTTTTTCTTCGCTGGCTCATTTTTTTCGACTGCTCTTCTTTCCATTTGGCGATTTCCCCGTGATGCCCGGAAATGAGCACTTCCGGTACGCGCCAGCCCCGGAAAGTTTCCGGCTTCGTATACTGCGGATATTCCACAACGCCCGGAGAAGTATGTGATTCCGTTTCCGCGCTCTCGACATTGCCCAAGACCCCCGGCAAAAGCCGCGCCACCGCATCCACGACGACCATGGCTGGCAATTCCCCGCCCGTCAGCACATAGTCGCCGATAGAAAGCTCCTCATCCACGAAGTGTTCCACTACCCGTTCATCGACTCCTTCATAGCGGCCGCAGACCAAGATCAAGCGCTCATACTGTGCCAACCGCCTGGCATCCTCCTGAGCAAAAAGCTTTCCTTTCGCCGAAAATAGGATCGTTCTCGTTTTTTGTTCAAACCCCTCCCTACCCTCCCCTTGGAAAGGGGAGGTGGAAGAAGGAACAGCCTGCTCCCCTGCTCGCCTCGCTGGAGCTCCGTCGAAGCGGGCTCGAAGGGAGTCCTCGAGTCCTCGAGGGTGAGGGGTGGGAGATTCCTGCCTGCCTGCCCGCCTAGACTCGGCGAGGCTGGCCAAAGCCTTGGCGACGGAAGGATTCTTCCCGCCTGCCGGACGGGCAGGGATTCCTAATTCCGCCCTGACCGCTTCAATCGCTTCTGCGAGCGGTCCCGCTTTGAGCAGCATCCCCGCCCCGCCGCCGTATGGCGTATCGTCGACGGTCTTGTGCTTATCATGAGTGAAATCGCGCAAAGAATGCGTATGGATTTCAATGAGTCCGTCTTCCTGGGCGCGCTTCAGCATAGACACGCCGAAATACGCCGTGAAGCTTTCCGGAAAAATGGAGATGATATCGAAGCGCATGTTGGAGAAGAATTATGAATTATGAATCAAGAATCATGATTTAAGAAAATAATTTTCAGAACATTTGTTTTTCCCTATTCATGATTCACAATTCCTGATTCTGCATTCATGTATTATTGTATCACAAAAATACCGCTGCAAAAAAGCAAAAATGCCCGAGAATGGGCATTTTCACAAAGCGCCGCACATGCCAACCTCCGTTATTTCACTTCACTCCACACCGTATCTCGATTGAGAACAAAACTTCTCTCTTCTCTCGCTCCGTCTTTGTTGATAACCGTGACAGTGACCGGCACATCGTTCAGTCCCGGCTGTTTCTGGATTTTCAGGTCATACCACTGCCGTTCGAGATTCTGCGGCAGCGTATATTCGAACGTCACCGTCTTTTCCGTCTGAATAGGCACCTGTATCAGCACTCCGAAATATTTCTTGCCAAAAAATTCTCCAAAGACCGGGTCTTTGGCAGCTCCCGTAACGGTATGAAGAAAACTCCCCTGCGGGACATACGCGCGCAGAAATGTCTGATAGTCCTTGGCAAACCAATCGCGCGTTTCTGCCGTGTTGCGATAGGTAATCGCCAGTGTGGCTTGCGGTGTTTCCTGACTGAGATCTACCGTGTACGCGTATGAGCGCTTGATGAAATAATCGGTCTTGAAAGAATTCAGGTTCGCGTCGACCAGAAACAGATAATCATCCTTCCAGGCGTGATCCATCGCGCCATCCCAACCAGCAGCCGTCACTTGTTCCTGCAATGTTTCATCTTTGAAAATGAGCTGGATATCTTTTTTATGCAGATCATCAAGCGTCGTTTGGAACAGCTCATATTTTTTCGAAAGCGGAAGCGCCTTCACGCGATGCAGGATCTCAAGGCCGAGCATTCCCATCACCGATTTGCGCTCGCCGAAAGCGATATTCTGCTTGCGATACCCCTGTTCAACCTGATACTCCAGATCCACTATGGCATTGTCCGCGCTATACGTCCCAGGAAAACCCTCTATTTCTACCGGACCGGTAACTTTGAGAAACGATGTCAGCACATTGGCCGTCACGGCCACGACGCCGTCGAAACGCTCCTCTCCCTGCCCCATCTGATAGAAAGTTTCCGCCCATTCGGCGTTTTCCGGAAAATGAGGAGAATAATTCGAATCGCGCAGTTTCCACGAATCGATATTGAGCGTCTCGCGCATCGGATAAGACGGCGGAGTCGTGCTCGGAATACGTCCGTCGAAGTTACCCGTATCATGGACGGAAAAATCAGTGATGCTCCCATCGCGCACCTTGAGAATACCGAATGAACCGATGAAGCCGCCTCCGGGCCGCAGTTCCAGATTGTTCTGGAAAAGAATGAGAAATGTCTTTTCTTCCCCCTCAGTGTGAAGAAGCGAATCAGAAAGCGAAATCACTGTTTCCAGATCGGTTCTTGTTTCTTGGGTGAGAGGGATCAGCCCAAGCAAACGCCTCAAGCTTTCCAATCCTTGATTTTTCACTTCCCAATACACAAACCAGCCTGAAAGAAAGATGACCGCTATGGTAACGAACGTTATCCAAAATTTCGTCGAATATTTCTTCATAATCTAATTGTTTCCAGACAAAAGCTTGTTCAGACGGCGCTTATATTCATCGACTGTCGGTTCACCACGCTGAAGCGGGGCGGAGGCGGGCTCGCCACGCTCGGCTGACATTGAAGCAGACTCAGCTGTCGTCGGCGAAGCAGATTCGGCTTCAGCTGGCACTTTCGTGTTCGTCACTATCACATGCTCGCCACGGACAGGATAGCCGAGTGGTTCTCCTTGAATCGGTGAAAACAACGCTTCCGGTTCTTCTGCCGGAGTTTCGAATTCGAAAGGGAACGCCGCCTCATCCATCACCGGAAGCTCCATTCCGCTCGGAGCTACTGGCAGATTCGCCGGAGCCGGAGCGCGCAAGCCCGCCTTGATGAGTCGGCGAGCCTCGTCGCCCGCTTCGCCGAATCGAGGCGAGAGTCTAGGCGGGCGAGGCAGGCCGGAAGACGCGCTTCTTTTTGCTCCCTGTGTGACATTCTCAAAGGAAAGCGTCGTCGGCTTGGCCGGAATGAATTTTCTCGGATCGATCCAGGGAACCGTTTCGCCTGGCATGTACTCTTGATACGATTTTTCCGGTGCGGCATATTTTTCTGAGATGCTGTCGTGCTCGGCTAAAATTTCATCCAAAGACATTTCTTTTTCCCGTCCTCCAATAAATCCCGGCAGCACATTCAACAGCAGGAAAAAAAGCGCCGTAATAAAAAATCCGGTGAAAAGACTCGCTAAGCCAAATGCGAGCGGCCTCGCCAAGACATAACTCACGAGCGGCCCATCGATAATCCTGAGATCGATATCCGTCTTCACGTTATAATAGAGACCCGCGACGGAAAAAAGCGTCCTCGCCGTCTGCCGAGCGAGTACTGCAGCCGCTTCCGGCGTATCCCCAACTGCCCGGAGAGAGAGCACGCTGCCTTCGCCGATTTTTTTCACTGCCACCGTATCATTCCAGAGCTTTTTGCGCTTATCCGGAACATAACCGGCAAAAGCATCGTCGATGAGATCGTCTTCGGCAAGCATCCGATCATAGAAGGAAAGGGTTCGCGTGAGCTCCGCCAGATTTCCTGAAATATCCGCACTGCTTTGCGCGACGCCCGGTCGGGATATGACGAGAATGGTCACTTCCGCGCTGTAACTGCGGAAATAATCCAGCCAGAACAATCCCGCTGAAAGCGTGACAAAAAACAACGTCACCGCGAAGGCGCGTCCCCAGGAAGCTGGAAAACTGAACTTATTTCGTACGATATGGAGCATATGGTTCCTTGGCGCTGCTATGCTGATGCAAAACTTCTTCATACGCTTCCAACGTCTGCCGAGCGATGGCATCCCAGCTATATTCACGTTCCGCGCGCTCTTTGGCGATGGCGCCGATAGCTGCGGCCTCTTCCGGACGGTTGATATAATAGGCCAATTCTTTTTTCAGAGACTCCGCATTCTTCGATTCGAAACTGACGCCGCTGCCGCTCTGGATGGCTTCCAGATTAGCGGAGATGTCAGAGACGATCGACAACAGCCCGGAGGCCATGGCTTCCAGAAGCGCGAGCGACAGACCCTCTTCTTCCGACGGCTGAACAAACAGAGACGCGTGGGAAAAAAGGGCCGCCAGATCTTTCCCGTGGAGTTCGCCGGTAAAGACGATGTTGTGCGTCCCCTCGCTCAAAACCTTGAGATACCGCTCATATTCCTCTGTATAGGCGTGCGTTCCCACGATCACCAGCTTGAAATTATTTGGCACTTTATTCTGGCGCTCCAATTCCCGGAACGCCTTGATGAGATAATGGATGCCTTTGTGCTCGACCAGGCGGCTGACCGAGAGGATATAGCGCTTGGGCCGGATGCCCCACTGATTGAGGAGCTGGGTATCCGGCTCATATTCGACTTCCGCACCGTTGGGAATGAACGTGAAATTTTTCTTGTATGTTTTCTTCGCATACTGGAGAAGCGTCCCGCTGATCACGATCGTCTTTTCCGGCACCACGCACGTGAAATATTCGGCGATCCGCAGACACATCCGCGCGAACCATCCCCATTTCTTATGGAAGTAATCCCGGGTGTGGAACGTCGCTACCACCTGCATCCCCGGACGGAACACTCGCGGCAGTATGGAAAGAACGCTCGGCCCGATGGAGTGATAATGCACGACATCATAATTCTGGAAGAGCGCATGCATGGTCGCAAAAAACGTATGCGAGATAGCATCCAGATGCTTGGTACGGAGAGTCGGCAGATGGATGAGCTTCACACCCGCATACTCAGTCAGGCTCGGATCGGTGTAGTGCGAACGGACATACACAAAGACCTCTTGGCCGGAAGCGGCCAAGCGTGTCGCCAATTTCTCAACGTGCTTCTCGACGCCGCCGGAAAGAGCCGGTATCCCTTTTTGTCCGATAAAAGCGATTTTCATACCCGGTGGTACTACTTCAGATAGATTACAATAAACTTATTTCTTTCTTCCTTACGCCTTTTTTAAACACTTAAAGCTTGAATAATTATATGATACTTCAGAAAATTTTTTTGAAGTTGTCCCACCGGGCATACCTGATAGTACAACTTTGGGTTTCCCTCTTTTTTAAACAGACACTCTTTTAGAATCCCTTGACGATAGACGAGAGGCTACCAAGCGAATTCGCATCAAAGCGGCTCGCGTTGATACCGATGCCGAAAGAAAGATTGCCGAACATGCGGGTTCCGGCCGCTGTCCGGGCCACACGAGCGACACCATGACGATCGTTACTCACGAAAGAAGCTCTCTTCAACTCGATCGTCCCGGCCGCACCGTACGCGCTCACTTCGATACCCTCGCGCTTGTTGTTGCGGAAACTATTTTTCTTGCTGAAAATAGAAGCTCCGTCCAAAGTCAGTTTCGCTCCGCTGCCTTTGTTGTCATTGAAACGATTGTTCTCAAACCAGGCTTTGGTCCCGAGAGCCAAATCAATGCCATCGCTTCCGTTGGAAACGATGTCGCTATTGATAATCACGATGAACCGTTTCTCGGAAAAAATACCGGCTCGGTCATTATTCTTGATTTCGGTCTTATCAATCAGCACGCGATGTTTCTTGTCGCGGGAAGCCGAATCGATATGGATGCCGTCCCGGTCGCTTTTTTTGATGACCGCATCGAAAATATGCGCCTTGGCATCTTCGAGAATACGCACGCCATGACGGCCGCCCTTGACCGTGACATGGCTCAAAGCCGTATCGTGCTTCATCGTCACGGTCGGTTTATCATCGTTATCACTTTCAATAACAACTTTATCGCGTTTCTTGCTATCGCCAACCACATCCACTCCTTTGGGGATGGTGATATTTTCCTTGTATGTTCCGTTCTTGACCCTGACTTCAGTCCCTCCATCGGAATTTTTCAACGCTTTGGAAATAGTATGATAGGGATGAGCGGATGTACCGTCTTCGGTTCCGCTGGCGTCTTTATCGACATATATCGTCTGAGAACCGCCGAAAACGATCGCCGGGACAACGAGCAACAACCCGAACGCCAAACCAAGAATTACCTCCCGAGGAAGCCAAAAATTACGACTTTGCATAGGTGTTGTGCCATTAGTTCTTAAACGTTGCATACTAGCAAATTCTTGCATTTTTGTCAATGCTCAGCTTTTCCGCTACAATGATGGTAATGAAAAAGGTAAAAATCAAAGATCAAAATGACAATGCAAAATACAAAAATGCTCGAAATATAGTAGATTTTAACGTTTATTCATTTTCAATTTTTATCTGTCATTTTTCATTTTGATTTTTTCATTTTAAGTTATAGATATGCATCTCGATACCCTCTTTACGCCGCAGTCCATCGCCGTCATCGGCGCTTCGACCAGAACGGGCAGCGTCGGATATACCTTGACCGAAAACCTCTTGAAAAACGGCTACGCAGGAAAAGTCTACCCGGTGAACCCGAAAGCCGATAGGCTGTTCGATCGGCCTTGCTACAAAAGCATTTCCGATATCTCACAGGCTGTTGATCTCGCTATCATCATCGTCCCGGCTGGCATAGTGCCGACAGTACTGCGCGAGGCAGGAGAAAAAAATGTCCGAGCCGCCATCATCATCTCTTCCGGCTTCAAAGAATCCGGAGCTGAAGGAAAAGCCCTCGAAGAAGCAGTGATTGCTATTGCCCGAGAATTTGACATGGCACTCTTGGGTCCCAACTGCCTCGGATTCCTCCATCCCGCGCTCGGCCTCAACGCTTCTTTCGCCAAACGCCTGCCCCATGCCGGGTCTATCGCTTTCTTCTCGCAAAGCGGAGCGCTCTGCACCGCTCTCCTCGATCTCACCGCGGATGCTTTGGATTTTTCCCACTTCGTCAGTATCGGCAACAAAGCCATGCTCGGCGAAAATGAACTGCTCCGCTATTTTGCAAAAGATGAAAATGTTAAAACACTCGGTTTTTATACCGAAGGATTGACGGACGGCAATACGCTCATCAGAACCGGCCGAGAGATTCTTGCCCGCGCGGAAGCCAAACCGATCATCGCCCTCAAATCAGGCACGACTACGGCCGGTGTCAGCGCCACGAGCTCGCACACCGGAGCGCTGGCCGGAAGCGACCGAGCTTACTCCGCACTTTTCAAACAGGCGCGCATCATTCGCGCCACAAATCTTGAACAGCTCACTCACTTTCTCACGGCTTTCTCGCATAACCCACTGCCGGAAAGTAACCGCCTGGCCATCGTCACCAACGCCGGCGGCCTCGGTGTCCTGGCCGCCGATGCCGCTGTGACAAACGGCCTCCGCATGGCCACGCTATCCAAAGAAACCCAGGAAAAATTAACAACCATCTTGCCCAAAGCCGGAAGCGCTCTGAATCCAGTCGATGTGCTCGGAGATGCCCTGGCCGATCGTTACTTGGCCGCCATGGAAATCATCGTTGCCGATGACCAAGTCGATATGCTCCTCGTCATCATGACACCGCAGACCATGACCCAAGCCAAAGGAACGGCCGAAGCCATCGTTCATATCAAAAAACAATCCGGCAAACCGATTATTGCTGTTTTCGCGGGCCAAGACTCTTTTGCTGATGGTCTTGCCGTGCTCCAAAAGAATAATATCGCTACCGTCACCTATCCGGAAGCCGGAGCCGGAGCCCTCGCCGCCCTCGCTCAAGTGGCGGCTTGGCGCAAAGAAATTTCCGCCACACTTTTTTCTCTAGAAAATATCGATCGCGAAAAAGCGGCCATTGTAATTAATGCCGTTAAAAACGAAAATCGCCCAGCTCTCACAGAAAAAGAAGCCAGTGTTGTCCTCATGGCCTACGGATTCCCATTTCTTGCCACATATGTTGTGAGAGATAAAGGAGAGGCTACTTCTGCCGCAGAAAAGATCAGCAAAAAAGTAGCGCTCAAGATTATTTCACCGGATATCATTCATAAATCCGATGTGGGCGGCGTCATGCTCGACGTCGAACCAAAAGATGTTGCAGAGGCTTACGAGAAACTCATGGCGCAAGTAAAAGAACGCGCTCCCGAAGCGCGTCTCGAAGGAGCGCTTGTCGTCGAAATGGCACAGAAGGGCGGCCTAGAAATCATTTTGGGTCTGAAAAAAGAGCCCGGCCTCGGCACTCTCGTTCTTGCCGGGCTCGGAGGCATTTTCGTCGAAACATTCAAAGATACGGCACTCCGCTTTACGCCGCTCACACGAGAGGACACGGAAGAAATGCTCCATGAGTTGAAAGTTTATCCCCTGCTCTCAGGCACGCGCGGAAAGCCAGGTATCCACCTCGAAACGCTTATCATGATGATCGCTCGCCTTTCACAACTAGCGCAAGACTTCCCTGAAATTGCAGAGCTCGACATCAATCCCGTACTGGCCTTCCCTGAATCTGAAAATTTCCGCGTCCTCGATGCGCGTATCCGCCTGGAAAAATGAATCCAGCACCTTCACCACAGGGTATTAAACTCTGTGGGAAAGATTTATGTTCCCATTCATCCCCATGGTAAGACCACGGGGTATTCTGGAAGGTGCTGGATGAATCTTCTGCGAGCTTACGTTCGGGAATTTGCACGGGCTGTTAAACGCTTATCGTCATTTTGTACTATACTTCGAAGTATAGTACAATGTGTCATTTGTTTAAAAGGGAAACTTTGTCTTAAAATTGTTGAACGGGTACGAGGAGGTTCTCCTGTACCCGTTCTTATTGCTCTGTTTTCTGCTCGTGGCCACCAGTCACTAGGCCAGCTTGGTACTTACCGCCCCTCTCTCTTTTTTGAGTGGTCGCGGCGAAGGAAGAGTGCGTGTCCGCGAAAATGACTGTATCAACGTTATAACCGCGTCCGTACCCTTTACCTTTTCCTCGAATCTACGTGGTACTCCTGCGTGATCAAGATCACATTTCATAAAATACCATTCGCTAGCAAGTGCTTCCACTTTGCACCGTCCAGGAATATTGTATACATCTCCATCTCGTTCTCGTCTCCACAATTTACTTGCAAGAATGGCACTTTGGAGAACATCATAATACGGACGGTTCTCATCATTGGGACGCACGAGATCTACGCGAAGCAGCTCTCGCATTTTACTGCTCACAGGCACGAAGGTGATGAACGTGCTGGTTTCGTCTGCCTTGTCAAAATCTGCTGCTTCCGCCGCTTCCGAGCAGGAAGCATAGAGAAGGACTGAAAGCAGTAGTACTGCCAATGTGCCGCGAACCGTAATCCAGCCACTCACAAGCTGCTCGGTATGAGCCATTTTTATCTCCCTCTCGTTGATCGGACAACTGAAATTCACCAAAGAACCACGAAAACAAACATTACTCTCTTTCCGACATTTTGGCAACCATCTCCTCCTTATCAAGAAGAGCGATGTAAATACCGAGAAGCTGGGTAGCAAAAGATTCTTCGGTCAGATCCGCCACACTTTCTTTCGCACGCGCCCGCATAATATCCAAAGGCATTTTTTCCAAAAAATGCAAAGTTTCTGCCAGCATCTCTGCATTACCAGCTTCGAAGAGCAACCCATTCTCTCCGTGTGTGATACGTTCTGGTATCCCGCCTCTATCGGCAGCGATGACGACAGTGCCTGACTGCAGGCTCTCAATCACCGTATACGGGAAATTTTCATACCAGCATGATGGAAGAACGATCGCCTCAGCTTTCTGCTTCAATGCCTCCAAATCATCCCCATAACGCGTACCAAAAAATGTCACACGCGATGCGATATTCTTCTCCATAACCATTGCCTCTAATTTTTTCCGGTCCGGGCCATCACCGACTATCCAGAGTTTTTTCTCATCTCCCAAAAGCGCAAAAGCTTCCAAAAGAGTATCCACTCCTTTTTCTGACGACAGCCGACCGAAGTAAAGAAAAGTGTCTTTCTCCCGCACTATCGTTCCCTGGCTCTTTTTTTGCGGTGCAAGCGAATGCGGCAGATACGTAATCTTGCATTTGAAACCCAGTGTCCGAAACTTCTCGATCAGGAACCTACTGGGAGCGAGAAATACATCTATTTTGTCATAACTTCCCAAAAACATATGCAACCATTTTTCGAAAGCGCAGACGATGCTCTTTGAAACAGAGTCTTTGACAGCCCGATCGATGATACAGCGGAAGCCAGAGGTATGTTCCCATATCTTCCCGCGCACAAACAAGCTATAATTGGGAGAGACGAGCTTGTAGTCATGCAACATCATGACAATCGGAATACCATGTTTTTTGAGTGTCCAAATAATGGAAGGCGAGAGCTGATGGTAAATGACATGGAGATGTGCTACATCTGGTTTCGCTTTTTTGATGAGGGCTTCAAGCTTTTTCTGTGCTTCCCAGTTCCAAATAATCTTTGCGGCGATTTGGATCTTGGTCCAGAGTGAAAGATCAGTTGCGTTATAGTCCACTTCGGAAACAAAATGTTCGTTCCAAGAACCAGGTTGGTTCTGAGGGTGTTCCATGGAGAAAAACATGACTTCGTGTCCTCGTTCGGCTAAAATTTTGGCCATGTCAAAATAGGCCCGAGTACCGCCATCCCTCATAAAATGATACTTGTTGATGAGAAGAATTTTCATTGACTTTCATTTAAACCTGTGGCATTGTAATATAAATCTTGTTTTTCTGCAATATGCCAAATTTCCACCCCTTCCAAAGCCTTGCCTATGCTATTTCTGCTCGCAACCGCAAGAAAAAATATGCGGAGTTTCTTTCTCTCGTTCAACCAATGGAAAAAGACACTCTTCTTGACGTGGGTGTGAATACTGAAGAATACTCGCCGACCGACAACTTCCTCGAAAAACACTACCCCTATCCGGAAAAAATTACGGCTGCCGGTATGGGAGATTTACAGAATTTCCGTACGCGCTATCCGAGCATCCGCAGTAGAGAAGCTGACGGCCGTGCGCTCCCCTTCGCAGATAATGCTTTTGACATCGCTTATTCCAATGCCGTCATCGAACATGTCGGCAGTACCGATGAACAGCTCCGATTTCTCTCTGAGCTCTATCGTGTCGGCCGCCGCGGCTATCTGACGACTCCCAACCGATTTTTCCCCATTGAAATCCACACACGCATTCCCTTGCTTCACCTTGTCCTTTCAAAAAAAAAATTCGATGCATTTCTCTCACATATAGGTAAAACCTGGGCGACTGGCGACTATATGCGCCTCTTGTCCGAGAGAGAGCTCCGCACCCTCCTCAAGAAAGCTGGCATCGCCGATTATACTCTTGTGAAAAATCGTTTCTTAGGATTTCCTATGACTTTTACTATCGTATGGAAAAAAGCTTAAATACAAATTTTTTTAGAAAGCCCCTCGTGTGGATTTTTATTGTGGGAATGTCGGCTTTCGGCATTACCTTTTCTACCATATTTCATTTTTCTTTCTTTCTTCCGGCGGCATCCATAATCATCGTACTCAGCTGCGTACTCCTCATCCGCGAGCCGCTGCTTCTCCTCTCACTGCTTATCGTTGTCCGTATGTCCCTCGACTACTCCGCCCAATATTTCACTTTTACTTTCTTCGATATTCCTCTTTCGCTCTCCCAATTGCTGGGTATCGGCATCGCCCTGCTCGGCGCCATCACCCTCTTTCTCAAACGTGAAAAATTGCTCCGTTTCCCTCTCGCCATACCTTTTCTCATCATTTTTCTCTGGGGCAGCGCTACATTGGCTGCCTCCCTCTCTCCGCGCGCTACCCTCCAAGAACTCCTGCGCTTTTTCGATATTTTCGCCCTCAGCTTTTTCGCTTACGCTACCATAGAAAAAACGGATGATTTCAGAAAATTACTAGTGGCTTTTTTCGCCTCCAGTGTCATCCCTATCCTCTTCGCGCTCTATCAATTCACTTTTTCCATCGGATTCCAAGATGAGGCGGTTTCCATTCCCCGTATTTTCGGTACCTTCAGCCATCCCAATGTTTTCAGTCTCTATCTTTTCACTCTCATTGTTTTCGCGCTTCTTCATTTTTTCATTTTTTCAGAGTCGCATTACAAACGGATCTTCACGTTCCTCGTGCTGGGCATTCTCACCCTGACGCTTCTCCTCACCTTTGCTCGCGTCGCCTGGGTCACCCTCTTCGTGTTTGCGCTGTTTCTCGCTCTTTTCCGCTACCGCATGCTGCTCTTCCCGCTGATATTCTTTCCGCTCATTCTCTTCGTCTTTTCGCAGACATTTCAGGATCGCGTCCTGGAAAGTTTTCATCCTGGGCCAGACAGTTCCATTCTCTGGCGCCAGAACCTCTGGCATGACGTAACGACTAAATCCATCCAAGATGGCAATTATTGGTTCGGTTCCGGTATGGACACTTTCCCCATAATGTCAGAAAGTCTGCGCGGCATCTATCTCGGTTCCAACGATCCGCACAATGATTTCGTCAAATTCTTCGTCGAGGGCGGAGTCGTCGGCGTCGTGATCTATGTTCTCTACCTCACAAGCATATTATTCATTCTCATCAAAAACTATTTGCGAAGCCATCCGAAAAGCGCCCTTCAGCTTTCTTTCGGTATGCTGATTCTTTTCTTCATCGCCCTTATGCTGGCCAGTCTTACTGACAATGTCTTCAAAAATACCCCCGTCCAGTGGCTCTTCTTCATCGCTTTAGGCGGACTCTTGGCTCTTGTAGAAAAAAGAAAATCGTCTCTTCAGTAAAAATTGAGATAAAAAAACAGGAGGCCCATAGCAACGTGTGCTGGTACCTCCCTTGCCCCCGCCGGTGTTGCCGGTGGAGTTTTACTGCTGTTTCGCGAGTGCGGTCCGGGTCGCGGCGCCCATGGTAACGATCTTGTTACCCTCGAAGCACCACGCTGTCGCTGGCTTGCCACCCACGTGAACGTGGTATGGCAGAGTCTTGTCATTGCCGTTGGGGCCCCAGGCGCGCTTGCCGTCAGGAAAGGCCACAACCCAGTTGACCACGCGGCATTTCTGGTCTGCCGGGCGATTGAAGGCGAGTGTCGCGGCGCCGCCCTTGATATCACCGCTGGCCTTCGCTTTGGCGAGGTCGATTCTTCCGATGTCAGAGCCGACGCCAGCCCACTCGGTGCCGAGACCCATGGCGTAAAGCTTGCTGCCCGCCGGAAGGTCTTTCAAAATCCACACCGACGTTTTCGTATCGTAGGTGTCAGGCTGTTTGACAGCGGCCGCGATACCGGGATCGACTTTGAAAATGGCGACGACGCGATTAACGGTAACCTGATATCCCCCGTCTTTCACCTGCGTGAAGGCGAGTTGTACCGGGCCGTCGCCGCCCGTGATAGTTGCTCCTGTGCCATCGTAGCCGGTGACGCCAGCAAGCGGTGATGCAGCATAAACGGGGCCGAATCCTATGAATCCCATCGCAAGAGCGATGGTTACTGCCTTCAGATTTTTCATGAACTGACTCCTTGAGTAGGAAATGTCCTTACGGACGGGCTTTGCCTGGGAGAACTACAGTAATCGCAGTTTTACCAGAACGCTGTATCGTACATTAAAAACCAATTTCTGTCAATACCGTGAGAAATCCCTTTATAAAGCCTAAAAAACATATCATAAAAGTCAAAGGCGGGTTACTACATCGTAGTTCCCCGCCTTCGTGTTGTATTGCTTTGCTTAATAGGTGTCTTATCCATCTTCTTCCTTCATCGCTTTTCGCCTGCAGATCAATGTCTGCACTTTTTATTGGACATGAGAGTCAAATCTCATGCTGAGCAATCCTTGGGATTACTCACTTATAGCTCAAGAAAATTCGGTTCAACCTATTAATCGACCGCTACGCCTTGGGCTTCGAGGCTCTTCACCATCTCCGCCCAGCGTTTGCGCTCGATACTCAACTTACTATCCCGACCGAGGTCATAGGTCACGGCGCCGCCAAATACTGCCCGGCCTTCCGTCACATGTGCCCCGACTCCGACGCCCCAGATCTTGTCGACCGTACGGACGCCGATGGGATACGCGTGCCAACTCCACGGGGTAGGAATAGCTCGATCTGCACCGAGCTCAACGAATGGCTGCAATTTCTTGCCCCATTCGCTGTCGCCGCCGAAAACGGTGTCGAGATCCTTGGCCCAGTAAAGCTTGCCACCGACACTGATGATTCCGCTCAAATTCTGAAGCGGAGTAGTATCGGTAATAGGCACTCCTTGGTAGCTATGCTCGGCCTTGATATTCGAGGCTCGGCAAAGCTGGAGATAGAGCAGGTACTCAGGATTCCACTTTTCTCCGGCTCTTTCCCGACGGGCATCCGTAACATCGAACGCTCCGCAGAAGAGGGAAGCCGTGCGGCTCATTTGATAGCCGCTCGAATTATGACCCCTCTCCCAGCTCTTGCCCCAGGCCGGAAACTTTATCCCGAAGTCTACACCGCCAGGCGTCGACAATTTGTTGGCTAGACCGATTGCTCCGCGGGCTCCGTTGTAGCTGAAGTCCTCGGTTTTGCCCAACCAGCCGCTGCCAAAAGCGCCTACGCCGGTAGCCAACCTGCCGTGCTTCGTCTCCGTAAGCATCGGATAGTAAGCCCCGATGCCACCGGCAAAACCCACCGGACTGGTATCGCCACCTGCATAGAGAGCGGCGTCATAGTCGGATCCCCGAACCTTCACTTTCGGTTCGGGCTGGTCGGGTATCGGTACGAGGCTCGGCGTAGGCGGTTCCACTTTAGGTGGTTCGACGATTTCTGACGGTTCCGCGGGCTGGCTCGGTTCGGGCGGTGGAATTTCTTCCACGGGCGGTGTCACCGGCGGCGGTATGACTACCGGCACCGGAACACGTGGTGTGACTTCCGTTAGGTTGTCGCACTTCTCCAAAATAACGACATTTCTGCCGCTCTGGAGTTGGCACACGAGACCAAATTCCGGCTGTTTCCAGACGGCTGTCAGGTTTTCGAGCACCCGCGCTTTGCCATAAGCCATCCAAGGAAACTTCGTACCGCGAGGGAATTCCTCACGAACGCATTTCCCCTGGTCGCGGAGAGAGAGATATTCGTCGATTTCAACCGACGCGTAGCCCCGCCCCTCAAGGATCTTGCGATCTTTTTCGGTAGTACGGTGCGGACCGTACGGATCAACATTCAACCGTGCAATCGGAAGCGACCCATCTGCCAACCGTTGCACCGGCTTGCGAACGACTATCTTAGCTTCGACACCATCCGGAAGACTGAGCTCCTGCCTAATCCGGATAATGTTGCAATTTTTGAGCTGATTTAGCTCGCAAACTGCCCGCGCTTTCTTTCCGAAGACCAAACCGAGCGTATCGCCCGACTTGACCACATACTTCGCTACGTATGGTTTGGTCGGTTTACTGACGTTTGGCGGTGCCGCCAGTGATTTTTCATCCCGGTGCAAGAACCACCAACTTCCTGCTATGACTAGGCTCACCAGCAAGATGAGCGACAAAACAGTTCTGCTTTTCATGACGGCCTCCTTCGCAGTTGAATTCGTTGAAATTTGAAATTCAAGAACCAAGGTGGGCCGCAAGTGAAGCAACCCAAGCCTTGGCTTACGCCTAAACACTTGAGCTGCTTCATAGCCATCTCCTTTCCTTTTTACTTTCTCATGGTGTGGCGTTGTTCCAAAGCGCGCTCGAGCGCTTCATACCGTTCCCAGAATTCGCGAACGGTGGGAGCAAGCTCTTCTCCGATTTCCCAGCCGGATTTCTTTCCGCTGAACGCGAGGACAAATTCTGGCGGATCATTTTTCACGCCCAGTTGTTTTTCGAGCGCGTCGAGTGCCGTACGATACCGCACCAAACGATTGCGGAGAGCTTCTCCGGCTTCATACGCCGAATAGGCACGTTCGCCAAACGGTCCAAAGTGAACCTGATTCAGCGTTGCCACGATTTTGCCGCCAAAGAAACTGGCAAGCGTCGGCAAGCCAAATGGCAAGACGATAATTTGATGGCCACGCTCCGCACTGCGCTCTTCATCAGTCACCTGCCGGAGACTGCCTGTGAATTTTGGATTCCAGGCTGTTTCAGCAAGCGCGTAGGTATTGCCATCACCAGGAAATGAAGTCCGCGGAAAATCTTGGCGGATTCGGTCGGTAATTTCCGGATACGCCCAGGCGTCAGCAAGACGCTCGAGTTTGGACTGAAAATTACGGATGAACTCCGCATCGATCCCCTTGAGACAATCGACTCCTATCGGTAGCGGCAGGCCTATCCCTTGTGCGGTGAAAATCTTGGTCATGGCACCGGAAAGCAAATACAGATGCCCGGCAGCCACTTCGCTTTTCCGCAGATCAGGAATAACGGCGGTGAGGTAGCGCGAACGCAACGGGTTCTTGGAAACGGCGGAATACATCCGCTGTCCACCCGTCGCGTTGACAAACAATACCGGCCATGTCCAGCGCGGATAATGATCATACTCCCGCTGTGTGGAATCTTCGCTCTCGACAAACATACCGAGAGCGTCGCCGATCAGCTCCGGAGCCATCTCGAACTGAGCGATGGTTCCAGACGTAATTGGTTTCCGTGTATCAAGCCCTTGCAAGGCTTGTGACTTCCAGTGTTGAGGAACTTCACAGACTTTTTCCCCCGTGATTTTTTGCGGTGGGAGATCAGTCCCCATCGCCATTTGGGGATGAGGCGCCGCGCATCCGTAAAGGAACGTGACAGTAAATAATAGAATTGGTAATCTGAACATTTTGAACCTCCATGTTGGATACAAGTAGATTGAATTGCAAATTGTCAAAGGGCAAGCATTTTCTCTTAACCCTCCTGGGAAGAAAGGAACGCCCTGCGATCACGCAAGTGCCCCTCTCTTCTCAGGAGATTTCCTAAGATGGATTCTTTTGTTATACGAGCAGGTTATCGAAAGGTATCACTTTTGCTGCTTCTTTATTTTTCAAGAAATTCTCGTTTCTCACGATCAGCCAAACGCCCGTCAAAAAAAGACCGGCAAAGAATCCGCCCAGAACCACTTTGAATATCTCGCTCGTGGTCGGGTTACGCTCCAGTATCGGACCAGACAAGATACGGATGTCTACGCTTTTCTCATCCCCTCCGCGAAACAATGAATTTTGCTGTGTCAATACGAGGGTGATGCCATCCATGATGCGAGCGGCGTCGCGTTCACGATCGCTTTTCACCGTGACGCTTATGATTCCCAATTCAAGATTATTTTTCACAAACACCGTTTGACTCCACGTCTTGAGACGATCTTTTTTATCAAAGGGGAGGAACTCGGTATTCACTTTTCCGGTTTCCACGACGGCATTGATGAAGCGCTCGCTAAATATCGCTTCGCTCAGCACCTTGCCCAAATATTCGGACGATTTGAATTGCGTATAGAAATCCTGTGTCTGCCCATTGGTCTGCACGACAAGAAAATCCATACTGGATTGGTATGGCTTCTCAAAGAATATCAGCCCGACGAAACTGATAGCGGCAAGGAAAAGCCCCAGAACCAGCATACTCCCGAATTTAGCCCTCAATAACGCAAATAGTTGTCGGCTATTCATAAATAAATACTATAGTTTTTATAGACTCATTGGAAACTCGAAACATACCACTGTACCAAAAAAACGTAAAAATGTCAAGCGCAAAGGCGATAGGTTCAACAAGTAAGTGCAACACTGTAAGCTACTACAGTAATCACCCTTAATTATGTCTTAAAAAGTTTTAAGGACGGGTATGCGATGCATAGTCCGTCCTTTGTAGTCAATCTCAGAGCAACTCTCACCTGCCAGGCCACATTCTATGGTTCCCCATGAATGTCTTTTTATCCACCATTAGATCACAAGTTACCGTTGTCTTCGACTAACTAACTACATGTATTCGTTACTGAGGCGTCGCCGTCTTGATGCTGTCGATGCCTTCATTGTCGCATTCGGCGACATGGGCGTACTCGACCACGCGGCCGCCCGAAACCAGCTTGTAGATATTGGCGGTTGCAGTCACGCCATCAGGGAAATCAGCAACGACGTTTCTCTTCATCATCACCGTCTGGTCATCCTTGAGGAATGTGATGTTCACCATCCGATCACCCTTCTTGTAGGTTTTCTGGTAATCGGGCTTGCCGAATTTCGAACCCAGTTCGGCAATTTCATTGGGATTCAGGCCGGTAATGGTGCGCGCTTGTTGCCGCACCTCTTCCAAGCTCGACGCGTTTTTGAGTGCCGCACCGCCCAAGTTTTTCCAGCGATATTCGCCGATTGGCAGCATTTTCGCGCGCGACGTAATACCCTGGGGCAGAAGAAGAACTTGCCTTACCGCCAAGACATCGCAGTCGGGCAGCCTGTTGAAAGCGCACACTTTCTCGCCGGCAATCTTTCCAAACCGACGGCTCAGCGCATCGCCCGGCTTGACCACGTATTTTTCGAGAACGATCGGTTTCGGAGCAAGCGGAGCAGTAACGACGGGCGCTGGCTTGTTGAAGTTCTTGTAGGAATACCACCCCGCCCCGCCTACGATGGCAAAGACGAGAAGAGCCATCCAGACATGCCATCCCGAAAACCAGCTGGTGTTGCTCGGTGTATCATTTCCTATTGCCATGATGCTGCCCTCCTTGTGAAGACGCATATTAAACCCAGAATGAGAGTGAACTACAAAATGCTGCAGCCCAACCTCCCCAGATTTCTTGGATGCTCTGATCAGATTGTTAATGTTCTTAACTTCTCTTTTCAGACATCTTGGCTCGCCCGAGCAATACGGATGAACCAAGAGGCCTGGAAAACTCTTTTTTTATTTAACCGCAGATGATAGCATTTTTTTAATATTTTGTCAATAGTGACTGGAAACTACCAAAAACCCCTCTTTAGAGGGGTTTTGAGGGCTTGGTAAAAAACTGCCAAGTTTTATGAGAAAAGCTGGCCGATTTTTTCCAGGATGCGGAAGTGAGAGACATCCCGAAAGGTAATGAGAAGCATCAAGAGCAAGAGCAATATGAAACCGACTTGGTGAATCATCCCTTCCACCCGCTGGCTGACAGGAGAGCCTTTCAATTTTTCGATCAGGATGAAAAGGATGCGTCCGCCATCCAGAGCGGGAATCGGCAGAATGTTGATAATGCCGAGATTGATGGAAAGGAGCGCCGCGAATTGCAGGAGATAGGCCAGGCCCAGATCGCTCATCTGCTTAGTGAGATAGACGATGCCGACGGGGCCAGTCACATCGACTGGTGCCCCCGTTTCCATGCCGAACAGCCCGCCGAGCATTCTTCCGAAAGCCTGCAAAATAGCCACCGTGATATTATAAGTGGCTTCCAATCCACGATAGAGAGACTGGTACCAAGGATAACTGATAATGGCCGTTTCGGAAAAAGAAATGCCGAGCGCCCCTTCACCCGCCGGATAATCTATGCGTGGTATGCCTGTCAAAACCATCTCTTTCCCCAAACGGTCTATTTTTATTTCCAAACTCTTTCCCTTGTTTTCAGCAATCGTATCGCTGACTTGCTTGAGCGAAGCGATCTGGTTCCCCGCAATAGTGAGAATCTCATCGCCGAGCTGAAGCCCCATCATCTCTGCCGGCGTCCCCTTTTTCACTTCCAAAATCTGGATTTTGGCATCCGGGTACTGTGCGCGCTGGCTCGGATCAATCGGCTGGGGCAACCCCAGTGTGAATACGATGGAAATGAGAAGCCAGGCGAAAATAAAGTTCATCGCGACACCCGCGCCGAGCACCTTCGTCCTGATCCAGGCCGACTTGCCCGCAAAGCTATCCGGATCTTGGCTGTGGCCATCTTCGCCTTTGATTTTCACAAAACCGCCGAGCGGCAGCCAATTGAGAGAATAGACCGTATGCGGACTCTTGACATCCCTGTTCCCCCAGATGACCTTGTAGCGTCCGGTCGCATCATTCTTCACCACGCCCACCAGACGCGGCGGAAACCCGAAACCAAACTCATGGGACTTGATGCCGTTCCATTTGGCGACCAAAAAATGCCCAAGCTCATGGACGAATACTAATAAGCCAAGTAATATCAAAAAAATAAATATGGTTATCATAGGTTGAAACAGTAAAACAGTGAGTAAATGTAAAATGAAAAAATTAAAATGACAGACTAAAATTTAAAATGAACGAATGCATTTTACATTTTTCATTGTCCACCTCGGCAAAGCCTTTGGCGAGACGGGTCATTTTCCATTTTGATATTTGCATTTTGATTTCAAACAGTAAGTATCTCCTCTTCCTTCTTCTTGCGCACCGCTTCGAGCTTGTGATTGTATTCATCCACGACTTTCTGCAGTTCGTCTTTGCCATGAAATTTTTCATCTTCGGAAATATTCCCCGCCCTCTCCGAATCCTGGATATCTTTCCAGATCTCTTCGCGGACAGTGCGGATAACGATACGGCTTTCCTCGGCTCGGCTGTTGAGCGCTTTCACGAGATCATGCCGGCGTTCCTCGGTGAGAGCCGGAAGCGTGATACGGATCGCTTGACCATCATTGCCAGGATTGAGGCCCAAGTCAGACTCGCGGATGGCTGCTTCGATCTGGATCAAGCTACCCTTGTCCCATGGGGAAATAAGAATCTGGCGCGCTTCCGGGATGGCAATACTGGCTATCTGCTTGAGCGGAGTCTTGACACCGTAATAATCGACAAGCAGTCCCTCGACCAGCCCCGGGTTGGCTCTGCCGGTGCGGATCTTGGCCGCTTCGCTGGCAAAATGTTCTGCGGCATTCTCAAAACTGGCTATTTTTTCGGCAATCAGTTCCTTTATCATATGCGAGAGTGAAACTTTTGATTAATTAGATTTAATGTATTCGGCAACCACTATCATACTCTGTAGTATCGTAGTAATTGCACAACAACAA
>MFSB01000037.1:23956-29819 GCA_001784735.1 Candidatus Moranbacteria bacterium RIFCSPLOWO2_12_FULL_48_12
GAAATTCCGGAGTCCGATGAATAGATATCTGGGATCAAACGGATCATAGGTAACGAACGATGCCCCGCGATCCACATTCAGTCCGGTTGTCCTCCATGTAACGCCCTCATCAATAGACTTATAAAACGCTTTCCCAGCGACAAATACGATCTCATTCGAATCTTTCGGATTGACCGCTATCGAACGGATAGAGAATTTTTTCGCGCTCTCGATAATGTTCACTCCGTCCCAATATTTCCCGAAGTCCGCACTTCTGAAAAATCCCGCATTGGTTCCCACATAGACGACACCGGTCCGGTTCGGATCGCTCGCAACAGACACTATGCCTCCGGGCATCTTGTTTTTCTGATTGCGCTCGCTCAAATTCTCTGCTTGCTTCTGAAGTCTCTGTGCTTCGCTTGCTTTTCCTTTCGATGATGCATTGGCGGCTCTGTCATACAGAGCGGCTACTTCTTTTTGTTTTTCTTCTTCCCAATCTTTCCACTGTACGCCGCCGTCCGCAGAATAGTACAGCTTCTGACCGAAGACGATCAAATACGTTGACAGGCTCTGAGCGGAATCAAAAGCGATATCCGCTACGATGCCATCGATTTTATTGCCGACATTTTTCCACGTATCTCCGCTATCGACGCTTTTCACCACTGTCCCCGTATCCGTTCCTGCAAATATGACGCTCCTATCGCGAAAATGCTGTGAGATTGCCGTGATAAGCGTCTTCTGCCCCGGTTCCGTATACACATCAATCCAGATCTTCCCGCCATCGTCGGTACGGAAGATCTTCCCCCAATCGCCCACCATGCCGGAAGCGAACATCCGATTATCGGGATCAGTCTTATCGAGTATGAAACTATAGATTCTTTTCGGCGGAAAAGGAATCGGCGTCCACTCCTCACCCCCATTTTCTGTCTTGAAAATACCGTTTTCTACCGTCCCGACATAAAGTACCTGCGGTTTTTGCGGATGATAAGCGATTGAAAGGATATCCGCTTTGGTAATGCTGGTTTTCTCATCAACCTTTGACTTCACTTCAAATGTCTTTCCACCATCCCCGGTTTTCCAAAGGCTGCCTGGCTCTGCTTTTGTCGCGAAAGCGCCTGTTTCCGGGGAGGTTGCGCTGTCCTGACTGCCGCTCTTCGGTGTAGTCACTCCACCTAAAGAACAACCAGACAACACCAAAGCTCCCGCCATGGCAATGAGTAATTTTTTCAGCATAAAAAGATGTGTATTTATACGTTCAGTATAGCAGAAAAATGGTCTCTATGAAAGAAAAAAAGCGCGTGTACAGAACTCCGTATACTCACAATTTCAAGTGTTTACTGCCCTTGTCATTTTGTACTATACTTCGAAGTATAGTACTTTTTGTCAGTTCACAAAAAATATAAATGGGGTTGATAGGGTACATTTTCTGATAGCAACCCATGCTTGGTATGCATTCATCAAACAATAGAAATTTTTTGTTGACGTTGAAAAGTTTGTTTGTTATAATCACCCTGCGTTTGTGTTCAAACGCTTTTTCTTTAAAAGTTCTTAATTATTCGTAATTCATAATTCACCATTCCAGATTCATCTTCAATGGGTGCGTAGCTCAGTCGGTAGAGCAGTGGCCTTTTAAGCCAACGGTCGAGGGTTCGATTCCCCCCGCACCCACCATAGTATTCTTCGATATCAAACAACGCAGTAATGAATACTCCTCGCGGCAAGCCGCGAGGTATCTTTGACAAATTTGTCTTTGATACTCGCCGCAAGCGGCGGGGAATTAGACCCTAATTGAGATTAAACTAAAAACCTACGCGGTTTTCCAGGGAATCGAAGGGCGCGAGTAGAAGCGGCCGCAAAGAATAAAATAATACAGTCAACCAAAATAAAATTCCCAGCACTGAAAATTTTTTCAAGGTGAAGTTTTCTATTCTAGTGTTTTGCAAAACACTAGAATAGATGCATGAAGGATAAGAAAACACATAACAAAAAACGGGACTCCAGTGAAGCCCCGCTCTGATACGTCGTTCCGCATCCTCCTATTCTACCGCCTCCAGAAAGCCACCCACCATTTTGGCGAATCCCCTGAGGCTTCGCCCCTGGTACCAGTAGCAGTGAGCCTGGAGATCATACTTCTCGGGGATACAGGTGAATTTCAATGATGCGACCGGATGCTTGTTGTCCTCGAGTCGCCCATCTTTGTCCGGTTCAAGTTTCAAGCGTAACCATCCGTCTGGATTCGGACCTGAAAGTATTTTCCCCATATGCAAGAAAGAAGCTTCCGTTTGAATGCCACGGCACGGCGGTAAAACGAACGTTTCACTTTTCCGCATAGCCGCGAGCAACCCTACGATCAAATCCTCCTTTATTACAGGCTGTAAGTTCTCCGCAATCAATTCGCTGAATAATCCAGACAACGCGTATAGAGGAGTTAATCGAACATCAGCTGCAAAGGAAAAATCTCGTCCGCTGTGAGGTTGCAATAACCGGTGCTCTACGAGAACCTCAGTCAGTTCGAGTCCGCAACATCCGCCGTGGCCGTCATTGAGCACGTTCACAAAATTTTCGGCATACTTTTTATGCGATTCCCCTTTGAAATCTACGAATTTGATGCGCAGAAGATGGCCGGGCTGGATGCAAGGAATCTTTTCGATAAACAATCGGCAAAAAGGCCCCAGCTCATACACCAGCTTTTCTCCATCACGCAAGCGAGGACCGAGGCGGCTGAATTCTCCCCAGTAATGCTTCCACGTGTGTTGGTATAGCTTTTCGCCCTCCGTACTCCTACTGAATTGCTTCGGGGCGCAAAGCTCGAAGTAGACCCAATCTTTCAATCGTTGCAATGGGTTATTATCCCATTCTGTATCGGGAACTGAAACAATGACGCTACCTGCGTGTTTTTGAATGTACGACATGGTTTTCCTCCTGAAAGGATTTCGGTCCGGAGACCACACCCACCACAAAATGTGGCTACAAAGAAAGGCCCTATGCCATTCCCCGCTGTCGAATCCCGTCTCAACCAGGATACCGAAAGCGAATTACGGAATACGCCTGTTCATAGTTTGGCATCTTAAAACACAAGCTTGAGATAGTCAACTACCCACCCCGCACCCACCATACATAATTCACTTTATTTTATCATACGCGGCCGCGTGTGATAAAATAATTGATTACAAATAAAACCCTCATGGTTGAGGGTTTATTATGTTCTAAAATTCAAGTTTCAAGTTTTATATTTTAAGTTCCATGATTCACAATTCCTGATTCATTTTTTCTTCGCCTCGATCACATCCTTGCCGACGAATGGGCGGAGAACTTCTGGCACGACGACACTGCCATCGGCTTGCTGATAATTCTCAAGGATAGCAATAAAAATGCGCGGGCTTGGAAGACCGGTGTTATTGAGCATATAGACATACTTTTTCTCCCCTGTCTTGGCATCCTTATATTTCACATTCAGGCGCCGCGATTGCCAATCCAGAAAATTGCTCGCTGATCCGGTCTCGCCATAGCGGTTCATCCCCGGTAGCCAGGCCTCCAGATCGAACATCTTGTACTTCCCAACACCCATATCTCCCGTACAGATCTGCAATTTGCGATAAGGAAGGCCCAGTTCTTTGTGCATCTCCTCGGAGATGGCCAGCATTTCTTCTTGAAGCTTGTCAGACTGAGCAACATCGGCCGTGGCCAGAATCACTTGCTCCACTTTCATGAACTCATGCACGCGAAATATGCCTTTAGTATCTTTTCCATACGATCCGATTTCGCTGCGATAGCACTGGCTGAAACCGGACAATTTCAAAGGCAAGTTTTTTTCTTCCAATACCTCGCCGGAGTAATAGGCCAGAAGCGACGCCTCAGCTGTTCCGACAAGAAACTTCTGTTCTTTGGAAATACTCCCGTCAATTTCTTTGTCCGATGTGGCCACCTGATAAATCTCATCGATATTGCCGTCGTATTCCAAACCTTTAAAATAGCCGCTCCCGAATAGCGGAAAGCCTTTCACCAGTGTCGGCGGAATCATCGGCGCATAGCCTGCGGCCACCATTTTCTGAAGCGCGTAGAGCATCACGCCCATCACCAGAAGCGTGCCCTCATTCTTCAAGTAGTACCCGCGATAACCGGAAACTTTGACTCCGCGTTCCAGATCGAGAATATCGAGCATCATGCCAAGTTCGATGTGCGTGCGGGGAGTAAATGCGAACTTCGGCAACTCTCCAAATTTGAAGACTTCCACGTTGTCCGCCTCGCTCGCGCCGATCGGCGTATCTTCCGATGGAATATTCGGCACCTGCGCCATCAACACAGCATATTCATTTTTTACCGCGGCAAAGAGCGGTTCCCTCTCATCGAGCTTCATCTTGATTTCCTTGCCCTTGGCGATGATCTCCGCGCGCTCCTCGGAAGTCTTGGCTTGTTGGATCAAGTCATTGATATCGTTTTTCAGGATCTTGAGCTCCTCTATCTCCTGAATAAGCGCCACCCGCTCCTGATCCTTGGCCAATAATTTTTCCACGTCTAAAGTTAGCCCCTTGTTCTTGATGGCTTTGGCAATATCCTCTTTATGGCTGCGGATGAATTGGATGTCGAGCATAGCTTTTAGCTTGTAGCTTCATTAGCTTTTTAGCTTCTTGATTGAAAAGAGTCTCGCTATTTGAAATACGTCTTGTACACGATGTAACCATCTACGAGCAAACCAAGAACACCGATAACGAGCAAGCAATACACCGCCCACTCCGGAAAAGGCCGAGAGAAAAGCACTGTTCGCAAAGAAACGACTGTAATGAAAAAGAAGGTGCCGATACCAAGGATATCAAAAAATTCTGGCCGAGAAAACGTCATAAATGTTTTCATTCTTACTTGGTGGGCAACACTGGACTCGAACCACTGACCCCTGCAATGCGCCCCAGCACCACAAGGGTGCGGGGTAAAAATGCAGTGCTCTAACTTTATCCCGTCACACCTTAGTGGATGATAGTGGACTCGAACCACTGACCCTTGCAATGTGAATGCAATGCTCTAACTTCACCCCGTCACCTATTTTAATAAAGATGTTTGCTGACTGTGAGCGAAAGCCAATAGGCGACTACGTCTTACAACTCTCTATAATCACAAGTCTTTTCCTAAATAGGTGACGGGGCAAGCCTGAGCTAATCTCCTGTGGACAATGCTGGATTCGAACCAGCGACCCCAGCAATGTGAATGCTGTGCTCTAACCAGCTGAGCTAATTGTCCGTGTTTCTAATCTTACACGACCTTTTTGTTGACTGTTAATTGTTTACTGTTCTTTGGTTTTCACCAACGGGAAAATAACGGTTTCGCGCACGGAGCGGTTCATGAGAATAGCGAAGAAGCGCTCGCTCATCCCGAATCCGCACGCCGGCGGCATACCGTATTCGAGCGCTTGCAGAAAATCTTCGTCAATCATTTGGGCTTCCTTATCCCCCGCGGCGCGCAGTTTCATTTGTTCCTCGAAACGCTTGCGCTGATCTTCTGGGTCATTGAGTTCCGCAAAACCGTTGCCGAGTTCGCTTTTCGCCGCCACCGGCTGAAAGCGCAGTGCCCGGCGAGGATTCTTCGGATCTACTTTGGCCAGCGGCGACACTTCAAGCGGGTGCCCGACCAGAAAACACGGTTGGATCAATTTCTGGCGCACCGTTCTCTTGTACAGCGTATCGATCATCCGCCCCTTGCCATAGGATGGTTCATACTTGATATTTAGTTCGTCCGCCTTCGCCTTGAGGGCTGCGACAGATATCTCCTCCCTGAGATCTATACCGGTTTCTTTTTCAAATTCCGTAAAATAATCTATGTGCGGAAATGGCCGGCTCCAATCGAGCGCCATCCCCTCATATTCCGTCTGCATCGTTTCTACTGCCACTTTTCG
>MFSB01000037.1:29867-44137 GCA_001784735.1 Candidatus Moranbacteria bacterium RIFCSPLOWO2_12_FULL_48_12
ATATCCATGTACGCGGCATAGAACTCGACATGATCGAACTCCTGCAGATGCTCGCGATCCATACCCTCGTTCCGGAACACTCGTCCGATCTCGAACACCCGCTCATACCCGCCGACCAAGAGGCGCTTGAGAGGCAATTCGAGCGAAATACGCAGATAAAAATC
Source organism: Candidatus Moranbacteria bacterium RIFCSPLOWO2_12_FULL_48_12 (assembly GCA_001784735.1). Taxonomy (GTDB): domain Bacteria; phylum Patescibacteriota; class Minisyncoccia; order Moranbacterales; family UBA1568; genus UBA1568. The sequence continues at coordinate 30,032 of MFSB01000037.1, forward strand.
CTGATCGAGCGCGGAATGATGTGTTTTGAATGGCTGTGCTTCTGCACCACCGGGAATATGCTCCAACACCGGTGTTTGCACTTCGAGAAATTTTTCCCCCGAGAGAAATGTCCGCACCGTCTGCCAGAAAAGATTCTTCTTCACAAACAATTCGCGCGTTTCCAGATTCATCAAGAGGTCCAAATACCGGCGTCGCAGTAATTCCTCATCATCTTTCAAACCATAAAACTCCGTAGGGATAGGAAGGAGAGATTTCGAAAGTATCTCCCATTTTTCGACATGGATACTCTTCTCATCTTGTTTCGTCAAAAATACTGTTCCGGTAATAGAAAGGAAATCACCAAGTTCTACTGTCTCTTTGAATAGCGAAAAGGGTCCCTCACCAAGTGTTTCCAGAGAAAAAAATCCCTGAATTTTCCCTACTCCATCTTCGAGGTGGCAAAAGGCAATCTTTCCCATGACGCGGAGCGAACGCACACGACCAACAACCGACACCCGTTTGTCGGTGCCGTTTAAACTGTCAAACTGCTCAATAACACCCTTGCTCGTATGAGACCGGGTGGCGCTTTCCGGATAGGCCGTACCAAACGCTTCAGTTAATTTTGCAAGTTTCTCTTTTTTCGTCGCAATAATATCTTCACGCATGGTCTTATCCTAACGCTTTTTAAGCTGAAAAGCAAGATAAAATCCCCTAAATGGGGATTTTATGACGGAAAATTTACTTGATTGAGACAATCTCATATTTGACGGTACCGGCCGGGGCGCTCACCTCTACCTTGTCGCCCTTCCCCTTGCCGATGAATTCCTTGCCCAGCGGAGATTCGTTGGAAATTTTGCCTTGAGCCGGATCCACTTCGTTGGAACCGACAATTTCAAAATGGAGCTCTTTGTTCTGTACCTTTACTATCACCCGAGAACCAATCCCGACTACCGTTGAGTTCTTCTGCTTGGCAGCTACGACAGAGTCCTTGAGCATGCCATCCAACTCGGAAATGCGCGTCTCATTCTCATTCTGATAGCGCTTGGCCTCGCTGTATTCGGCATTTTCCGAAAGGTCGCCCTGTTCTTTGGCCTCTTTGATGGATTCGGCAATCTCATGGCGAATTTTGGTCTTGCGCTCCTCAAGCTCAGCCTGCAATTTTTTCAAACCTTCTTCGGTAAAAATCTTCGACATGATTTTATAATTAAAATAATTCCCCTCCTTGGCAAACAAAAACCCCCATAAGAGAGAGGAAAGAAGCTGCCACAAAGTTTCTCTATGGTAGCAAAGGTGTGAAAAATGTCAACCCCGTTAGAAGTCTGTCAAGATAGCTCTAAAAGTTCCTATTTTAATCTCTTTAATCGTTTGTTTCTACCATGCGTTCCAGTCAGACTTCTAACGGGGTCAACCCTTGTATTTTTGTTATTTTTCAGAAATGTCAGGACGAGAAAAATACCAATCATACACCTCCTTGGCTATCGGAACGGCGTTGTAGCCTTCTTCTCCCTGGCCTTCCACGAGGATGATCATAGCCAGAGTCGGATGCTCATACGGCGCGAAAGAAACGAACCAGCCGTGTGTTTTTTTATCGCTGCCGAACTGGGCAGTGCCCGTTTTTCCCGCCACGGCTACCGGGAGCGTCTGCAAAGATTGCGCCGTACCCAAGGAATCCACAACTGTTGCTCGCATACCTTCGCGTACAATACGCAAAATATCCGGGCTGATAAAATCTTCCCGCAGTACCACTGGAGTGATCGGGGTCACCTCGCCACCCGAGGAACGTATCTGCGATGCGACTCGGGGCGCATAGAGCGTTCCGCCATTGGCAATAGCCGCTACTGCATTCAAAATCTGCAACGGCGTCGCTGTCACAAATCCCTGACCGATAGCCGCATTATAATTGTCACCGATATACCAACGGTCTCCAAACTTCTCTTGCTTCCACTCTGGATCAGGGATAAATCCATCTGCCTCTCCAGGCATATCAATATTGGTTTTGCTTCCATATCCGAATAGGTTTTCATATTTTTTCATCCGCTCCATACCCAGGCCCTGAATACCACCATAACCGCCGCCGATGGAATAAAAGAAAACATCGCTTGAAACGGCTATGGCTCGGCGAATATCCGTAAAACCATTCACGCGCCAATCGCCAAAAAAGAATTTTCCGATGCTGATCCCTCCTCGGCTTTCGATCTGGATGTGCTCATTCACGATACCTTCCGCGAGCGCCGCGGCGGCGAGCACCGGCTTCAGCGTCGAGCCAGGAGGATACTCTCCGGATATGGCGCGATTGAAAAGCGGCAGCGCAGGATCATCGATAAGCGCCTGATACTCTTTGGACGAAATTCTGTTCGCAAAGAGATTGTTATCGAAGCTCGGCAAACTGACCAAGGCGCGGACTGCCCCGCTTTGCGGGTCAAGCGCTATCGCCGCCGCGCGTTTCAAATCCTCCTTTTCCAGAAGCATCTGCAAGCTGTCGAAAACTTTTTTTTGCAGATCCGCATCGATATTGAGTATCAGATCGCTCCCGGGGATCGGCTGAACGATACCCAATTCTTTTTTCACGCGACCGAAAGCGTCCACTTCCGCCCGCTGAAAACCGCTCTTGCCCCGCAAGAAAGCTTCATAACTTTTTTCTATGCCCTGCTTGCCGATAGAATCCGTCAAGAGGTAATCCTGGTGCAATGCCAACTCTTCTTTGCGAATCTTACCCTCGTATCCGAGCAGATGAGAAAAAATAAGACCGTCCGCGTAGGCGCGCCGCGTCGTATTATAGAGACCCACTCCCGGTAATTCCTGGCTCCGGCTCAAAAACAAAAGCATCTCCTCCTGACTCACTCGCTCTTTGATAAGGAACGGCAGAAGCGATTTTCGATCCAGCTTCTGGAAAATATCATCGAGGATTCCCGGCTCCAAGACAAACGTCGCCGCCAGCAGCCGTTTCATTTCGTCCTGTTTCTCTCCGTCCGCTGGAACATCAGCCGGAGTGAGAATGGCATCCATGCTCGGTACATCGGATACCAGCTGTTTTCCGAAACGATCGTAGATAATGCCGCGCGGGGCCGGAATAACGAGTTCGCGAAGGCTGTTGCGCTCTGCCGCTTCCTGATACTCCGCCCCCTTGATGATATTCAGGTATGCTACTCGGAGCGCTAGTCCCAGAAGCGCTATCACGGAGAGCCACCAAAAAAACCGGATGACTCTGCGATTGAGCGGCCATTCGATCTTGGCGGCATCGCTTTCGGTCATCGTCAATACAGCGTCGTCGATTTCCATGCCGCGTTTCAGGACGGTGTATTTATTTTTTCTGACGAAGAGAGCCATTGGGGGAAAGTATATCTGTGAATTATTACCCGTTACTTCACCTGCAAAATTTCTCTTTGCGCCACAACGCTCATATATGCTTCAACCCGCCAGATAACCCTATGCAAGATGGGAAACAAGAGCGCACTGAGAAAAATCGGCAAGAGAAGCTTGGAAGTTGCAACCGCCGAGAAAACTTCGGTAAATGCATCGGCGCGCCAAGAAAAAGAATTCTCTTGGCCGAAAAGAAGATTAAAAACGACGTACCCGAAACTCCCGAGAGAGGCAAAAAGCGCATACAGAACCATCCCCGTCCCGTGATGTTCAGCCAAGAGACGCCGGGAGAGAAAACTGGTCGCATAGGAGAGGAGCACCGCGTAGAGCGTCAGTGATCCTAAGCTGCCGGATGAGGCGATATCGAAAAACGCCGAGAGTGGAATCACCATATACAGCACGCGCGGAAACCCGACCAGAAGCGTCCAGACCACGATGCTGACAATCAGAATGACAGGCGCGGCCATCCGCGGAAAGAGAACATCAAAAAATGAAAATTCAAAGAATACCAGCGAGAGGATAAAAAGCAAGCGCAGAAAAAATATTTTCATCCCGTTAGAGTTTTGGAGAGTTAGACTGAAAAAACCGGGTAATCATTATGTAAGAAATAAATTACTGTGCATAGATAGTCTTGTCAAAACTCTAACGGGATTCATACCCAGCAGTAGAACTTCGAATACGAAGTCTTAAAAAAATAATTATATAGTACATCTAACGTCTCTATTATCATTCTTTCCAACAGGCTAGCCCGCTCATGATTGTTTTTCGAAGTTCTACTGCTGGGCATACCCAGTAGTGAAATTTCGACAATGTATTTATATACAGCATAAAAATCTTAGTAACAAGTATTTAAAAAATTCTTCATTCAAATATCACATGCTTTTTCCTAGTCGAAATTCTACTACTAGGCATACTCTACAAAGTATTTTCAATAACAAAGACATAGCGCAAACGATCGAATTGCACCGGCGACAGGAGCGATGCCTGCTGAAACAAACGGTCGTCGGAAAAACGCGTTTCCTGAATCGTCCCGATGAGCAATCCCTCGGGTATTTCTCCGCCCAGTCCCGACGTCACCACCGTATCACCGGCTTTGAGCGTATCTGCCTGGAGCACCATGCCAAAGAGCAGCCCCAGTCCGTACTCCCCTTTCACGATTCCTCTGGCATCCGTATCGAGCGCGATGCCGTTCGTCAGGCTCTCCGGATTCGAAAGAAGCATCACCCGGGCACTGGCTGGAAACACCTCTACTACCCTCCCGATAAGGATTCCCGCATCCACGATTACGGGCATCCCTTTGTGTATCCCATCGAACGATCCCTCATTGATAGAAAGCCAGTTGCCGAGGCCGGATACATCGCGGCCGATGACTTCCGCTGGTTTGAGAGAAAACCGATCTCTCGGCACCAGTCCCCATGCCCGGCGCAACTCATCATTTTCTTTGCTCACATCGGAAAATTTGGCATTCAGAGCTAAAAGCTCTAGACGCGCCTTCTCCAAACGCTCGTTTTCGCTTTTCAATTCGCCGATAGAAGCGAAAAAGCGGAATGTATCCGCTATTTCAAATGCAGCCACAGAAAAAATCTTCTGCAGCGGCAACGCCACCGTCATGAGAGACGAACGGATCGGAGCGATCAGCCCTGGCGGGCCGAACGCCACAACCGCCCACAGCATGCCAAAAGCAACCAGGGCGCGGAAAAGCTTCGTTTGAATGAATTTCCTGTGGACAGCCATTTTATGAAAACTTACAACTTACGACTGACAACATACAACGGCACTCTTGACTCAATGATAAATCTTCGTCGTAAGTAGTAAGTCGTCAGTTGTCAGTTAGCCCAATGGTCTATTCACCTCTTCCGCGATGAGCACCTCTTTCAGGCTTTCCATATCGTCCAGCACGATGCCGGTCCCGCGCACGACTGCGGTGAGCGGATCTTCCATCAGACGCACCGGAATGCCGGTCTGATTGGCGATCAATTTGTCCAAACCGCGGATCAAGCTGCCGCCGCCAGCCAAGATGATGCCGCTATGCATGATATCCGCCAGCAGTTCCGGCGGAGTCTCTTCGACGATCGTCTTGATGCTATTGACGATGATCCGCGTGGAGCGCGAGAGGGCTTCGCGGATATGCTCATCCGTCGCGATCACCTCTTTGGGCAAACCGGAGACGAGATCGCGTCCGCGCAACGGAAAAGTCAGACGCTCGCGCACTGGATAAGCGCTCCCGATGGCGATCTTGGCTTCTTCCGCTGTCTTCTCGCCGATCAGAATATTGAATTCATCGCGGCTATAACGCACGATGTCTTCATTCATCTCATCCCCGGCGATGCGCAAGCTCCGCGAGATGACCACCCCGCCGAGCGAGATCACGGCGATCTCCGTCGTTCCGCCGCCGATATCCACTACCATATTGCCGGTCGCTTCGGTAACCGGTAGGCGGGCGCCGATAGCAGCCGCCATCGGCTCATCGATCAGAAACACCTGGCGCGCTCCGGCACTCTGCGTCGCTTCGATGACAGCGCGCTTCTCCACTTCTGTCACGCCGGACGGGATACCGATGAGAACGCGCGGCCGGCGCAAAAACGCGAAATTCTCCTTGGTCACACGATTGATGAAATACCGGAGCATCTGCTGAGTCACCTCGAAATCGCTCACCACTCCATCGACGAGCGGGCGGGTCGCGACGATATGCCCCGGGGTTTTCCCGACCATTCTTTTTGCTTCGCGGCCGATAGCCAGGATCTGCCCGGTCCGCTGGTTCACCGCGACGACGGAAGGCTCATTGATGACGATGCCTTTGCCGCGCACGTAGACGAGCGTGTTGGCCGTCCCGAGATCGATGCCGATATCCTGGGTAAGATGCCCGAAAAAACGCTCGATAATGCCTTTTTGAAGACTCTTTAAGAAACGCTTGAGTTGAGACATAGCAGTAGAAGAAAAACATGAACAAAAAAAGAGGGCTCACCCCATTCTATCCCATTTCCTATAAATATTCCAGTCACCGTCGTTCGCGAACGACATGACCAGCATTCACCTACAGGTACAAATTTTCAAAATTATTCTCGTATTTTTCTTGCCAGTACCTCTAATTTTGCGTCATCTTCCCGTTTATAATCATGGGAAGAGATATAGCCTTCGTACTGATCGAAATACTTATTCACTTCTGACTCAATAGGTTTCCACTCTTTTGTATCCGCCGTTCCATGCATCGGAAAAAGCTTGGCGTGCACATGATCGATGCCGTACCCCTCAAAAACCATGGCCGTCCTGCCCACATCCTCTAACTTCGAATCGAGAAGTCTGGCCACTTTTTTTGTTGCCGAAACAAGCTCCGTCAGTATTTCATCAGGCAAATCAAAAGCATAACTTCCATAATGAGCCTTCGATATAACAACGGCCGTTCCAAGAGTATTCGGGAATATAGAAAGAAAAGCCAGATATTTCTCATTTTCCCAAATCGTGTGTGCGGATGCCTCCCCTTTTACGATTTTACAGAATATGCAGTCAGTCATAACAAAGACTCTATTTGCCTCTTTTTTCTTCTGTCACAATACGCAAGCCAAGCTCAGCAAGCTGTTTTGACGGGACTGCGGATGGTGACTTCGTCATGAGATCTCGCCCTTCCCCTGTTTTGGGAAAAGCGATCACCTCGCGGATATTCGGCTCATTCTGCAAAATCATGACGATGCGATCGATCCCGGGAGCAAATCCCCCATGCGGCGGCGCGCCAAAGGTGAAGGCTTCCAGCATATGCCCGAATTTTTCCTTTTGCTCCTCCTCGGAAATATTGAGTAGCTTAAAGACTTGCTCCTGCATCGCCTTCTTGTGGATACGAATGCTCCCCGAACTGAGTTCATAGCCATTCAGCACCAAATCATATGAGTTCGCCCGAATATTGAACAGGTCAACGCCTTGCATGAACTTTTCAACGTCCTCCTCTTTGACAGAGCAGAAGGGATGATGGGCGGCCTGAAGCGTACCATCATCTGTCTTTTCAAACATCGGAAAGTCCACTATCCACGCGAAAGCCAACTCGTTCGGATCATTCTTGTCCTGCCGCAAATCAGGCTTATCAGAAGCATACTTCTCTATCGACTCTTTGTAGGTCAAGCGCGGAAATGGCGCTTGTGTCAGGCGCTTTTCGGGAAATAATTTTTGCACCATCTCGATAAACATCTTTTCGGTGAACCGCAGAACATCTTCCTCTGTAACAAAAGACATTTCATAATCGAGCTGTGTGAATTCCGGTTGGCGATCTCCGCGCAGATCCTCATCGCGCATACAGCGAGCGATCTGAAAATACCGCTCGAATCCCGCTACCATACACAATTGCTTGTACTGCTGCGGGGATTGCGGCAACGCATAAAATTTCCCTTTTTCCAGACGAGACGGGACAAGATACTCCCGCGATCCCTCAGGTGTCCCCTTCATAAGCATAGGCGTCTCAATTTCCACGAAATCCGCTCCATGCATATACTCCCGAAAGAAAGTAATCACTTTGTCTCTTGTCCTGATATTGTGCTGCATTCTTTCGCGCCGCAGATCCAAATAACGATATTTGAGACGGTGTTCTTCACCGATCTCTTTCCCGTCCGAAGTCACATCAAACGGCGGCGTCTCCGCTTCATTCAAGACATCAATCGTCAGCACTTCTATTTCGATAGTCCCATTCGGCTGTTCTTTATTGATGAGCTTTTCCGGACGAGTGTTTACTTGCCCGGTCACTTCAACCACCCATTCGGAGCGCAATGTTTGCGCTACCGCGTGAGCCTCCACATGATTCGGGAGAATCACCATCTGAACTTTTCCGCTCCTATCCCGCAAATCGATAAATATCAATTTGCCATGATCTCTCCGCACATCCACCCAACCGTCAAGCTTCACGGTTTCCCCGACATGCTGCGGCGTTTCGCTTATAAGTATCCGTTCCATATTCAATAGTAGAACTTTGAGTAATTACTTCTGCTCCTTGAAAAAATCATTGACGGCGTAGGTCAGTTCGCTCGGCGTTACCTGCGTTTTCAAGAAAGTCCTATTCCCCAAACCGGAGTCAGTCAAAACTTTCAGGCGCTGATCATCCAGCGAAGCAGAAAAGAAAAAAATCGGCACGGAGGCTTTCCCCTTTATCTCTTTCAAGCGGCGGATGGCTTCACTGCCTTCCATCCCTGGCATCATCACATCGGTTATAATCATATCAAAATGCTCCTTGATCGCCGTATCCAGGCCGGCTATGCCATTCACCTCAGCCACCACTTCGTAGCCCTCGTCACGGAGACGCCTACTGAACATCTCGACAAACACCGCCTCATCCTCGATCAAGAGTATCCGCTTCCCCAGCTTCACTTGCTGCGCCGGATCTTGCTCCTGACGCGAGACATTCTTCTTTTGCTCGCTGAACTGATTCAAAAAACGATTGACTTCCGCTACCACCTCCGTTGGAGAAAATTCCGTCTTGGAAATGAAACCGTTGGCACCCAGTTTCAGGCATTCTTCGCGATCTTCCGTCGAACTGAGATTACTGAAAACAACCACTTTCAGATCCGCATCGTACTTCGGGTTATGCCGCAGCTCGCGCAGCACTTCCGTACCGCTCATTTCCGGAATCACCAGATCCAAAAGAATCAGATCGAATTTCTGTACCAGCGCTTCTTTCAGTACCGCTTTGCCGGTAATCACATTCAACACTTCGAAACCGGAACTTTCGAATTTCTTTTTATAGATTTCTGCAATAAAAGGATCGTCCTCGACAAAAAGGATTTTTGACATCGGATTAAAAAAAGTAATTTATACAAAAGCCTCTTTCAACAGGCTCTGGTAGCATAATACCCGAATCAAGCCAAAAAATCAAACCGTTCAGCAACGATTGAGGCGGGATTTTACGAAAGAGAAATTTGGGTTAGTATATTTTTTATTTCCTCTTCTTCCATCTCGAATCCAGAAACCCAGATGATTTTTTCCGAATAATCGATATCTTTGAAATAGGCAAGCTGCGTACGAAAAATTTTCTCATTGAATTCACCACCAAAGATAGCTGAGGCTTTCCCGACGATTTCTACCAAAGAATGACGGTCTTTCATAATATAGAAAAGATCAACATAATCCTTCCACTTCGCTCGCCTTCCCAATGCGTAAGCTTTCATCGATGCAAGCGTAAGAAGATCGGGCAATCTCGCAGTATCGCCAAAGGAAATAGGAAATTCAATCCCAAAGGGATATCTGAGAAATGTCACCTTTACTCCGCCGACAAGCACAGTGTATTCATCTTCTGTATCTACAAAGACATGCAGGTCATTCTTGAAATCGGAAATCTCCTTGCGAAGAACCTTTCTATCAATCTTTTCACAAGAAAACAAATCAAAATCGATAGACTTGCGATGTCCGATATGAAGAGCGATCGCCGTCCCACCGACAAGCCCGTAATCTTTCCTCAACGTACCCAGAAGCGGAAGAAGCTCCTTTTGGGCGCTATTCAATATCTCTTCATGAAGCATACTTCGAAAAATATAGCGCAAAATAATTGGCTACCTCCGGACGGTAATTACTCCTCCCTATCGCCGATGGCCCTGATTTCTCCTGAAAAATTTTCGCCACTTCACGAATCCCGAGAATCCCAATCAATTCTTGAACATCATTCCAATTGCCATAATTAAGCGTCGCCTCGACAATCGTCTCTTCACTGAGCGCATCATAATCGTTGACGTACCAGATGAGATACGGTCTTTTTTTGATAAATGTATGTATATCCATAGTTTTATTATATCACAAAAAAAGCCTTGTTTCAAGAACAAAAAGCCCATAGAACAGCTTCTTTTTTCGTAATTCTCCCTGAACGAAGCTATGTTTTTTCCGAAGGAGAAGGTTGGTCGGAAATACCGATATGGATCTTCGGATTGACCAGCGGCAGTTCAATGATGAAACGCGAGCCTTTGTCTGCTCCATCCCCCTCCATAGGCGCTTGCCCGCCTTCTGAGGGGACAGGACTCTCGGCCCAGATGCGTCCTCCATGCGCCTCGACAAAGTTCTTGCCGACATACAAGCCGAGACCCGCTCCGGAAGCCACCATCTTGGTCGTTTCTTTGCTTCGTGTGAACTTCTCAAACAGATTCTCCTTATCCTCCGCACGAATGCCGATACCCGTATCAGTTACCGAAATCCGCGCCCTTTTTTTATCACCTTCGAGCGTTACAGTCACTCCACCCTCCTTGGTATATTTCAGGGCGTTATCGATCAGATTAGAGAGCACTTCTTTGATTTTGTTCGGATCGATGGTCAGTGGCGGCAAAGGTTTCTTTGGCAGCCGCATCTGAAGCAACAGATTCTTGCTTCTTGCCGTCGGCGTGAACATTTCCACCAGTTCGGCAACGAGCGGTTCGAGCTGCGCCTGGACAAAACTGTACTGGATGCACCCCGCCTCGATACGGGAAACATTGAGGAGATCTTCCACCAGATGCACCAGCCGGCTGTTCACCGTGTACACCTTGTCCAGCACGTCCTGGATCACGGCGGGCACTTTGCCATACGAGCCTTCGAGAATGAGGGAGATGTACCCTTTGATGGCCGTGAGCGGCGTACGCAATTGGTGCGACGCGATAGAAATAAATTCTGACTTGGTCAGATCCAGCTCCTTCAGCCGCTGGTTGGCGATAGCCAGAGCATCCGATATTTTCTGCAATTCTTCCTTACGTGCGATTTCTGCCTTTACAGAACGGATTACATACCCGCCCATTATTGTCGTTCCAATCAGTGTCACCCCGACGAGAATTTGGTTCGTCAGGCTCTGCGCGAAAAAGAACATGGAACCAATTAGAATAAACTGCGCCACCACCAACGCCTGCGTCCCGATAAGCTTTATATTGAACGCTTTGTATTTAACAATAAGAAAGGCAAGCATCCCCATAAAAAAGGTCATCCCAAATAAACCATATTGCTCAAATCTATAATCTTTTAAGTATCCAATATCTGCAAGATAACTTGCTAAAAAGCCTGTTATAAAAAAAGAAAATAAAAATGATTCGATACCGATTGTGAGCAGTACAATCTGTTTTTTGAATTTTTGTTCCGCCTTTCTATAACGAGAAATAGCTAAGAATAAAATCCAAAAAAACATCAGAAAACTAGCAATATAGTAATAGTCAAGAAAGTACTTTTCTTCAAATCCGGCACATCCACACAATGTCAAATCAAATCCACTGAGATTATACCGAGTGGGAGTGAATATAATTGTAGGAAGAATGATTAATCCCAGTAAAACTTTTATTCTAATGGATACATCCTTCTTTTCAATAAAAACATACACAAAATATAAGCTCAAAATTGAAAGCAACACATTCAAAATTCCAAAAAACGACCAAGAAAAAATAATCACATTACTGTTAACACTTGTCCAAACAATTAAGTTAAGTATTGCCCACGAAGAAAAAACGATCGACATTGATAGCAAAATTTTACTAATCAAAGAATATTTGTTTTTAAAATAAACAAAAAAACCAAAAAATAAAGAAATGACAATCGCCGGTATATGAGAATAGTAAAGCAACGGCGGGGCATCCGCTGAAAATATGATATAACTTGGAACTGCTAAATCTGGACAAATCATTTTTTATTTTTGTAGTAAAGATTTATGCTGTTCTTAAAACTAAAATCTACAAATAATTTCCCCTTTATTATACCATCTTTTGCCTGAAATAAAACATTCAGACCTTTTATCACATATTGCCCCACAGTCATATTTACTACAATGTTACTCAATACGGCCTTTTTCATCTCTATTCTCTGATCTCCTAAGTAAAAATAGCAATACAGCTCTGACTCCAAAAACGGATACAGATTGATTTTATTATAAATATCTTCAAATTTTTCATTTTCCCAATCTATCTTAAGGTACTCCATATATTTTCCCGTCCCAGACTTTATACTCTCATCTTGAGGAGATGGTATCAATCCACCATCAAGGTATCGTTTCAAATCAGAAATAAGGGTTTTTTTAATAATACTTGTTATCTTTTTTTCCATCGAAAACCAATTTTCATCTTTCTCTAAAACAAAAACATGTTGTCGTATAATTTTTCCTGTATCCACATTCTTATCCAATAATATATATGTAACGGCCGATTCTCTGTCCTTATTTTTCAAAGACCATAGTGTCGGCAAAGCCCCTCGATACTGTGGGAGCTTTGAGGGATGGATATTCACAGTTCCAAAACGAGGAGCGAGAATCACTTTTTCCGGAAGAATACTCCATGCGTTAACAACAATAAGATCAATTTTGCTTAACTGTATATATTGAATGCTTCTTGGGTCATTTAAATCAAAAACTTTTATTTTTTTTCTAGAAATCACCTTCAAATACTGACTGTATTTCTTAAATACGGAGGATGAAAAGTAGCAAACAAACATCCAGATAAATAGCAAAATCAATTCAAAGAATCTAAATGTATTCTGACATCTAAAAAAATATACCCCTTTAAAAACAAGATTGGCTGGATTAAAGGTTCTTACCTGAAAACTCTCAATTTCACCAACACCAGCCACTTTGAAATCGTTTTCAGCACATAACAAATAAAGAGTTTCTCTGTCTAAACCGACATACAATATGTTTTTTTTATCTGCCATACCTTACCACAATCTTCATTTAGCCTATCAAGACATCATACCCTAAACGGTACAGAAACATCCAGAAAGCCGACTGGATGGCTGTCAGAAAGAGCATAACCATCACCATTCCAAACATACTGCCAATTTCTTTTTTGAAGAAAATCACTACCTGCTCAGGGCCAGACCATACCACTGCCTGGAGAATCACCCCTATTACGGAGATATACCCAACAATTCGCGATTTTGTACGAATTGCATCGACTGCCCTCCGTAAATCCTCACCAAGCGTCACATCATACCCAGTCTTCGCATAAATCATAAGAAATGCTCCGGCAATTGTAATACTGAAAAGCCACAACATAACGAAAGCATACCCAAGAGGAACATTAAGCACCTTTAATACAACATTCGCAGCTGCCCAAAGTATCGCCAGCCAATAGTCAGCAATTCCATAAATGATTCGTCGAATAACCGTACTGGCAACTTTTTTGCCCTCTTCTTCAAGTCCGTCTTTTTCTTTTATTCCAAAGAAGGCACTTAACACATCTCGCACGTCAAGATAAAAGTTTTTTATCTTATCATTCCAATAAATTCCACAAATAATTGCAGCAACAATTATTAAATAATATGCTGCCCATACTGTTTTTTCCATTCCAACATAAAAGAAAGTACTCATCAGTACAAAAAGAATACCATTTACTGTCAACGCTCGCCGTGCCCCTTTATACATATCCCCATTTCTTTAGTTTTGTTCGATCTTCCTCAATAAATTTCAAACCGATGTCAGTACGGTAAAACATTTTTGGAATAATGATTTTCTTTATGAGATCATACGCCTGCTTGCGAGCAGCTTCAACAGTCTTGCCGGTGCCGCTGACATGCAGAACATACCCACTGTTACCTGAAACATAATATGTCTTATCCCTATGTTGAGAAACTTCCTCAAAATGTATACGATTTTTCTCTTCATCCGTCAATACTCCATTAAAAAGAATATCGGTTCCCAAAGACTTACTTTTCCTATCAGACATCGCATATGGAAATGGTGGAACCGCTACCAATACGATAATACCGTATTGTCCCTTCTTGTATGTAAAATCATACTGTTCGCCATCGGCCACCGCCTTCAAGAACTCCCCCCACGTAGACTGTGACAACGCGCACTGGAGCTG
>MFSB01000038.1 GCA_001784735.1 Candidatus Moranbacteria bacterium RIFCSPLOWO2_12_FULL_48_12
TCCCGCGCAGGCGGGAATCCAGCTTAATGCTTATGGCTCATATACTGGATTCCGGGTCAAGCCCGGAATGACAGAACAGGATTAATGTTAAATGAGTTCATATTCGCGATTATTTGCATAGATTTGCATAGTATGCTACCATAAAGCTATGCAAGATAGCCAACTCATACCAATCAGAAAAGCAGCGGAAATGCTTGAAGTTTCTGTCGATACTTTGCGGCGCTGGGATAGAAATGGGTATTTCCCAGCTATAAAATCCTCCGGGGGCCATCGTTACTATTCCATGGATCAAGTCGAACTTTTTCGGAAGGATATTTTTTCGATGGCAAAGAGCTGGATAACCGATCAAATTGGGGCTGAGCCGGAGGCCGAATTTTATTGTCCGAATAGCGGTGTGTTTCAAGTCAGGTTGATACGGATGGAAAAAGAGCTTTTGGAAACACGCAAAGATCTTTCCTGGGCATCGCTTATCGTTTCAGCGGTCGGAGAGATTGGAAATAACTCCTTTGACCACAATCTCGGCAATTGGCGTGATATCCCCGGAGTTTTCTATGGATATGACTTGCGAAAGAAACAGGTTGTTTTGGCGGACAGGGGGCAGGGAGTGCTCGCTACGCTCCGGCGCGTCAAATCGGAACTCGCGACGGATAGAGATGCTCTCCATACGGCTTTTACAGAAGTAATTTCCGGACGGGCACCGGAAGCGCGCGGAAACGGGCTGAAGCTGGTAAGACTCATCGTAGAAAGATATCCTCTGTCGATTGATTTTTCTTCAGGGAATGCGTTAGCGACCCTCCGTCATGACAAAAAAATGAGAATCAGCTTGCAGAAGCAATCAATGGAAGGATGTATCGCATGTATCCGATTTTAAACTTTCAGAACCTGTCTAAATTATATGTTGATTGAGTTGAAAAAATTTGGAACGACTCTCGTCTCGCGGCAAGCAGGGAAAGAGGCCTATGCCGCTTTCCTGCCTACGCTCCGCCAAGCCGGCCAGAACGAAGATATTCTGATCGATTTTTCAGGGGTCAATACATTCACGCCATCATGGGGTGACGAGTTTCTCACACCGCTCAAGGAGCAAGTGGGAGACCGCGTGAAATTACTCCATACTGACAAAAATGCCTCCGTGAAACTCACGCTTGAGTTCTTAGGGCAGATACACAGCCAGTGAGACTCGGAACCGAGTCGGGCTTGACGGTTTGAAATTAGTGTACTATAATAATTACATAAAAGCGTAAAATTGTAATAAATATATTACACTTAATATGAAAAAAAGAGCTTTGTTCAGCGATTTAGTGAAATATTTAGACAACAAAGAAGCGTTGGTAATCACAGGTATGCGGCAAGTAGGGAAGACTACCCTGATGCGTCAGATCTATGATTTCATTGAGGATAAACCAAAATTATGGTTTGATTTTGAGAACCCCTTGGAAGTGAAGCTTTTTGAAGATATCGACTATAATACTATCTATAAACGGGTGGAGGGGATGGCGGCAAAAAACAAGAACCAGAGATTGACAGTGTTTATTGATGAGATTCAGATTTTTCCCGAAATCACAAAAGTTATAAAATACCTCATTGATCATTACCGCGTCAAATTTATTGTGACCGGTTCTTCCAACTACTACTTGAAAAATCTTTTCCCTGAATCCCTTTCTGGAAGAAAATTTCTTTTTCAGCTGGACCCGCTCAGTTTCAGAGAATACCTCTATTTTCAGGAGAAAGTTTCAGAGGAAGAATCGGCCGTTGGTAGTTTGGAGCAAGCCATCAAACACAACGACATTTTCTATCACAAAAAATTTGAAACCGATTATGAAAACTTTTTGCGCTTCGGAGGTTTTCCGGCAGTAGTCTTGGAAAAGAAGAAAACGACCAAAGAGCAGATTCTTAAGAATATCTTTGCCTCTTTTTTTGAAAAGGACTTGAAAATCCTCTCTGATTATAAGGATATACAAGAGTTGAGAGACCTTTTATTGCTTCTTGTCCCGAGAATCGGATCAATGCTGGATGTCACCAGGCTGGCCAGCGAATTGGGCATCAATCGTCCGAAAATCTACCAGTATTTGGAATTTTTGCAAGGCACGTTTATCATCCGATTGCTTCCCCGATATGCCAAAGGCATCGATAAAACTGTGGCTGGCGGGAGGAAAGTATATTTCAGCGATACTGGATTGCTGCAGAGTATCGGGAGCGTCAATGATTCCCAGCTGTTTGAAAACGCGGTGGTCAATCAATTGACTCACTATGGAAAAGTGAATTTTTATAATAAACGTAATACGGCGGAGATTGACGCAATTGTAGACAAGAAAGTAGCTTTTGAAATAAAACTCAAGGGGACGGAAAAAGATCAAAGAAAGCTCAAGAGACTTTCTGCCGATCTCGGTTTTGAAAGGGAATATGTTGTTTCCAAATATTTTGTCTCAAGAAGCGGGTTTGTCTCCCCGGTAATTTTGTAATTTACTTGACCAGGCACATTCCGGGATTATACGGGGAGCGCGAAAAAAATGGGTTATCGAGGCGAGCTGACAGACCGCTACGCCTTTTATTACCAAACGAAATGAGTGAAACGAAAGTAAACTTTCGTTTCCGAACGCAGTGCCGGCCCGCTTCGACTCGAATCGAGGCGAGTAAAATCGGGTCAATACCCCGCGGCTTGCCGCGGAGGGATTGGATCCAGGGCTTGCCCTGGGGTTTAATACCCGTTATTGTTTTTGAAAAGGGTAGCTTGTTTTCGTCAATGGTTAGGTGCTCAACATAATTATCTTACCCTGAAACCAGATGCCTTTTGTTTACAGGAATGTTGCGCTTCAAATTAGAATTAAGTAAGGGCCCTTGACAAAAACGAAAAGATAGGGCACTATAGAGCCACCAGAACCCATCCCGGGTTAATTCGACTGGTTTAACAACAAAGGAGATTGACCATGAAGAATACGTGGAACTTGATCGGTTGTTTGGCAACGCTGGCGTTTTTTTCATCCATAGCAGTGGCAGCGGAAGTCGGCTTGCCGCAGTTCAGCACGAGCGCTGAACGCATGGAATTCAGATTCCAAAACTCCGATTTTTACAGCGGCGTGGTGAAAGAGGACTATACGCTGACATTCAAGGAGCAGCGTGGTGATCGGCTCATATTCACCCGGCGTGAACAAAATGGTAACGAGAGTGAGACAATTTACACGACAGACATGGGGATCTGTCAAAGCGGCTCTACCGCATATACCCCCTGTGCGCCTCGATTCGTCTTTCCGATGGAAGTAGGAAAAACTTTCAAGGGAGAGTACACCGTGGACGATAAGGAACGTATTCGCGAAGGAAAGATAACTGCTTTCGAAAGCCTGAAGTTAAAGGATACCGAAGGGAAAGATGTCACATACCCGGCTTTCAAGTACGTAACAACATTTCGACTCAAAGTTATTCCTCCAGGAGTGTATTCGGGGTATGGAAATTATACGGAGACTTACTATTACTGTTCAATCCCTCCCGTGGGAATTCTGTGCTACAATGACATAAAGACGAGCAATAATACAGCCTTATACAAGCTGCAGCTCGTTTCCGTCAAGAAGATTCCAGCCCCAATCGGGGGCAAATCCACTGTTTCGCCACCGAATTAGGGGCGTGTAGAAAGGCGCTCCGATCAAGGGATGCAAAGCAAAGGAGGAACCAAAAAACGCCGCTTTCACAAAAGAATCTCAACAAGAGATTATGTGAGAGCGGTTTTAAAATGTCTGAATGATTTCCCGCTCTTCAATATTCAATTGTTGATAATATGTGTGCCATTCTCTGAAGCTTACAGTTTGCACTTACTTGTTGAATCTAGGTACGCGGAGTTGACAGAAAACATATACTGTTGTACAGTGGCTTCGCAATACACTTCTTTCCCAACTTAGAAAAGGAAATTGGCGATGAACCAGATGAACCATCTGCATAAAACCGTTTTTTTCATCATGATGTTGTATGGCTTGTTCCTCGCGGGCTGTGCGACCACCGCCACAATCGAGACCACCAAGGCCAAACGGACCAATGTCGATTCAGCGACAAACGGCAGCTCCATACCGAAAGATGTCAGTGCCTTCTATGGAACATGGGATGGAACTTCGAGCCGGGATGGAAAGTCGGTGGGCGCGACCATGAAAATATCACAATCAGTGTACGCGGATAATGCATATATCCAAATCACTCTGTTTACCTTCCCTACCACTGATTTCAGCTTGATGGCCAGTTTCTCCGCAGGAGAACTGATCGCGAAACGAGGAGGAGCCACCACAATGATTTACAAGCTTCACGGGGACACGCTTCGTGTCGAATACTACAAAGACGGGTCGACTGGGGAGTATCAGTTGACTCGCTCAAGCCGACCACTCGCAAGTCAGTAACAAAAGAAGCCGCCCAAAAATTCAGAAAAATTGAATGGGGCGGCTTTAAAATGTCTTGACATACAGAGTTTTGATTTTTGATAAGCTGTTTGATAGAACCTCGCGGGCATTTAAGGCCGAATGACTCAGATGCGGGAATATGGCCGAAAGCCATGCGGGAGAAAAAGACGGTACCACCATTAAATTTTCTTTACGAGACACTACTTTTGTCGGGAACAAATCGAAGTGACTTATATAGCCTTTACAAATTTTCAAATCAAGCACTCCACCCCCTTTTAATTGAGTTGCATCGAAGAGACGGTGGCCAGGTGGATAGCGTTTTGATATGGAAGGATTATATAAGAAAGCGCCGAGGCTATAGAATATCGATTTGCCACGATACGTTTCGGATAATTGCAAGCCATGGGGATGATGGCCGACCACTAAATCAGCGCCATCGTCTATTGCCATACGAGAAAACAATACCTGATGTGCGTCCGGCCAAAACGAAAAAGAGGTGCCTTCTCTTTCGGCGGTATGGAGTGAAACCACCACAAAGTTCGCGGACTTTTTCGCCGCTTCAATTGCCTTACCGAGATTTTCGGCCGTAAGTTGAGCCACCCCTGCGTTCGCGGAGGAAGCATAGTGCGCCTCTGGTAAAAGGTCCGTAAGAGCAACAAAGGCAATCCGTACCCCAGATTTTTCTACGATATGGGGTGCCAGTGCCCTCTCTTTGTTGCTACCAATGCCTATATATTCCACACCATCCTTTGGCAAAAGACTGAGAGTATCGTTGATACCGCCCTGACCATAGTCAGCACTATGATTGTTGGCAAATGACAAAGTAATATTGCCAAAATTTTCTAAAAATCTGACTATTTCTGGCTTGGTCTGTAGTGAAAAAAGAGCTGGCAGGCCTTTTTCTCTTGCCTCTCTTTGCTCTGAAATGATTCCTTCAAAATTTGCGAATACAAAATCGCTTTCTTCGAATATACTAAAGTAGTCTCCAACGATATCCAGAGAATAATTGTCCTTAACTATCTGCTGCCAAACCGCTCCGGAATCGACAATGATAAGATCACCAACCATCGTAAGCTTCACCGGGGAATTTCCATCTTTGCAAAAATTATACTCTTTATCTCCTGTTAGTATGAAAGTAGAGACAACAAGAACAATAAATAATAGAAAATAGATTTTTTTATTATTGAGTGTTTCGACCATACTCACTTTATCAACAAAGAAAACTGTCTCTTGCCGTTACCGCTCCTGCATAATTTATCATTTTCCAGATAACTTTCCTTTTCAGAGTATAGTGTATCACAATATCATACGTCGTATTTTACCGTTTCCATTCTCATAAATTGAAACACTGGGAAATTTGAGGGTGTAATAATCAAAAACCACCATTCAATATAAACAGAAGGCGGTTTATGAATTGTCTTAACAAACGACGAAATAAAAATCCTATTGCAAATTTTCTATAGACTTGATGAAATATTATTCCGCAGAGATCTCCTTCTCATAGAAATTACGATGCCTATAATAGCTATGACAAAACCCAGTACGAGCAGTTTAATTATGTTTGACAAAGTGACAAATGAAATCTTCTTTTCTTCTTGTACTGGCACTGCTTCTTTTGCCTCATCAGAATATATCACGCTCCCATCGGCATTAATTGTCGCATACCAAACAGGATCCAGTACCCCTTCTTTATCAAGCTCATTCCTGGTAATGACGACATTATTTTTGTTGCCAGAAGTAAAATAACTGAGGCTGGTTTTTTTGTTCACCGCAACCATATTATATGGCCTCGCATCAGTCTCGCCCAAAAAAGGGATGACGGCTTCTCTAATAATCCTGAAAGAAGAAGCATCCTTATCTTGAGCTAATACTATCACCTTCTCGCTATTTCTGAGGTTTATATAAACATATTTAGTTTTCGAAGCAAAAAATATGTGATACGGCTTGCCAGAAGTATCTGTGTTTATCGTTTGGACAATTTCATTGTTTTCCGGATTGATGATCACTATCTTTTTTTCACCTTCTACGGAAACAAAAATCCTATTCAATTCTGGTATATACCGTACCCAGATGGGGTTCTGACCAACAGTGATTTGTTTCTCCACCGTATTGATATCTGTGTTGATAACAGAAATATAGTTACTTCCATAAGCGACAGCATATACTTTATTGAGTTCCGTGTTGGCTGAAAGAACCAAGGGGAATCCGCCTGCTGGCAGTGAAACAGTAGCTATAACCTCATCCAACGCCCCATCTATAACGGTTACGCTTGAATCAGCGGCACTGGAAACATAAATACGACCAGTTGTTGTATTAATAGCCATACTACGTGGTTGCTTCCCTACGGGGATGATTTTGACGGGGTATGATTCTTGTGCCGTGTCAACAACAGCAAGAGTGTCATCTACTGGACTAACGCTATACAATTTCTTTGTTGTTGACAAAAAACCTATTGTTTGGGGAGATCCGTTAACAGTTATTTTGGTTATAGGTTTTTGCGTCTCTCCATCAATAACAGTTATGGTGTTATCTCCGACGTTACTCACATATATTCTGTTCAATTCAGAATCAACGGCAATACCCTGCGGCTTGGAGAAGAAAAGCGTATTTACATCGTTCACATCTGGAATACGCTGAACATCCAGCGTCCTACCATCCATTTGCCATATGAAATCAGTATTGATATGCCGCACAAAAATTGTTTCCAGTTTTTCTGATCCGAAAATAGCTAACGGAAAAAAGCTTGTTTTTTCCTCTTTTATTATCTTGTCTGTAACAACATCATACACGAAAAGTTTCGCGGTGGAAGAATTGATAATGAATAATTTCTTCTCTGCATTCAAATAAAAAAGCGACATTGGGGAACTTTCATAGTAAGCTGGTGAATGAAAATCAATCGTTCTGACGCTAAAATCCGATGCGATGATACTTATGGTACCAGCACTATTATTGGCGACAAACACATCTCCGGTATTTTTATCATAGGTCATCGCAACCGGATCGCTCCCCACCTTGATTTTTTCAACGACCGTCAATGTTTGAGCGTCAATCACATAGACATCATTAAACCCAGCATGGGAGACATATATCTTGTCAGTCACTTCATTGAACAAGACATCTTTTGAGTTTGACCCCACCGATATTGTAGCCAGAACTTTATTCCCAAAAATATCAATTATATCAAGATCCCCTGATACTTCTTTCAGAACGAGCAACCGCCCATATTTATCTAACTCCATTTTGACGGGCGCGCTTCCGTCAATTGACATCTTTTCTTGTCTTGGCTTCTCCGTATCAAGAAAGAGAATGTTGCCTATCCCATCTGAAACTATCAAGGTCTTGCCGTCTGGAGAGAATTTACTAATTATCTTGCCTTCCGTAGGCACAGGCAATATGTACCCTGCCCTTGAGACTGGCAATTGGCTATTTATAACGTCATCTAATTCAAAAATATATATCTGGTTCGAGTATCCGGCGATTGAAGAAAAAGCGATAAAAGCCCCATCCGGACTGGTGAGAATAGAGTATGCATTTTTTACGCCAGGAAATGACTTTCTTGAAAGTGTAAATGTGTTATTCGCAGCATCATAAGCAGACAGCGTATCGTCATTATTGAGAATAAACATAGTAGAGCGCGTCTCATCAAAAACCATCCATTTTGCCCTTTCAATCGGCTTATCATCCCCGGAATTGGCAGCCGCAAAAACAGCTTGCGTATCGACAAGCGTCAATGACAAGGCCACAAAAATTACGACAGGCATGATAAATCTTCTAAAACACATATTTTTCTTTTAGTATACACTATCCGAGAGTAAAATTGAAGCAATTGTCAATAAGCAAATGAAAACTTGTCAAGATCAGCTGCACTCATTTTGACGGCAAGCTTTCTTTAACTTACTATGTACTTATACATTATTTGCTTTTCTTGAAAGTTTTACTACTCCTTCAATCTTATGTTTTTTGAATCTATAATCCTCAGGAAAGACATACGAAGCGACTGGATATGGGTCAATCCGCTGTTGTTCCATGAGCCTTTCCGCAGAATTCCATTTTATTTGGATACATGGGCCTTATCGAGAAGCCAGTATTGGCCACGCAAAAAAATCAAGAATCTGGGTCTCAGGCGCTTCGCGGAAACCGTAAGATACGCATCGCAAATCCCGTTCTGGAAAGAACGGTTTGCGAAAGCTGGTATTGATCCAAACACATTTCGCGAGAGCGATATCGCACGTATTCCCATCCTCTCAAAAAAAGATTTTCTGGATAGAAACGTCGCGGAATACACCGTGCCGGAACTGCTACCGAAAAGCCGACAATATTCCACCTCCGGTTCTACCGGCAGACCCCTGAACGTCTATCGTGACCCGCAATTCGAACTGCGATCATCCGCGATAGAGGAACGCATGTTTCGGGCAGTAGGTGATGATAAACGTTTCCCTATAGTGCTCATGCGGAGAGCCCCACATATGGGTTTTGATTATGCGAAGTATTATTTTTTCTTTTTACGAGGATATAACAGCGTCCGTCATCGAATCCGAGATCTTGAAAAACTTCTCTCCTCGTTTCCAGATGGAGTCATATTGTACAGTCTCGGTTCCTCGTTGTTAGAGCTTGCTCGTGTATGCAAAGATCTTCAGATATCACTTCCTCTCCGCTGTGTCATTTCGATTGCGGAAGAGTTACGTGATTCACAGAAAATGGAAATAAGCGATATTCTCAGAGTAGATATCCGGACTGTGTATAGCGCGAAAGAGGTGAGGCAGCTTGCCTTTGAATGCGAACACCATCGTCTTCATATGACTGAAGAATCGATATATTTCGAAATTGTCGACGATCATGGAACATCGCTCCCTCCCGGGATAAAAGGACGTCTTATCGTAACAGGATTCGAAAATCACGTTATGCCTTTCATTCGCTACGATACCGGGGATACTGGCCTCATCAGTGAAAGTCCCTGTCCGTGCGGACGCACGCTCCGTACCCTTGAATTCCACGGTAGACAAATGAAACTTTTGCACATTGGAGATGAATACACGGTTTCGTTACTAGATTTTTCTATTCTCCTTGATGCATATTACGATACCATTAGCCAGTTTCAGATAGTGCGTACTGGTGAACGCACATTTGTAATGCGCATTGTTAAAAGAATTGGCTTCAATGAACAAAAGGCATGCAGTGATCTCACAGAACAATTCCGGTCCTGTATCCACCCGGACGTGCAAATAGAGTGGGAATTTGTTGAATTTATCTCTGAAGGTCCATCTGGGAAAGCTCTTTATTTTATTGACAAATTTGAAAAGAATACATGAATAGTAGCTTACGAGAACGGATACAGTTTGCGTATTTCTGCACCATACATCGTCGCTCCTTATTGACAATCTATCGGTGGCAGGAAAAACATTTTCGCCAGATTGTGCGACACGCCTTTTTGAATGTCCCCCTATGGCGCGAGATTTTTTTAAAGGCACATATTGATGGAGAACACATAGGCGGACTTGAGAATCTTTCGAAAATTCCGCTCACGAGCAAAACTACCTATATTGGCAGGATGACCGAGGAATATATCGACAGTAGCCGTCATTTTGTTCAAGAATGGAGAACCAGATTGAACACGGGCGAACAGTCTTTCCGGTTTCTTTTGGCCAAACCATATATAGACAATTTGCCCTATATTGGTTTTGCAACTTTCCGTTTCTTGTTGTGGAATAGTGGTATCAAAAAAAACATTGCCACAACAAGAATTGCTCGTATCAAACAGAAACGTTTTTCTTCCACTTTTCGGCTTGGCATTCCTTTTTCAGACTTTCAAACAAATCCAAAGGAGGTCTGCTCACGACTGGCAGAATTCAAGCCAGAGGTGCTCATTGCATATCCTTTAGTTTTGTTTGATCTTGCTAAAATGCTTGAAGACGACAAAACTCTTCCGCCACTTACGCCACGTTACATCCTTTCAAGTGGGGGAGAACTCACACCCTCGGTACGGTCTTTTGTGAGCGAGCAGCTTGGCTGTGCAATATATGATCAGTATGTGCTTGAGGAAATCGGCGTCATCGGTACAGAATGCTCCATACATGATGGTTTTCATATCAACAGCGAATCAATTATCGTGGAGATTACAGATGAATCAGGCAAACCGCTATCCGAAGGTGAGTATGGGAAGGTGGTTGTTACTGATCTGCTGAACTATAATATGCCCTTCATCCGCTACGATACAGGAGATCAGGGTATTATTACTTTCAAACCATGCACGTGCGGCATCTATACACCTCGCCTTTGGTTGAAGTCTGAATAAGAGAAATACTGGATTATGTTTTTTCAGTTTGCATATACTATGTGCTGATCAAAGTCTGGCACTTCCCTCGTGGAGCCCTCTTGATTTTAGTCACAAATTCAATATTCAAGCGACAATCCGTGCCGATAAGAGCTTGCATCTTTTCCCGGATATGGTTGAGAATAAACTCCGTCATAGCTGGGCCGCAAATGATGAAAAGTGTAACGGCATGTTCATCAATCTTCGCTACTTGGTACTGTATGATAGCGCCGGAGAAACTATCCATTACTTTATCAAATTCTAGATGATGAACTTTCGCGGATCCCAAGGCAAGAAATTCTCCTTCTCTACCATTAACCACAAACCGCTCACCTTCGAGGCCGCAAGGGCAGTGCCCAGGCAAGAATCTTCCCTGATCGCCAATATCATAGCGAATGAAGGGCATCACATAATTCCGCAAATCGGTGATGATTATTCTTCCGGTTTTCCCAGAAGGTAGAGAAGCGCCGTTGGTATCAACAATTTCAAGAATAAACGATTCGGTATTGAGGTGAAAACTATCGTGGTATCTACATTCAGTGGCGATTACTCCGGTTTCCGCTATGCCATAACGGTCAATTACCTCACATTCTAATGTATCTTCGATAAATTTTCTCTGCCATGACTTCAGGTTTTCCCCGTAAGAGATCGCATATTGGATACCGAGCTTTTGAAACTGAGAAAATTCGATAGCCGCCTGAGCGATTTCTACCAATACAGAAGGGTATGATTCTATAACAATAGGCTGCAAATGAACTAACTCCTTTATTATTTTTTTTGGATTTGTCAGAAATTCGGTGAGAGGAATATCTATATTAGCCTGATAAGTAATTCTTTTTATTTCTGCTGATGATATTCTTACCATCGGCATTTTTTTTTGGATGATAGATGGTGGGATCCTCTCCCAGTACAAAAAACGGTATCTAAGGAAGTTGGCGTAAGGAGAGTGTATCCCATTAATAGACGTGAAAGGAAATGGCTGCCCACCGGTGCCTGAAGTATAGCGCCAGATATAAAATTGCTGCTTTATCAGTCCGATATATGATTCTACCGGAGCGTTCAAGAATGTTTTCTTATTGATAACCGGAAAACGCTGTAAATCAGAGAGGTGTTTGAGCTGACTCGGCCCGATGCCATTCTTGTCCCAAAGATCATGATACAGCCCGGTATGCAGATAAGCATGCCTGGCAAGGCTCTGGAGCGCCCGGAGTTGCCAAAATCGAATAAAACCTAAGGGAAGGCTGTGGATATTTTTCCAGATTTCTAGTCTAAGGTTTTGGAACATCTTCAGAAAGGTTGGAAGAATTAATCAATGATTTAAAGTAGATTTTTTTTCCACTGGTTGTTGACGGTATTTCTTTTACGATTTCAAATTCAACTTTGATGCCGGAATGTAAATTTCTGCACAGATGATTGGCGATTACTACCAGCTGATCATTTTCGATGGTGTCTCCTTCGGGGATAATCTTAACCAAGAATTCATCCAAACTCTTCTGAATGAGTTGGTATTGACGGATCAATTGATGGCGTTTTTCAAAAACACCCAGAATATCTAAGGAGGGGACTGTTCGATTGTCAGGAAGCATGATCATGTCCACCTGTCTGCCAAAAATTTTCAGTTGCAGGAGCGTTCTGCCGCAGACGCATAATTCCATAGAGATGGTTCCCAGGTCGCCCGTATCATAGCGGATGAAGGGCATTATCTTGTTATCAAACGTCGTTACGATGACCCTCCCTTGTTTGCCATTTTCAAGCGGCGCTCCACCTTTATCAACGATCTCTACATAGGCAAATTCTGAATTGATATGCAGATTATGCCTTTCACAATCTTGCGCCAACCATCCCAGTTCGGTAGTCGTGTAACAATTGTATACTTCCGCTCCGAGACGGGATTCTATATATTCTTTTTGCCCAGGCTGCAATCCCTCTCCGGTGGCGATAACAGCAACGGGACGTAGCGGTACCTGCCGCTCACTGCAGAGCCGAGCAATTTCTATAAGATAGGAAGAGAAACCATACAGAACGAATGGTTTTCCCAAGCTTTTGGCTAACTGATAAAGAGTGTCTATCCTATATTTGAGGTGGTTATGATTATACGCGAAAAACCACAGGCTTTCATTGTTGTCGAAGCCGCGCCGATTGCGCGCCCGCACTTGGATTACCGGCAGTAATGTACTTCGAGAAACAGTTCTGAGTATTCTTCTGCTGATAGCAAGGCTGCGGGTCTCATAATAACGGTCTTGAAAGAAAACCATCGGCTCGGCCGTGGATCCCGAAGTCGTGTTGGTGATATGATCTTGGGCAAAAAGATCTCGATCTGTGAAATAGGCTACTGGCTTATCTTTGAAATCAGTCTTATGCGTTATAGGTATGCGTAAAAAATCATCCCAATCGAATGATACCTCCGGACGAATTTTTACAACAGCCAGCTTGTCGCGCCAAAAGGGAATTTTTTTCTTAGCGTGTATGAGTATATCTCGTATCCTTTCCAGCTGTAAAGCCCTGATATCCTCGCTCGGCCAATACTGGCTTTGAAGCAGGGCGTAAGCGTCCAGTGCAACAATGAAACTTCTTAAAAAAGGGAGTTTCAAGAAAGGGCGCGTCAAAAATCGATCGCTCCTCAGCCCTCTTTTGAGTAATATAGCTTTTAACATGACGTTAGATTAATGACAATTGTAGCAAACTAGCATTCATTTCTGAAAGAATGTTCTTATCGACTGTGTAACCTGGGTTGCATCTTCTAGAGAAGTTTCAAAAGATATTGGCAAGAAAATTATTTCAGATGCCACTTGCTTGCTTATTGGGAAATCATCAGAAGCGTGTCCTTTTTCAAAAGCGAAGAAGCGAGCTGCTGGATGCGGATGATGGCCAACAGGCGCCACTCGAGAAAGATGTTCCAGGAGCGCTTCGCGCTTCCCCGCTCGAATGGCATAACGATACCAGGAATTTTCTGTCTCCGGGTGACTTTCCGGCAAAATAATACCTTGGATTCCCCTCAATTGCTGCGTAAAATACCCCGCTAACTCTCTTCGCTGTTCTAGCCATTGATCAAAAGATTTCAATCTTGTGAGAATAGCTGTTATTTCAGTCTCTCTGGGCATGCCGTTTGTCATCCTTACCCGCAGCTTTCTTGCTATTGCATAGAGTTTTTCTTTACTCTGAAAAGTCACGACACTCACACCTCTTTCATTTATATACGGTTTTTTCGGAAAAAAAGTAAAGCAACCGATATCCCCCAGTGTTCCGACCAACCTTTGCTTTCCATCAATTTTTATTTTTGCTCCGAAGGCCTGGGCTGCATTCTCGATGACTGGCAGTGGCTTCTTTTTTGCAATCCTGAGAATTTCACCCATACCAAGCGCTGGCTGACCGAAAAGATGCACTACCATTATGGCCTTCGTGCGCTCTGTTATTTTTTTTTCAATCTTAGCAGGATCAATGGCATAATCACGCAAACGGATATCCACGAATACCGGTATCGCGCCAACAGACAGTATAGAGGAAATGGTAATGGGAGAACAGAATGCCGGCACGATGACTTCACCACCAGAGCCGATACCAAGCGTCTTCAGCGCAGTAATGAGAGCACCTGTATTACCATTGATGGCTAATACCGGAACATCACCTAATCGCTGAGATATTGTCTGTTCAAACACTTTTACGAGAGGACTCCCAGCCACACGATCATAGAGTTTCGCATCAATAGCGCGTTGTGCGGATCTTTTTGCAGCATCTTTTTCTGGCATAGTATTGGATTTTTACTGGACAGTTACACTGAGGTGATATAAATAATCCTCGCGGCAAGCCGCGAGGTATTACAACAACGCGAGCTGTCCTTGGTGAAATTTGATGTACTCCTGTTCTTTACCCTGAT
>MFSB01000039.1 GCA_001784735.1 Candidatus Moranbacteria bacterium RIFCSPLOWO2_12_FULL_48_12
CACGGTGATGATTCGAGTGATGATCATGGTTTTCTCCTCTGGTTGACTACACTGAATTGCAAAGACTGCGTGAAGGTCGAAATGGCCTCAACAAGCTGAAATCTGTGTCGCTCTTCGTTAGAATACAAGTTGTCAAAGAGCCAAAACCTGCCGAAAGCAGGACTTGATATTCTATCAAAATGCCTCAAAATAGGCAAAGGCCAGAAAAAATATGTAAAGGGGAATTAGAAATGTCACCTTCTTAGGGAATTAGAAATGTCCGTTTTGGACATTTTTTTGTTAATGATGAGCGAAATCGAATTTTCTCCATGGATGGTCTTTGGATGGATGATAGGTTGGCTTCTTGGTCAGTGCCCAAGGAGTCCGCCTGGGGGTTGCTTTCTGTGGTCGAAAAGGGAGTTTGGCGGAGAGGAGATACTTCCCCCTCAGTCGGAAACAAGTGGTTCCGTCGAGGCGCTCTTCCACGATAACGGCATTCTTCTTGAAAACGGTGACTGGCTGGTCTTCTGCGAGCTGGTACCAGCTCTTCCGGTAGGCGATCGTGAAGTCATTGCGGATAATTCTGACGCTCTGCCTTGAGAGGATGGCCGGAAGAGATGCCCGCTCTTTTTCTGTCAGCGGGTGATGCATATTGGCTGTCTCTCTCGGAGATACCGAGAATCTCCTGTTGAAATCGGGGATGAAAATCTTTTCAAGAAAAACATTGGCTTCCGGTATGGTCGAGATATCCTGTAATCGGAGTTCCTTGATGAGCCGGTCCTGAAGGGTTCCAAAGAGTCGTTCGACTCTGCCTTTGGCCGGTGAGCTGTGAGCGCAGATCGGTTCGATGCCAAGCTCCCGCATGGCTCGCTGAAACTGTGTCAGCGTATCCGGATTCTCCTTGGCCAGCTTGTGATTCATAGAGTAGGTCGAGAACTTGTCGACGTAGACAGAGAGCGGTTTCCCGTGCTTTTCCAGATACTCCTGCCAGAAGCGGAAGGTCGGGAACACGCCCTCATGGGCATCGAATTTCGCATGAGTAATGCTTCCGGCGGCATCATCGATGGAGGCTAGGAGACAGCATTTCTCTCCTCGTTCCTCGAACCAGTATTCATAGGAACCGTCGTATTGCCGCATCTCTCCGTAACAGGGCCTCCGTTCTCTCCAGGCTCGATAGACTTGTTTCTTCTTTCGCTTGGGCTTCCACAGACCTTCCGCTATCATGATGCTCCGGATAGTTTTCGGATCATGAAAGATTTGGTGCTTTTCTCGGAGTTTTTCTCCGGCAAATGTAGGACCAAAATCCGGGTAGCGTGTCTTGATGAGCGCGACCATCTGTCTTCGTTCTTCATCGGGCATTTTCCGATTACTGGGCTTGCCACGACTCCGATGGACAAGGCCTTTCAGGCCTTCCTCTCTGAATGCTCTCTTGAGCCTTTGGAGCTGACGGATAGAGAGATGAAGCATCTCGGCTCCCTCCCTGTTCTTCAGGCCTTCAGCCTCTGCTTTGTGAAGGATCTCGGCATACTTGGTTTCTTTGCGGGACATGATGATGTGCGTGTCCATGGGGGTAGGAATGATGGATTATGTATCCATATCCTACCCCTGCAGGATGACATTTCTATTTCCCGCTAGGGTGACATTATCATTTCCTTGTAACAAGGCCAGAAAAAATATCCCTCTCCTTCCTTATTATCATCTGCACTCGATTATTACCAGGTACCACAGTTTATGCAATTGCATAAACCGTGGTACATCACAGAAAGAAATCCACATTGTAAACACCAAAAAAGAAAAACCGCCGGCCGTATTCATGATACAAGTGGCCAGCGGCACAATACTTCTAATGAGTTTGTGATTTTTAAACATCCGGTATGATCGATGATCACCCCTAAAAAGAAACTACTGTTCTTATTCTTACATTCTTTTCTGGGAGTCTGTCACTGGAAGCCCCATAAAGAACGAATGGCTTTGGGGTAGAGAACACGTTCTACCACCTTGATCCTCTCCCAGAGGGTGTCAACTGTGTCACCCTCCTCCACTCGTACTGGTTCTTGGGCAATAATAGGCCCGTCATCCAGTTTGGGAGTGGCGATATGAATCGTCGTGCCGGTCACTTTGACCCCAAACGCCAGAGCATCTTGCACCGCAGTCTCTCCCTTGAACGCGGGCAACAATGAAGGATGGCTATTCAAGATGCGGCCGGCGAATCCGTACTTGGTAAAGATGCTTTCCGAAAGTATAGTCATAAACCCAGCCATCGCAAGGTGGGTGATTCCATACTCAAGAAGGCATTCCGCAAGGACCTTCGTGAACTTTTCGCGTTGGAACTTAGGAGGCTTTCCTAGGAAACGAGCAATCCAATACCCGATGAGACACTGCACAAAAGCGATCGTGAATTTTTCATCTCGGAGACTGGGACGTTGCCTGAAGTCGCGCCGCTGTATGACCACCGTGGGTATTTTAGCTTGCTTAGCGATTTCGATGCCGCGGCATTCCCTGTCAGCGAGAACTAAGCTGATGGGAAGGCGGTCTTTAATCATAGCCTCGCACAATGTTCCTGATCCTGAAACAAGCACGGCTAACTTATTACTCATAGTTACCCCCTGTGAAAAAAGCGGTTAAAAAATAAAGCTTTGTTTAAAACCTCAAACCAAGATATTTTTAAAGACCATATATCAGACTAGCAAAAGTCCACCCGCCAGTCAACGAAGTGTCCAATTTTTTCTAGAAAGGAAATTTCTTTATTATGGTTCATTTTTTTACGGATTATTTTTTTATAACCTTTACGTATTACTTTTCTTGCAATTGCA
This sequence comes from Candidatus Moranbacteria bacterium RIFCSPLOWO2_12_FULL_48_12, assembly GCA_001784735.1. Taxonomy (GTDB): domain Bacteria; phylum Patescibacteriota; class Minisyncoccia; order Moranbacterales; family UBA1568; genus UBA1568. Next base: position 2,793 of record MFSB01000039.1, read on the forward strand.
AAAAAAGTACTATGCTACAAAGACTCTCTGTTATAAACTTATAAAAGAAAACGGGGCGAATCGCGAACGCGCGCGACTGCCCCGGTCATTGCCGATTAGCTGTGGACCGAGAGTTATCCTTACCTCCTGCTGATAGTACGCCTACCGTAGCTGGAGGTTTTTCGGCACGATGAGCAATTGGAAAAATTGCTGGATGGCGTTCGATATGGCATCCGCCCTGTCGAGTTTCTCCGGCTTGATAACAGACATGATGATCTTGCCATCAGCGGCAATGGTGAATTGGTCCAACACCGGATGGAAAAACTTGTCCGCGAGATCCTTTATGGCTGCCGGAGTTACCGCGGGATCGTTGCTCCACGGGGTAATCTCAAACATCCAGCCATCGTAATCCCCGAACTGGCCTGTTGGTGAGCTCAGCCTAAGATCCTGAACCAACGCCCGCAAGCGAAGATCTTCCGAGCTTAGCTCTTTCAAATCAAGTATTTTCTGCGTCATGATTCCCTCCGTCGATTGTTAACAGAACTTGCGATTTTTCCCTCACCTATTAGAAAGGGTTTGGCTAAATGCATAACAGACTACATCCAAGCAAACCGCTTCTACAAAATGGGTAACAAAAAACCCCTCTTAAAGGGGAAAAGTCACGAAACTATCTTCCCCTTACGGGTTGGATTTGGCACCTTTTCTACAATGGTTGCCGGAGGGTCACAGAGCCAATTCTCTCACCTCACTCTTGATACTTTTTCAGTTGTATTCCGATACTAGCACAGGCTCGCCAATCATGCAAGTTTCTGCCAAAAAGAAAAAGGGCACCATTGTGGTCACCCTTTCCGAGAAGCCGCTGTTCTCCTTTCTTGAATATGAAATAGTTTCCTATCCCCACTCGATGGTAGTATACGGCTTATTCGATGTACGGCAGGCTGTCGCACCGATGCCGCGTACTTCGTTGCCGAAGCGCCGCTGGATGGTTTGGTGAAACTCGTAAGGTACGTCTACTGCTTGAGCCGTAAACCCGTTGACGCTCCATACGGCCCAATAGACCACGACAACGCCCATGCCGGCATCATCCCCCTTGGTAACGGTGTGTTCCGAAATCGTCACTACCACACCGGCTTGCCAAACCAAATGATACAGGTTGGCTCGGCGTAGCTCTTCGATATAAATTCCATCAAGTTGCCGCGCCATAGCAAGCTTCTCGCGAGTGATTTCTCCTTCGATACGGACGATGAGTCCTACACCGGGAAATGGATGCCGCAGAAGAAGTTCTTCCGGAACGCCGATCTCTCGACCGATATCCCGTCCGCCATCTTTGACGCAGTCATCGAGTGGCGTTAGCTCTGGGAGATAAAAACCGAGGAAGGTATTATGATGAATCTTGATGACCGCCTTCCTCGCTCCGCTTTCGTGTCCGCCGCCGCTTTCGGAAATATCCGTATAGAGCGTCCCTTGCGCAATAAAGTCAGACCCATATGCTCTCGCCTGTTCCTCGAGGATAGCTTTATAGACGACGCGCATAGCGAGCCGTTTCGCTCTCATCGTGACCGGCGGTCCCATACCGAGAAGCCTGCGAATGGCTCGGCGGATCTTCTTGAAATGCTTCATTTCAGGCCAGGCGAGTACCTTGAGGAATTGTTCCGTAGCATCAACAATTACCAGATCGAGCCAGGGCTGGTTGGCGAAGTATTTGAGAACGAAAGCCTCATCATCCGGCCGATCGATGCCCTTGATATAGACACCTTGGATACGATGCGGCCCTCCGTCCACTGCTTCTTTGAGGAGGTGAACTACTGTTGAAGAGTCTGCTCCCCCGGAAAGTCCAATAGTAACCTTCTTCCCCTCTTTGAGCTTGGCTTTCAATTCAGCGATCTTTTTCTTGGCGATTTTCTCCGCAGGAAAGCGGTCTTGGGCGCCGCAGATCCCGAAGAAGAAATTTTCGAAGAGCATATCGCCGTTCAGCGTCTCCGTCACTTCGGGGTGAAACTGGACACCATACAGGTACGGTTTCTCGATACTTCGGAATGCCGAAACCCTCCCTTCTCCGGTAGAGCCGAGCAGTTCGAGACGCGGATCGTTTTCGATCTCGTCGCCGTGACTTTGCATCACCTTCATCGTCTTAGGACAGCTTCGGAAAAAAACAGAGGAAGAAAGAACTTGCATATTGTGCACGCTGTACTCGGGGCGACCGCGCTTGACGGTAACCCCGACATGCTGAGCAATCATCTGGCCTCCCAGACAAATTCCCAGAACAGGAATGCCGAGATCAAAAATTGCCCGATTAAAGGGTGGCGGTTCCGAATGCACTGAAGCAGGCCCGCCGGTAATGACGATGCCCTTGGGATTGACTTTCAGGACATCTTCCGCGGTCACTTTGGCGGGATCAGCGACGAGGCAGTAGACGCCCCGTTTGGCTGCTCGCTGGTACACCAAGTGATCAAATTGACTTCCCTCAGAGAAAATGAGGAATACTTCGTTCGTCTTGCGCACCCGCATTTCTTCTTGGATGGCGGCTAATGCCACAGGAGTTGCTTTCTTGAGAGTATCGAGCATACCAATAATCTTTTGACTAGGACGCTTTCTCAAAAACCATTTTTTGAAGATATCCAACATGATACTGATCCTCCCTGGTTAATAATTGTAAAAAAACAGAACCCATAATAAACATGAGTCCCTCCATGGCTGAAAGTGTAGCAAAAGGCTCCTCTAATTGCAAAAAACGACTATTTACATTCTGATCCATTCCCCATTTATCCTATTATCCGTGGCTACGTATAATAGGATACTTGTTAATAAAGCAAAAAGACGTACCACAATTTGTGCAATTGCATAAATCGTGGTACTTTTTCGTAAGAAAAAATTGTAATAAAAAACTCCCCCAGGACAAAGGTTCTGTCCCAGGGTGGCCGGTTGTGTGCTTCATTTGGAAACTGGCTTGCGCTTTTGGGTGTTCATAAGCCGGTAGTAGTGCATGCGCTCTTCGCTAGTCGGAAAACGCTCCATTACTTCCACATTCGAAAGATAGCCGTGCGACCGGAGTATCCAGCCGATATGGTTCCATTCGAAAGTGTACCCATGCGTCCGAACGATAAAGCCGACTGGACGAACGATTTTCTTGTTCCGCATGAGATTTTCTATTTCATTCATCGCATAGTGGAAGCGCCGCGCTTTCCTGTCCATTTGAAGTTCTTGATTGTTAAGGTTCACCACTTCATTCATTTTCATATACCCTCCGTGGAAAAGAAAACGAGCTCCTTTTGAGAGCTCGTTTGGAAATTTCTTGTAAGTCGGAAGAAAGTCAAAAACCAGCCCTCAAAAATGAGCTTGTCTTCGCCTTAATCGTGAAAACTCTATTACCACGCATACGTAAAAAATTTTTGCTGAGATGAACTGATGGAGAGGGTGGTTGGTATCAAAAATACCTCAAAGCTTTCCAACCTGGAACATTTACCCCCGGGCACTCAACAACGTAGGCGCCCTAAATGCCCTGGCAAACCCTTCCCCCTCCATCAGATCACATCTTGAAAATATTTTTAATGACGCTCCTCTATTGTAATCACTTTTTCAAAAATGTCAAGCACCAAGAAAAAGAACTGCAAGAGCAGTTCATAAGCGAAACGTTGTTCTGATTTGTTATGAGAAGATGATAGTCAAGACTGGAAATTCCTTCGCCAGAGGCCAAGGAGAAAGGATCCGGATGGCGGAAATAAATCCGTTTCATCCATATCTATCTGCAAATTATCCTTCGCCTCAATACACATCATAAGTATTGAAAGGAAAAACTCTAAGTAAAAAGCTGATCGCTCATCAAGCTCCGGTACTTCCCCGCCGTAAAACCGCCCTTGGCAGTCCGCTACAACGCGTTCTCCAAACCATACTTCGAGAGTCTGGATGGAGTCCATCATGTTGTTTCGCCGATCAGATGTGAACAAGCACATAAATTCTTTCGTGCTAAACACATGAGATCCTACTTGGGCTGAGAGGGTAATCGACCCCGAAATCAAAATCCCTTGCTGACTGCTCACGTCATTCAGACGAGTGATAATTTGAACATTCATGATCAATCACTCCCCAGGAAAAAGAACGATGGTTCATTCTAGTAAGAATTTCTCTTCTCGTCAATACGATCTTTTACAGCAATTCTCCTTGCCAATCGGGACTGACTATGGCTGTTCCGTCGTTTTGAAAAACGAGATAAGCCGCCGAAAATTCCTCAGCCAAGGCGCCATAATTCTCCAGCGGCGCAAAAAAGAGCCCGGACGTCATGCAGTCAGCGGCCCAGGCATCCCGCGCCACTGCTGCACAACCGATAACTTTCTCTATCGGTTTTTTTTCTTGAGCATCTACCAGATGATGCCATTTCCCGAAACGGCGCCGGAAACTGTCCGATACAGCCAGTCCTTGATGCGAGAGATTTACCACACTGGCCGCTGTATCCGGTTTCCCGGGATATTCGACAGCCACTCGCCATGCGCTCCCGTCCGCCTTGGTACTGTCTGCCATATCTCCCCCGCCATCCACGAGATAATATTTATAGCCAAAATGCTTGACGATTTCAGCCACCCGATCAATACAGTAGCCTTTGCCGATGCCCCCCAAATCGAAAGCCATCGGACCATCGATCGTCAGCTTATTACCTACAAGCGACCACTGAGAAACACGCGAACCCTCCGTTTTTTCCAAAGGAGCTAATCCATGTTGAGCGCCATAGCCCACATCTTCCAAGATACTCGCCACTGCTGGATCATACGAACCATTCGTTAAAACTCGTAGCCGATCTGCCCGAGCCAGCAAGCGTGAAAATTCGTCAGAAAGAATATAATCTCCCGCCGGTGAAAGACGGAAAGCGTTTACCTCCGATAACGGCAAAAACCGCGAGAAGCGGTTTTCAAAATCTTGTACATACTCAACCACGGCTTTCTGCGTCCGGTTATCAAGCTGTTTGCCATCCACCCTGACGAACCATTTCGTCCCCAGCCCGGTAAAAGTAAAGTCTTCCATCAGTTAAACTTAAGATTTACGCGTTTGAGTGAAATTCAAGGCGCGGAGAAAGCGACGACGGAAGCGTACTCTTAGCTACGCTGGAGACGGCGCAGAGGCTCCGCAACGCAGAAGTTCGCCAAACGCGTAAATCTTAATTATAGTTGAGCTTTCAACTGGTCTATCACACTATTGAAAGCCTTCGTGGTCAGTGATGATTTGGCGACGTTATCAATAGCTGTCAGTTCGCTCAATTTCTTTCCTACAATCATGACCGAAGCCTGCTGATTGAATGCTATCTTTTTTTCAGGGACTTCACCGGTCTTCGCATCCAAAGTAGCCACTTCGGTTATCACTCCCTGCTTGTCGACAGTCAGGACGAATCGCAATGCATCTTCCTTATCCTCCGTCGCCATGTATTTGACAACCGCGCTCACCTTCTTCGCTCCGATCGGAAGCATATCTGTCACCGGCGTTGCGTCCTCACTCTTGTTTACCTGCAGTATTTTTACCGCGTAGCGATAATAGACGAAAACACTCACCACTATCACTACCGCAATGAGCAAAAAGCCTTTTTTTATTTTGAACATATTTTTGTTTTTACTAAATTCTACCAACAGTATACCACTTTTCAGAAAAAATGTTAACTTCGTCAGACATTTATCCCGAAATAGTCCCGCGCCAAGATACCGATAAGCCAGGTCACAGCGACCGCCAGCCCGATAATCACGAGGTTCATCGCGATGCGCCGCTTCACCTCCATCCCCGACAGAAATGCCAAGAGATATGACACGCCGATGATGACCGCTCCCGATACGAGGAGAGAAAGCCAAATATTCTCCGCTCCGAAAAACACTGGCAATATCGGTATCGCCGCCCCGAAAAGATATGAGATACCAACCACCAGCGCTGAAGCAAGCGGATGAGAAGTTTTTGTTTCATCTGTCTCGCCGCTCATAAATTTTTTCTTGCCTTTCTCCGTCGCTTCAACTTCCCGCTCTGAACTGATTGCTACAAACGCTCCCGCCGCCATAGAAAATGCTCCCGCGATAGCCACCGTAGATACCGCTCCCAAAACGGCGGAAACGCTGTGGAAAGCGGCAAAAAATCCGCTCAGTGTTCCGAGTATCTCTACCAGCCCGTCATTCAACCCGAGAAACACATCGCGGATACGCTCAGGATGCACCTGCCGCTTGATCTTGTCTGACACGATAGCATCCTCATGACGGAGCTCGTCATCGAGGATCTCTCTCACGGCTTTCCCGAGCGGCTCATCTTTGTACATTTCCCAGACGCGCAAGTATTTCTTGACTCCGTTGATCTCTATCGCTTCGAGAATGAGGCTGACTCCTGCGCCCCGGAACACCCGGCAAAAAAGCACCACCATCGAAAGCTTGAACCGCCGTGCCTTTCCCAACTCCGCTCCAGCGACCTTGAAAAAATCCTGCCAGAACCGGAAATGCCGCTCTTCTATGGGAATCAGCTCATCCAAGAGCACGGCTGTCTCGCCACCGGCCGTCTTACGCAGTTCTCGATACAGCGTCAGATCAAAGAGTTCATCCAAAACCAATTGTTTTCCCAACTTGGTGTTCTCCATACAATATTTCGAATTTCACTACCTTCATTATACTCCTTCTTTCCACACGAAAAAACCAGCCCTTATCAAGCTAGCTTTCTGCAAGTATCAGAACTCTTGAGAGAGAAGGAAGACAAAATGTTTATTGTCTTCCCCTCTTGTAGTCCGCCCCGACAGAAACATCGGGACGTCCCCCAGCATTTGCCTAGGTTTTTCCTCGGGCCGAAGGTCTCCGCCGTACCAAGTACGCTCGGACCTGCCAAGTTATTTAACCTATATTGCGTCGCATAGCCTCCGCACCTTGGTCTTGTGCGGCGTAGGCTTAAAAGCGACTCCCAAGGCCGTAGGGCGAGTTCTCAGCACGCCCCTCTCCATCCCGTTGTTACTCGGGATATGCTGGTGGAAACCGACGAGATAGGATCATCTCTCAAGAATTCTGATTTTTAAAATTTCCGTCAAACTGGAGTATTGCAGAAAAAGAAAAGGAAGTCAATGCTCCCTTTTTTTAAACTTTATTTTATTCCCCGCGGCCGCGTATAATAAAATATGTAGAGGAAATGAAGGAAAAATCAAAAAGGATGCCAGTGCGGTCATCCTTTTCGAGAAAGCGTTGTTCTCCTTGTAAATTGTTAGCTTTCAATCGGTCCGGTGATTTCGTGGAAGAGGTCGAGCGTGTATTCGTTCCCTTTTGTATCCACCAAATCCAGAAAAGTTCCTGCGTTGGGCTCTTGTTGGGGAACGATCTGAAGATTCAACTCCTTCGCAGCTTCTGCGCCGTTGAAAGCAACGACGTAACCAAGCTGATTAAAATGACCTGCTTTTATCTTCTTCGAGAGCATGAAATGCATACTGCTTCCGCAGGACCGTTTCGCGTTTTTCGCTTTCAATGCCATCCGACCCACCGCCCGCAATATCGTCAGATCGTTATAGATAAAAGGAAAACGCTTGGCAAAACCATTCAAGAACACAGGTAAACTCGCGCAAAGTGAGTCGTATTCTTCGAAAGGTATTTTGACATCCCGATTGGAGTTATACAAGAAATTCACTACATGCCCAGGCCGAAAAGCACAAGCTTGAAGTTTATCCCTTTCCCTTCTCACCTCCCACAAGATGCCATTATACGTCGCGTTCATAACAAAGGCCCCTCGTTTTAAGCTTGTAATTACTTCTTCAGCGACTAAACCGAGGGCGATTCTGACGGTTTCGTTTATTTCCGTTTTCTTGTCGTTGAAATCTTTCGATCCAGCTCGAATAGACAGAATATCTTCTTGCGCAAACAGCTCTGTAGTCATGACCAATCTCCTATATCTAGGAACCCTATCGGGTTTTGACAACACAGTGTTCGGGAGGCACACCGCAAAGCCTTAAGGAACTTCCGCCCAGTATCGCAAGAAAGCCCCAAAAAGTCAACAGAAAGCCTTCCAAACCTTTTGAATATTATCAAGGCTGATATATCCTTTTTCCCCTTGTTATCCAAATAAATCAAAAAGGATGCCGATTATGGTCACCCTTTCCGAGAAACGATCTTCTCCTTTGCATAAATATCCCCAAAGTAATGAGGTTGCACATTTTCTGATTTGAGGACGCCCTGAACGAATTGGAATAATTGGGCACGACCCCTGAGTGGAATATGAAGGACGCTGATACCTTGCCCCGCGATCTCTTCGGTAATTTCCATCACGCGCCTGCCTTTATTCTCAAGAGCCCCTTCAGAAACTTCCCAAATGTTCAAGCTCGTTTCGAGGCGTTCCGCCCCCTCAAGAACCGGCATTTCCGGACCCGTTGGATCCGTTGTTGTGAAGTCAAGCATGTAGTGGCATCGGTCAGGCCGCTCTTCCTCTGATCCGAACCCCAAGAGCCACTGACACATGAAGGCTTGGCACTCCGTGTACCTATCCGCGTAAATGCTACAGCCCCGACCAGGATTGCAGTGTTTGCACCACACCCCTGGTGGCTTGTAGTACTCGCGCGTGATCAGCTCCGGTACTTTGCAGCATGCGGTACAGGATCCGCATACACGTTTTGCGACTGGCATGCGAGCTCCTTTGTTAAGTTACTGGGTCAATAAAAGTATCACAAGAAAGCCTCCCTGTCCAGAGAGGAGCTCTAGAATACAAAAACAGCCCTTGCGAGCTAGTGTTTGAATCGGTCTTGTTCAAAAAGCTGTTAGAACTCAATATCATCCTTATCACCAGCTTGTTTTTCCGTACTCTCCGGAACAACCTTTTTCACGATTCCTCTTCTATCCGCCTCATCTAAAATAAGTTTGCGAATAAATCTGAAACGCACATCACTGCCAAAAAATTCTAAACGCATTCTCTGCTTTGCATAAAACGTGGGCGAAGGTTCATCATTATTCCTATCAATAATATCTCTCAGATACACCAAGTCCTCATCTGAAAGATCGGCCACCTTGTCTTTGAGAGCGAATTGTTCCAATTCTGAAATAGGTTTTTTGCTGGTAGCACGACCCGCAACGTCGTAATTCTCGAGGCCTATCCCTCGATCTTCGAGCCGCATATACATCAAAGCTAACTGATCATCGTCCATCTGATCTTCTATTTTCCTAATATCGTCTTCATTGGACGGATACTGTTCAGGTGACTTCATATAAATAATCTCTGTAACGTTTACGTCATTAGCCTAACTTAAAGATTTATAAGCTCCCTGCTCCATTATACTCCTTCCGGCAAAAACCGTTTCAAGCCTTCAATACCAGTAAACAAGTGGGTATTGATGCCAGTTTTTTGGGCAACGTCGATATTTTCCTCTTCGTCATCCCAAAAGAAAACAGATGCCGGGGCCGGATTACCGAGGGTTGCTAAAACTTTCTCCCAATAAAGGGCCTCATGCTTCCGCGCACCGAGATCACAAGAAAAAAACGAACCATCAAAATCTTTTGCCAATCCTAAGTCATTCCACAAATACGCAGCCCGATATTTTTCCTGATCCGTCGCCAAATAGCACCATACCCCTTTGTTCCGAGCATGTTTTACCACTGCCATAACTTCGGCATCAGGCATACTCCCATCTTTGAACCAATACTCCAAAAGCTTATCAACACTTCCCTGCCACCGCCAGTCCACCAGGTACTTGTCGAGCGCTTCTCGCAAGTCTTTGCTCCCCAGCTGGCACTCACGAAATTCAGTCTTAAAAAAAGGCAAGAGATTCTCTACCGGCACGCCGAATTCCCTCGCATAGCGCGTACTGAAATAAGTCTCCTTGGAGACAATCACCCCATCCACATCCAATAAAATTATTTTTTTCATAGTTTAAAGTATAACACAAACAAAAAAACCAGCCCTTGCGATCTGGCTTCGGTTGTTTTTTGAAACGGAGCTTAAACTAACCCAGCTTGAGTTCAAGTTTCCGTAACCTCTTTTCGATTTCTTTTATTTCAAAACGAAAGACCATCTCTCCCGTGCGCAATTTCAAATCTTCAATATCTCTACGCAATTCTTTAATTTCTTCTTTCATCTCATCAAATTGCTCATCAACCTGATCAAAGCGACCGTCTACGCCATCAAATCTTTCTTGTATAGATAAAAACTCATTCTGCATGAGAACTGCTAAATCTTCAATAGTTGTTATTTTTTTCTTTTTCATACCACTCATTATAATACCCGTTTGAATCCCAGTCAACTTTACCATCAAAAAACACAAAACCCCTGCCCGCCTTGGGAGGGAGCCCTTGCGAGCTAGGGTTCCCCCTGTGTGATACACTTATACGTATGAACAACAATGAAATCCCCAAACCTATACCGAAACCGGAGCAGGAGCCGAAAGGCCATCCGAGAACAAGCATGGCTGAACTAAGTCCAACACATACAGAGCAGGCACCAGAATGGCTGGCAAAATATGCTGACGAACCAGAGATCCCAAAAGTAAATGAAGAAGAGTGTGAGAAAAAAGTAGCCGAACTTGAAAGCCTTATGACTGCCTTTGAAGTTACTCATCCCATCGCAGAGCTTTATGCCATCACAGACCTCGCTGTAAAAGACGCTCCGAATCATCCGATAAGACACCCAGCTAAACTAGCTCTCGGTCCCATCGTGGCAGCTTGGATTTTTGTAAAAGAAAGAACAAATATCTCGCCTGAAAGACTTGCAGAGTTAAAGGTGCGATATTTACATCTCACACGGGCTGTGGGAATGATCGAAGCAAAGACTAGCAAAGTTGATCACGACCGCTAGTCAGAAAACATCTATAATTCTAAACTTTTATCAAAATAGGCAGCCACGAGGTTTATTGTGTTGGGCGAAAGGTTCGATTCGCCTCGTAATTCATCCCAGCTGAAATATTGCAGAGCGTCGAACTTCTCTTCCTGAAGAGTTGGGACACCTGTCTCAATAGTTGCTAGAAACCAGACATAATCCATTGTGAAAGCGTCCTCCTCAAAGCTTTTTTCTCCGAGTTTTTTGACAATAGCGACCATGATACCCAATTCTTCTTGTACTTCCCTTTGCGCAGTCTGGGCCAGATCTTCGCCTTTTTCAATCTTCCCACCCGGCAATTCCCACTGCACGCGCCCCGAAGTATTCCGGTGCATCAGAAGCACCTTCCCTTCCCCATCCAGTATCACGCATCCTGCCAATGTTATTTTATCCATAAATAAAAGTATATCATGAGCGACAACACCTCTCCTTCGTGACAAACGAAGCCAAGGCGAGTTACCCACTGCTGGTTTTGGGCTAGAATTGGCAGTTGTTTCCAGACCCTCAATATTGAGAGCTGAACTAGTTACATTTTTATTTTAATTTATTTATTCCTTTTTCACTTGGATAAATCCTGAAGTCATAATAACTTTTAATTTCCGTCCCTCTTTTCCGCTCATCCTCTAATGAATACTCCTCGCGGCAAGCCGCGAGGTATCTTTGACAAATTTGTCTTTGATACTCGCCGCAAGCGGCGGGGAATTAGACCCTAATTGAGATTAAAATTTTCGGCATCGGAACCGACTTTGACGTAAATGCAAATAGCAAACCAATATCCAAAAAACTTCCTTGCTGTATTCTCAGGATATCATTCTCTTTGTGAACCAAGAAAGGTTCTACTAAAAATTTTGATTTTTGTCCGTCAAAAACATTAGAAAATTTTCGCAATAACAGTTTCCAATTTACACCGACACCTACAGAAAACAAAACTACTGAGAAAGTGTCTTGGTTATTCATTTCAAAAACAAGGGTTTCTCCGTCGATAACTTTAATAAGATGAGCTATCGGAAAATTTTCATTGTGCACTCCTGAATGGAGAAGTAATGGGGCATAGTTTTCGGCTCTAATATCAAAAGGGTTGCTGGGTCCTTTTTTAGGATCCATTCTTTCTTTTTTACCCTTCATATTTTTACTGACAACATGGGCTGTTCCGTCTTTATGGAAAGAAATATGATCAATACTCCTTCGAGTTTGCACAATAGCCTTTTCGTAGTCTGTATATCTAGCAAACTCTTTTTTTGAGAAAGAGTATTCGGGAATATAAATTAATTCTTTTTTTTCGAGATCAAGTTTAATAGTAGCAAAATGATAATATTTTTCTCCTTTCTTAAAAACTAGTTTGTTTCGATTTTCCATAAAACAAAACCCAGCACTAAAGCTGGCTTTATAATTCTCAATTGAGCCCTACAATGTGTATTTCAATCACACCCATTAGCGGCATATTCTTGGTAAAAGTCCTGGCATCTTTTCCAACTTCTTTTCATTGCAGCGACAACCTCATCACTTTCCATAGCTGGCGGATTCTCAGCTTTACTTTCTTTTAAGAATGCATCTAACGATAATTTGTATTTCTTTTCGTTGCAATACGATACATTTTTCTGTAATGCCTGACACTCCATAAGCTTCTTACTCTCAGCATTAGCTTTCGCTTGTTCATCAATCATTCGCTGTTGTTCAGCAAGTTGTGTCTGCTGGTCAGCTACAACTGACTGAAGTTCTCCAGTCTTCTGGTCATTCTCCGCTTGGACTTGTTCAGCTGTGATTCTCTGTTCATCAATCTTATCAGATAACTGTAAGATTGCTTCATCTGGGGCAAGGCCAAGAATAAGGCTACGAGTTTCCCCAATGCCCATCCCCACTACTGGTGAAAGAATGGCAGTCCCAACTATAGCTACAATAAAAAGTGTCTTGTTCATAAATTGAACTAATTAATGTATTGACTACATTCATTTTTTACATTCTGCAATTCTGTTTCACCCTTTTTTACCATCTCTACATCACCGGCAACATCCTGTTTTCTGTATTTGATGTTGTCAGCATCGTTTTTCTTGCAAGTTTTCTTTTCATTGGAGTCACAACCAGAATCGCCACAGTCATAAGATTTGAGACACAATTTATAGCAATCAGGACAATCACCGTTTTCAGCTTTAGCAAGAGTTTTCTGGTCTTCTCCAAGATATCTCTGGGAACTTGCAATATTGTCTTGAGCCTTTTTCAACCTTGCCTCACAGTCTGCTTTTTTAGCTTGCCAATCTTGTGTGCTTATTTGTTCATTGGTTAGCTGCTGAGTCTCTTTAAATCCCTGCAATTCTTCAATTTTTTCTTGTTGCGTATCCATTACATCTTTTTGGCTATTCAGCTTTTCTTGCATTTCAGCTAACGCATTTTCTGCCTGCATTCTATTTTTCTTTATTTTTCTGTAACCAAAATAGGCACCAGTACAAACCAATAGTGCTATCGCTATTATAGATACAAGCTTGATTATTCTTTTATTCATTAACGTCCTTACTATACCACAAAAACCGCCTTACTTAGAACGGTCTGGTCAACAACTCAGAAAACAAGAAAACCCGTCTTGCGACGAGTTTCCGTGCCTTACATACTACCAGAAGAAATTCCTTTATCTTGGGATAGTATGCGTAGAGTATTTGACTCTTACCTGATGAAATTCCCTTCGCGGGGAATCACTCATTGAAGAGTGCTCCATCAGATAATTTTTATTTTACCCCGTGAAATCCCGCAAGCGGGTGCTCACTAAAGAGCAATTTCACTGGGTAAACAATAATCAAAACCTTTTGCGGTTAGTCCTGTGTTCG
>MFSB01000040.1 GCA_001784735.1 Candidatus Moranbacteria bacterium RIFCSPLOWO2_12_FULL_48_12
ACAAATGTTCTAGCGGCCGCTAGAACATTTGTAAGCTCTTAAAAACAAAGAAAAAGAGAAGAGACTTCAATCCCGCCCCAACTTGATTATTTAGAGTGAATAGTTTATCGTTTATGTAGGCGAAAGTAGAAAATAACGTTTGATTATGGCTTACATAAAGGATTTCAATGCAATAGGGAAAGGAGATGCCGCTATTGCCGGTGGCAAGGGAGCATCTCTCGGGGAAATGACTCAGGCGGGGATTCCGGTGCCGCCGGGTTTCGTTGTTCTGGCTACAGCTTTTGAGAAGTTTCTTGACGAAACCGATCTCAATACCGAGATCGATACGATTCTCCATGCGGTAAAGACGGACGAGATGCGGAGCGTCGAGCATGCTTCCGAAAGGATTCAGAAGCTGATCCTTGAAGCCAAGATGCCCAAAGATATTGCGAGTGCCATTGAGAAAGATTTCGCTACTCTTGATGCGAAGTGGGTTGCTGTGAGATCGAGTGCCACGGCTGAAGATAGCGACTCGGCTGCCTGGGCCGGACAGCTCGATACGTATCTCAATACGACCAAGAAAAGTCTACTCAAAAATGTTCAAAGGTGTTGGGCTTCTTTGTTTACCTCGCGCGCCATCTTTTATCGTTTCGAACACTTTCAGCGACACACCAACATACTTGAGAATGTTGGGGTGTCAGCGGTGGGGCATGAGGAAAAGATTTCTGTGGCGGTGGTGGTGCAGAAAATGATCCAGTCGGAAGTGTCCGGTATCGCTTTTACTGTTCACCCGGTGACTGAAGATAGGAATCAGCTCATCATCGAAGCTGGCTGGGGCCTTGGTGAAGCCATTGTTTCCGGGCAAATCACGCCGGATAGCTATGTAGTGGAAAAAGATCCACGTCGGATTATTGATACGACTGTCGCTTCACAGGAGCGGGGTATCTTTCGTTCGTCTTCTGTCATCCCGGGCGTGACCCGGGATCCAGAGAGTAAGGAAGAAGCTTCTGCTAACGAATGGCGGGAAATTGCAGAAAATAAGAGAGAGAAGCAGAAACTTTCAGAAATGCAGATTCTGGAACTCGCGGAACTTATTATAAAAATCGAAAAGCATTACGGTTTTCCCTGTGATATCGAATGGGCTTTCGTCGGCGGGAAGTTTTACATTACTCAGAGCCGGCCGATCACGACGCTTGCCCCGCAGCCGCCGGTTTCTGAAAAAGAAAAAAAAGAATTTGAAAAGACCCCCATTCATTTTGTAAAAACTCTTGAAAGAGACCAAACATTATTTGTTCAGGGACTATGGGCGCAAGGTTTAGATATTGATCTCGAAAAGAGGTTCGGAATGAAGAATCCATATAGGCCAATGATTTTGACATATGCTACGAAAGATAATCTTCAAGTATGGGAAAATATGAAGTCTGTACAATGGATGCTCGACGCTTTTCTTAAGAAAAATCAGAAGAATACCGATTTCATTGATAAAGTTATAGAGGAATATAACGACCTTACGAAGGAGCTCCAAGCATTTTGGTCTCGGGGCGCTATCACGGATAAAAAAGAGATTCAGCAATATGCCAATCTAGTGAGAAAAGCCTCGCTTAACATCTCAACATGTTATTACGTAGGAATGGATGAACGGACTCCCAAAAAAATACAGGATCTCGTAGTGGAAGTCCGCAAAGAAGATATTTTTTATTCTCGCAATAACGAATTTGTACGCGAGTGCGTAGCCGCACAGGATGGTAGATTGCGCGATTTTTCACCGTTTATTTTATCTTGGGAACTCGGCAACTTTCCTTCCGAAGATATTTTGAAGGCAAGAGCCAAAGGCGCGATTTTGATTGCCGGAAAAGAGTTTTTTACCGAAAACATCCAGGAATTTTCTCGGAAATATCCCGAGTATGTTTTTGATAATCTGAATGCGACGATAGGGGAGAATGAGTCTATCGTAGGGCAGACAACTTTTCCGGGAATAGTGGCTGGAAGAGTAAGAATAGTAAAGAATCTAAAACGCTTACCGGCTGTAAAAAGTGGTGATATTTTAGTAGCTCCGATGACCACACCGGATTATATGCCGGCGATGCAACGTGCAGCAGCTTTTGTTACTGATGAAGGCGGGGTTACCTGTCATGCGGCGATTGTTTCACGGGAAATGAAGAAACCCTGTGTAGTAGGAACCAAGTTCGCTACGCAAGTTCTGAAAGACGGGGATATGGTAGAAGTGGATGCGGATAAGGGAGTAGTAAGAATTCTTTGAAATATATGGCTGAGAAACGATTCGAATTTGTAGCAGATAGGAATTCCGGTATCGAGGGCTGTATTTACTGTCTTTCTGAGTGTCTCGAAGTTATTCGCCAAAGCAATCTGCGCAATATTGTGAAATTTCCTTTTTATGCACAGACGATTGATGATGGGAAACAGCAATGCATAGAATGGATCGATGCCGAAACATATAAAGCGAACGCTTTCGATTTTCTTCGTTATTCCAAGGAACATGGGACAGATTATCTGAAAGGCGTAAAAAGCCTGATAACAGAGGAAACCAACAGTTTATTTACTATTTCGACTGCTCTTTTACCAAAATTAAAAAATCTTTCTGATTTTGATTTGGCCGAAGCATATAGCACATTTATGAAGCGCTATAACGAAACATATGGATTGGGCGCTCTCACATATGTTTATGAACACGATCTGTCGGAACATCTATCTCAATCTTTGAACAAGCGCTATAAAAATGCCACTGCTCTTTTCGACCGGATATTACAAACAAACTATAAAAGTTTTGTTTTGGAAAGCGATGAATTTTTACTCGCCATAAAGAATGAAAAAAATGCCTTGGTAAAACCTAAACTGATCAGTGAGTATCTGAAGAATTTTTATTTTATGCAAGCGACGTACTCATCTGCGCCAGTGCTTGATGTCGAAGGGGTGCTCAAGATGGCTGCTCAAAGAGAAGCGCAGAAAAAATACGAAAAAAAACAGAACCAAAAATTACCCGATCTATCAGCGGAAGAAAAAATAATCGTTTCCATATTGCAGGAAACGGAAATAATCCGCGATCAGAGGAAAAAAGCCAATCTCATCGGTATGTACATGATGTTTCGGTTTCTTGATGAATGGTGTGGACGAACAGGTGTTTCTTCTGAAATAGCAAAACGAATGTTCTGGAATGAATTCAGAGACGGATTATTTGATACAAAGCGACTCCTGGCTGTTTTGAAAAAGCGCGCCCTTGTCAGTATCGTTTTCGATGGAACGAATACGTATTATTTGGAATATGTCGCAATACAGCCGCGCCAAATCAAAAAAGATATTACTGAATTTAAAGGAACACCGGCTTCATCTGGGAAAATATCGGCTCAAGTGCGAGTTGTCCTCGGTTCAGATGATTTTGAGAAATTCAAAGAAGGCGAGATTCTTGTGACTCAGATGACTCGGCCGGCATTCTTGCCGCTCATGAGAATGGCCGTGGCTATTGTGACCGATGAAGGAGGCTTGACCTGTCACGCGGCCATCATCGCCCGGGAGCTGCATATCCCGTGCATTGTCGGCACAAAAGTAGCGACGCAGGTTCTCAAAGACGGTGATATGGTAGAAGTGGACGCGGAGAAAGGATCTGTGAGGATTCTGCGTCGGAAAAGTGGAATATAACATAATTTCTTGGGGCTTGAAATAGGACTAAAAAAGATAAAGAGGGCATCGTGCGAATGCCCCTTTTTATTTGCCGATTGTGGCTGTTTTTCTCAGAG
Source organism: Candidatus Moranbacteria bacterium RIFCSPLOWO2_12_FULL_48_12 (assembly GCA_001784735.1). Lineage (GTDB taxonomy): Bacteria > Patescibacteriota > Minisyncoccia > Moranbacterales > UBA1568 > UBA1568. The sequence goes on from MFSB01000040.1 coordinate 3,732, forward strand.
ATCCTCGAGTGCTTTGGGCAGAGCCTGTTTGATTATTGAGGCACACGCGTTGTAAGCTTCATGCCCCTTTCCAATCGGATCCGGTATCCCGTCGTTTTCGTCATTCAGGATTACGATGCGGTCGGCCGGCGCGCCTTCATTGATCAGAGCTCGTCTGACGTGATGATCCACGACGATGATCCGATCATAGTTTGAAAGATCAAATTTTGATATATGCCGCGGAATGTGACTGTCGAGGTTGAGGCCTGATTCTCTCGCTATCGCGATGCTGTGCCTGTTCGCGTTGGTGAATAGGTTCACTCCAGGGAACAAACCATATCCGGGCAAAAGTTCGTCAAGTATGCCGCAACTTTCGACGATGGCATCGACACCGCCCTCAGCGAGCATTTGCTCTGCGAAAACCATCATGAGCGGGCTGCGGGCCATATTGCCCATGCATACGCACAAGACTCTCTTCATTGGAGACCTCCTTGGGGAAAGAACGAAAAAATAGTATAGCCTGATATGATGATTTTGTCTAGTCCAATAGATGAGTGTACAATAAGAGAGATTGCGGCATTCGTATAAGTAAGGATCCTGCATAGCAGATAAAAAGAATAATTAACATACTCGAAGGATATAGACGAAAAAATTCTTAAGCCAATTAATCATATGAAAATGAATACGGAACTTTTTGATAGAATTTTTACCAAGGTTAAGCCGTTGCTTCGTTCCGGGAGACCGGGCGATTATGCGCATATCAAGAGTGTGTATCGAACGCTCGTTCGTCTCTGTGAAAACGAAAAATATCCGGTAAATTTCCGTGTCCTTATTTCAGCCGGTATCCTGCACGATTGTGGTTTCGGCTTCCTCAAGAAGGAGCATATGCATTATTTTACCGGTCAGAAAAAAGTAGTTGCGATGAAAAAAGTGATCGGTGGTTTGACACTTGCCTATATTCCGGTGTGTCTCCACGAATTCCAGTTTTCCGATCAAGAAATTGATGACATCAAATATATCGTGCGGTACTCCGATGAAAGCGTTCTCCCCATGGAAAATCCATCGCTTGAACTTCAGATTCTCCATGATCTCAATTTGTATGACCGTTTTCTGCCGCATCGGCTGAAGATTTTGAATACTCTTTATCCCGATCCTGTGAAAAGGAGAGCAGTTCTCGAAGATTCTTTGAAATACATTATCTTACCCACTTTCAGGAAAAAAGCGGAAAAACTGATGAAGAAAATAACAGCGAAATTTTAACTCTCTGAAGTAATATGAATCTTAGGCGCGTTCTGGACAGAAAGGGCATGTACATATATCCCTGGTATATATCGGATCTTACGGTTACCAAAGATATCGTTGCCATCGCCCCGACCAACGTGGAGAAGGTTTTTGTCGTCATCAAAGATAACCTCCTGACCATGTATTATGATACTGATGCAATCGACAAGATCGCCATATATTTCTTGGATAAGATTCTCGCGGATGATGTTTTTTTTGATGAAGTTATCAAAAACATCTATAGCTGTGCCGATGACCTGCTTTCTTTTTGCAGAGAAAGCATCGGGAAGGATATCGAAAAAATGTCAGATGAGGAGTTGCTGAGTGTTTATAAGACATATACGGAAAAATTGCGTACTCTCCGGACGTGGGGCTGGGTGCCGCCGATTCTGGACGGTATGACTGATCCATTTTTGAGCGAACACCTTCTGGCGCGTTTCGGCGAGCATATGATGGCGAAAGGATTTCCTGATAAGGAGAGCGAGTATTATTCGACACTCAGTTCCAGCGAAAAAGAGAGCGAAGTACAGGGAGAAGAGATAGCCCGTTTGGCATTGGCACAGACCATATCAAATGATGAGCGTTTTCAAGAAATCATCGGATATATCAAGGCTTCCGACGAAGAAGCTCTCCGGGAAAAATTTCCGTCACTCTTTATGCTTTTCGAGAAACATACGCGAGCGTTTGGCGCTCTTACCTATTCCTACAGCGGACCGCCGATGACTATCGCCTATCTGCTCAAGACACTCACCGCTGATTTCGAGCGGGGGGATATAGAGGGGCAGAGAACGAGGATACAGGATCATTTTCGGAATATACAGGGAGAAAAAAAGAAGATTATCAAAGCCATCAGTTTGCCGGAAGACCTCAGGAGAGAATTCCGGGTATCGGCGGAACTGATGTACGTCAAAGACTGGCGCAAGGGAGCCTACCAGAAATCGTATCTTCTGATGGATGTTATTTTACAGGAGTTAGCCAAGCATTTGGATATATCCTTAAAAGAGATCAAGTTTCTTGTGTTTGACGAAGTGCAAGAAGCGCTGATCGGCGGGAAGGGTGCGTATTATAAGGCGTTGCTCAAAGAACGTCTGGTACACTGTTATTACACGGTGGAAAACGGGATTATCTCGGTTTTACAGGGCGAAGCTTGTCGGGTGATGGAGGAAGAAATAAATAAAAAGAATATTAGTACGGAAACGGAAGGAGAAGTGAACGCTGATATACAGGAGGTGAAAGGGTTTGTCGCGTACAGCGGGTATGCCAAGGGTATTGTGAAAATCGTTCTGACCGTAGAGGATATCGACAAGGTGAACGAAGGCGATATACTTGTTTCCTCGGCGACCAATCCCGATCTGATGCTGGCGATGCGCAAAGCCGCCGCCTTCGTGACTGATACGGGAGGCATTATGTCGCATGCCGCCATCGTCTCTCGGGAAATGAAAAAGCCCTGTGTCGTAGGAACAAAAATAGCCACTCATGCACTCAAAGATGGTGATATGGTGGAAGTGGATGCCAAGGCAGGCGTTGTGAGGATTCTCAAAAAAGTATGAATATACATGATTTCGAGAAGAGAAAGTGGGTGGTACTGGGAGCCAATTGTTATCCGCTCTATGCTGATTCTTTCGCGGAGCCGGTGAGCCAGGGATACTACCGGATATATGGCATTCCCAATGAAGTGTTGGGTATCTTTAGTAAAGATTTTTTCGAATGGCTTTATGATGACGCACAACTCGTAGCATTGTCAGAGAAATTATTGCCAGGCTTGTTGAATGCACCTTGGAATTACTATGATGAATGGCAAAAGAATGCGAAATTCTTTTCTACTTTTCATGAATCAGTTATAGAAAAAGATTTTACAGTATTGTCTCATAAAGAGTTGGGTAAGTTGGCAAAAGAATACCATCGTATTTTTTGGCTTCAGTTTGCTCCCAGCAACATCATTGAGCCTCTCAGCTATTATTTTCAAAGCCGTTTCAAAAAAATGCTTACTCTCAAAGGTGTGAAGGAAAATGAAATAGATCAGCTAATGGATCACTATGGCCGATCGAAGTATCCCAATTATGTAAAAGAGTGTTTGGTTGAATACCGTTTGGCAAAAAATGAAGACGCCATACAAGCGGTTTTGAAGAAGTATGCCTATCTAGCGAACGATTATTTGGGGCCGAAAATATTAACCAAAGCGTACCTGGATGAACTGTTAAAACAAGAAACGCATGAGCCGCATGTTGGCGCAGTCTCTGCTGTTTCTCCCGAAACGCAATCGTTGCTAGAAGTTTTTCAGATGGTGGCTACTATCCAGGATGTCAGGAAAGCGTACAGCCTGATGATGGTAGCTGGCGTACACAATTTTGGAATCGAATACGCCAAGCTGCTTAAACTGCCGGACACTCTTATATGGTATGCTCTCTGGAAAGAAATATATGCAGGCGATGTCGATGAAAAAAAGTTGGAAGAACGGCGCAAGCAATGCATCATTTTCTGGGGAAAGGAGAGAATTGATATCTGTGAAGGAGAGGAGGCAGAGGAATTGGTGAGAGATACTCATAAAATAGTTTTTGGCAATGTTGGAGAGTTGAAAGAAATAAAAGGCATATGCGCTTCTCCGGGAAAAGTCAGCGGACGGGCGGTTATTATTATGCATCCTGATGAGTTCCTCAAGGTGAAGAAAGGGGATATCCTTTTCACTATGATGACGCGCCCGGAATTTTTGCCGGTGATGCAACTCTCTGCCGCATTTGTGACGGACGAAGGCGGGATCACATCTCACGCGGCGATCGTGGCGCGCGAAATGAAAAAACCCTGTATCATAGCCACAAAAATAGGAACGAAAGTCGTGAAAGACGGAGATATGGTCGAAGTAGACGCTAACAAGGGAATTGTGAAAATTATTGAAAAGGTATGACCGAATATACAAAAGTTTACACGCGGGAGAATTCTTTGATAGCTTTTCAGATATGGGAAGAGCACCAATGTCATCTGCTCAAAGAAAAATACGGCGTGGCGCTTCCGTCCAGTGTTTTTGACGTGTATACAGGCGTAGCTTCGGTATGGTATCCAGAAGATGCTGTTGCAACCTGGGAAAATTTTATTGTAAAAAAACTAAAGGAAAATCCGGAATTTGTCGCGGAAACGATGCAGTGGTACGGATCCAACCTGGACAAGTTGGAAGAAATTTGGAAAAAAGAAAAAGTAGAAAACCTGTCTGCACTAGAAGAATTTTTTAAACTAGCGGCTGAATCTTGGCTCGGTCTTTCCATTTCTTACTTTCTGCCAGCGATGAAGAGAGTCTCAAAAGTTGAACAAGACTTAGGGATGAAGTTGCGTGAACGTGCGGTAGATTTTCTCGAACTGACTAATCATGTGATTCAAAATACCCTCAGGGACTTCTATCCTGATTTAGGAAGGCTGATAAAATATCTGACTATCGAGGAAGCGAGAAGTGGCGCCTTACCTCTGGTTTCGGTTCTCGAGGTGCGTGAGAAACATTACATTTATTATGACTTCAATGTTTTTACAGATGTAGACACAGATTTTTTTGTGCGTTTGCATGATATTGACCTTCGACAGGAAGTGACGCCACAAGATGTGAAGGAATTACAGGGACAAATCGCTATGAAGGGTCTAGCACGAGGAAAAGTCAGGGTTTTAAAAAACAAATCTCAAATCCCGGAATTACAAGCAGGAGAAATTCTTGTTACGGCCATGACGACACCTGATTATCTGCCAGCTATGAAGAAGGCCACAGCTTTTATTACTGATGAGGGTGGCATCACCTGCCACGCTGCCATCGTGGCTCGCGAGCTCGGCAAACCTTGTATCATCGGCACCAAGGTCGCGACACAGGTTTTGAAAGACGGGGATATGGTAGAGGTGGATGCGGAGAGAGGTATTATAAGAATTTTAAAACAATGAAACATTTTGATAAAAAAGACTATGAGTTTCTTGGAAGGTGGGTTGCTCCTACACTCGCTTGGTCTATGGGGTACCGCTGGACAGAAGGTGCTCTGCTCAAAGAGTTGGGTATAGAGATGCAAGGCGATATTTTAGTGCTGGATGGAAACGCTTTCTTCATAAAAGAAGCAAGACAGGGAATTGAAAGAGTTCTTACAGAACATGTCAGTCCTCTTGATTACGCATACTTCAATAAATATACGCTAATGTCCGATGTTGTGATTACTGATTTTTTGAAATTGTCTGAATCTCTCAATGATCAGCATTCTACGGCTAAAGATAAACTGAGCTTATTTTTTATAAAGTATGAAGGATTATGGCCACAATGGCTCTCGGTGTTTTTTGTGAGTGACTTCTTCGAAAAAGAAATAAGGAAATTGGCGCACCAGTACTCGCTTGAAGAAGAAAAAGTACTTGCATCAATTGTGACCTCAAGAAAGAATTTTTCCACAGAATCAAAAGAAGAAATGTTGGAAATTCAGTCGTACGTTCAAGAACACAACAGTGTTTCATTGTTAGAATTAAAAAACATCGAGATAATACGAGGGTCAGATAAGGTGCTTGCTAAAAGCATTGATGATTTCATCAAGAAATACGAATGGATTGGAACACACCATTTTTGGGGAGCGCCTCTCACTTATGATCGCTTTTTTGAAGAGATTAGTAATTTAAAAACTGAAGGTGTTATAAAACAAAAACAGAAGTATGCGGATTGTCCAGCTGATCTGGCATTCTTACTGAAGATCGCAGGAGATTTATCATGGATGAGAACGCAAACAGCTGAAGCATCTGCCAAGGTTGCATTTGCGTTTCGGCCGATTTTGAGTCAAGCTGGCAGTGCTTTAAAAATAACCTATGATGATCTGATTTGGTTAAGCCATCGTGAAATCTTGGATGGTTTGAATGGGAGTCGGATTATTTCCCAAGACGTGACAGATGCACGACAAAAAGCTTATGGAGCACATCTCACCCCCGAAAAAATAGAAATATTTGAGGGTGACCGGCTCAAGCAGTTGTCAGATATATTTATTCCGAAATCGTTACGTGCAAAAGTAGTAGAAATCAGTGGAACAGTAGCGTCACGCGGATATGCCAAAGGCGGGGCGCACATTGTTATTGTTCCCCATAAAGTTGCTGATTTTGAAAGAGGGGAAATCCTTATTGCGCCAGAAACCACACCGGATTATGTGCCGCTTATGAAAAAGGCTGGGGCGGTTGTTACCGATATAGGGGGAATCACTTCTCACGCGGCAATAGTATCTCGCGAACTTGGTATCCCGTGCGTGGTTGGCACCAAAATCGCTACGCAGGTATTGAAAGACGGCGATGTGGTGGAGGTGGACGCAGAGAAGGGGATAGTCACTATTATCAAATAAACATTCTCATATTCTGCAGAATATGAGAATGTTCTGTAAAGTGTAGAGCGGAGTCCAGCTCTCATATCTTTGATGGCTGTGGCAGATAAAGGGATAGTACGAAAAATATGAAGAAGAAATTTCTCAAAATACATGAAGAGTATAGTGTAGCCCCGCTCACTCAGCTGATGAATTTTGGTTACCCATCCGAGGAAATGAAGAAGATATTGAAGCGTCCAAAAGCTACTATGATTTGTCATTATCAGGGCTCTCATGTTTCTATTTATTTTATTGAAGAAGAATGGGTGCAAAGTGGTAAGCACATCATTGATATGATGTCTCATGATCGAAAAACGGTGGATTATCTTCTCAAAAGATCTGATGTTCTGACCCGTAAAGCATTGGATGCTCTTCAATCAATCTCTTGGGAGAAAATAAACGAATTATCCGATAAGAAACTTTACCAAATGCTGAAAACATTTGTCGAACAGGCCTTTCTCCTGAGTGTCTATTCACAGCTTGGCGCTATGGCTGATCACTGGCACGGCTTATTTTCTGAGAGGATGGAAAATGAAGTACTCAATCATACCCGATTTAATCCGGAAAAACAATTCTTGCAAAAAGTCATCAGCGAATTAAATTTACCGGATAAGCCCTATCCGTCTGATTTTGCCAAGGAGGAAATGATCAAACTGAAAAAACAGATACAGAAAACTCCTCAAAAGACAAAAAGATTATTGGAAAGTTTTCTAGAGAGGTGGTTTTGGGTCAGTTATGGCCAGATGGGACCCGGACAGACGTATACTTCGCTTGAAAAAGATGTACGGAAAATAATCAGTCTTACTGACTTCGTCGATATCAAAAAAAGACAAGCCAGACTTGAGAAAACATTGGAGTTGAACACTGTCCAAAGAAATCTTTTTTATGCCAGCCGGAGTTTTGCTTTCCTCAAAGGAGCCAGAGCTGAAATCTGCGGCGGCGTATGCGCCTTTATTCATAAGGTGATAGAGAAGGCTTCGCTCGAGACCGGCATAAAAAAAGAACATCTTCTTTATGTTTCCTTGAGCGAGCTTCTACAATATTTGAGAGCGGGCGCTATTCCGAGTGAGACAGTCCTGATAGAGCGTTTCCTTTCGTCGGTTTGGATACCCGAGAATGCTCTTCAGGTAAAAATTCTTTCTGGCAGCGCTGCGAAAGGATTTTTGGAAACTTCAACGAGTATCTCCGATGAAACTCGGGGAAAAGAACTGGCAGAAGTAAAAGGCAATGTTGCTTATGCCGGTAAGGTGAAAGGACAGGTGCGGATTATCAATGAGCCTGGTCAGATAGGAAAGATGCGAAAGGGGGATATTTTGGTCGCTATTCAGACGACACCGGAATTGTTGCCTGCTATGAAGAAAGCCAGTGCTTTCGTGACGGATATCGGAGGAATCATTTCGCATGCCGCAGTGGTAGCTCGCGAGTTTAAAATCCCTTGCATCGTGGGAACCAGAATGGCCACGAAAGTATTTCATGATGGCGATCTGGTGGAAGTCGATGCTCAAGCGGGGATAGTGAGGATCGTTGAGCGTAAGAAATAATTATTTTATGAAGAAAAATACGAAGCTTATCATCATGGATCTTTATGGTATCATCAGCCTAGGGAGTTACTGGGATGTGACGAATTGGCTGGCGAAAAAATTCCGTATCGATCCGGAAAAAATATATGCGGTTCTGTATCACAAATACTTCAGCCGTGCGGCTATGGGTGAAATCACAGAACGGGAACTTTTCAAGGGAGCATTGAGTGAGCTGCATATCGATATGGATTGGCGGGAAGCCAGGGACAAACATCTGGCCTTCCAAATTCCCAATAAGCTTGCTATCAAATTGTGCCAAGATCTGCAAAAAGAGGGATATACGATGCTGTTGCTTTCCAAGAATATCCCAGCACACTTTACCCATACGAAGAAACAATTCGAGCTGAGGAAGTTTTTCAAATATATCACCAATACCTTCGATCTCGGGCTTTCCAAAGCCTCGAATGAAACCATGCTGTGGGTTTTGAAAAAATTCAAGGTGAAACCTCAAGAAGTTATTTTCTGCGACGACCAGGCTTTCAACCTCGTTGAGGCGAAGAAAATAGGAATAAAAACTATTCTTTACCAAGACTTTCAGTCATTCAAGAGAAAGCTGTTGAAGATGCTAAGTAGTGTTTAGTGCCAACTTAGTGTATATTTAGTATTAAAGAACTTTGGATAAATTTTTTTACTACAATTTTATGGGAGAAAGAATCTCAGAAGTAGCCAGAAGGATTGAGGCGGGAGACTTTGAAACTGGTTCGGAAAAAGATCCGAGTAGAAAGGTGGAACAACAGCCAAAACCAAAATTTGGTCAGGATGTCCAGGTGGAAGTTGAGTTCATGCGGCACGAAGAGCCGGGGAAAACCAAGGAAGGCATGAGCGCGGATTATCTGACCGAGACCGGGAAGGCGCGTGCGGCGGCCAAGGGCAAAGATATTGATAGACTGACAAAGGGCTACTCGTCACCGAAACTGAGAGCGCAAGAAACCATCGATCTGCAGTTGCAGAATGACGATACGGGAATACTGGTCATCAATAAGAAATTAAGTGACCCGGCTTCGAAAGGAGAAAAAACCGTCAAAGACATCGCCGTCGGACAGAAACCGGAAAACGTATTCAATATGCGCCTGCGTCCGGAATTAGATACCGTGGTAAATTTTGCCGCTATCAATGAAGAAACCAAGCAATGGGCGAAGGCGCAGATCGCGAATGGATCAAAGCGGTCAGAATATGATCTGGTTGTCCAATATTATCTGGACCATCCGGAAAGATCCTATGAAATGGAGGTAACAACGCCATTGGATGCTGCGGAAGAAATCGCTTTTGCGGCGAGCCGTGAAATCGGGATGAGCAAGCACCTCTATAGCGATTCCAATGTCAAACTGCTGAACGGTACCCATGGACCGAAGCTGGAACCATTCCTTCAGCAGATTCTTATAAACAAAGATGGGAAGCGAGGCTTCGTCTCTTTGGAAGAAATTGGTGGCGCCTTCAAGCCGGGCGAGAACTTCAAGTTCCTCGCCAAGACGAAGATGGACGAGAAAGGAAAGCTGGAAGTGGAAGTACGCCTGCTTCTGAGAGGACAGGAGTATGGTGTGGATATATCGCGGCTGGAGCAGTTGGCACGGAATTATAAGAATCGGTTAAAGTTTGAAAAGACAGCCAGCCAGCATCTTCGCGAGGATGCCAGAGAAGAAAAACGTAAAACGCCCCAGCTGATAAAAGCTTTGGATGCTCTACAGCCGACAGGAGACTTGCTCAAGGATTTGGATATTCTCTATAAATCAAGGTATGGGGAGTATTCGGGAATAGCGGATATTTTTACAGATGAAATAACAAGTGCAAGAAAGCTAAACTATAATGATGTTGATGTGGTTTATGCACACTTTATCACTCCGGAAAATATGAAACTGCGCCAGAAGGAACCGCATAATGATTTAGCGCGTGCCTTTAAGGATGCTTTAGAAAAAATACTTGCTGCTTACGAAGCGAAAATCGGTCATAAATAAAAAAACCGCCGGGAGAAACTTTGCGGTCGCATTGTTTCTGCCCGGTGGAGTTTTGCGCGTAATTGCGCGCGGCTGGCCGAGAATCGGTCAGATGTAGGTCTTCACCTTGACGCCGGCCTTCGAAATCTCGAAGACGCCGCACAACGGGACTTCGGTGTCGTAGATAATCCGGCGGTCTTCATTGGAAATACTGCCGCCGGTGTATACTGCGAGAATCGCTTCGGCAACGCACGAGCCGAGGAGGCCGTGACCGGAGAGGAATATGCGTTTGGCGGTACCCAGTTTGGGGATATCCTGCAATGCCTCGAGCGTTTGCATGGCGAAGTGATCCCATACGCGAAGCCTGTGGAGATTTTCGTTCGTCGTGTACTCGCCGTATCGGGAGTGACCGAGTTTGTCAGCGACGCGGAAAAATTCAGCCAGCTCTTCCGGGTTTGAGGGCCCGTAGAGCTGAGAGCCCGACGCGATATGGATCGGCGGGATTTTTTCCGGTGGGTGGTCTTCCACCAAGGCACCGAACAGCGTTTGGATCGCGCGAGGTGCTGCCGTCGTGACTGCGAGGTCATAGTTGTTTTTTGCGATCTTTGTGCCGAGGTAGCGGACTTGCTTCAAGCCGGTTGGCGTTAGGTGGCGGTTGAAATCGATGCCTCCAAACGAAACCTTCTTGTTATGCGCTTCGCCGTGACGAACGAGATCGGTTTGCCCGTCAGGATCAAGTAAACCAACGAGGCCACGCGCCATAACGGCAAGGTGTGTACATCCAGTGAAGTCAGGCATTGCGGGTGCTCCTTCTGTGAGTGGACCTACGGAAAACTGCAATTGTTAATTGTCTGGCTTGAGGCGGATGCCTTTTCACCATGACCATCCATTATACACCTTTTTGGTGTTTTTGTCAACCACGCTTTTATCCTGTATTATGAGGACAAAGAGCATAAGAAACCTCATATGCCAGGATCAAAACGAGTGCCTCTTTTGGTACAAAAAGGAAAAGTGGAGCGGGGGACGAAAATGGCTCGGAAGGTGGGATACCCTACGGTGAATATCCACTATGATGACCCGGAAATTCTTGCCGGTACATATGCCGGAAAAGTAACGGTAGACAATACCGAATACCGTGCCGCGGTCTACGTCAATCAAGAGCGGGAGGTGCTTGAGGCTCATCTCTTGGATATATCTTTGGATTTGTATGGAAAAGAGATTACCGTTGTATTGTTGGAGCGGTTGGTGGAAGCGAAAGAGT
>MFSB01000041.1 GCA_001784735.1 Candidatus Moranbacteria bacterium RIFCSPLOWO2_12_FULL_48_12
ACTGTTCCATCTCTCTTCGCGCCCTCTGGTTCGGACGCAGGTTACAGTACACACCCGGCCTCTCTTGAGAGAGCCGGTAGAGCATATCCGAGACAGGGACGAAATCCACAGGCAGTTTTGACGTGGCCATGTGTTGCTCCTTCTGGAAACTTCCGTTGATAAGATGAAGGCATATTCCCCTTCATATTGGAAAGAACGATTGAAATAACAGGCTACTCCAAATAGTAATCTCGGTCAACCCAATTGATTCCAACCCAAAAGTAAAAACAGCTCCCATGAGCCATTTCAAACAATACTAAAAAGTCTTGATTCCCCCGCTATTCTTCCGTTTCCAGGATACCTTATAAATTATGTTAGGATGATTTCGTCGTTTACGTAATTAGTTACGTAACCACAATAAAACAGACAACGTTTTCCCCTTCTATCTCTATTTATTGAAACAGCTTCTGGATATATTGCTGATTATGATTTATTTTAGGCTCGTCACTACACATGTCCTTCAAGAAGACTACACATTTTTTATCACTATCCAAGGAATTAATTTCCTGTACAAAATTAAATGCTGCCAACGGTTTTCCGTCTGCTATTTTTCTTTCTTTATTATACATGTGATCTTCTTCAAAGTTATTCTTGAAAACATATCGCCTCGCAAGCCCAGCTGTATTTTTGTTAGATTTTTCAACTTGTTGCCATATCTTTTTATTTAATGTCCAAGACGAAGCTTTATCACTAGTATCGGTATCGTGTACTATAAAATGTCTGATCACAAAGTGTGTTAATATTTCTTGAAAGAATGGCATGTTATTTTTTGATCCGGTATTCAGGACATAGACTTCTTTCTCTGGAAAAAATCTTTCCAACAAGTCTCTAAAAACAATAGCCTCTGTGTCCCCTTCAACTAATAGAACTAAGTCCGCATAGAAAGATTCGCACACATTTGGATTGAAACGATTAATCATCTGCACTCTTTTTTTGCTTTCATCATTTCTCTGAAATAACTCCTCCCCAACTTGATGAGTGGCTGTTGTCTTGTCAACATTTTTTACAACTCGAACAATAGATGATTTCGGCCTTGAGATATCAATCATTAATGGGGAATGCGAAGAACAGAGAACCTGGTATGAACTATTCTGAGCTAGATCATATAAACTCTTACGTAACATATAAGCCACTTTAGGATGAAGAAATAATTCTGGCTCCTCAAAAAGAATCAGGTATTCTTTCTTATTCGATTCCTCGCCACCAACATTTTTCAAAAATGCTAAAAAGATGAATACTCCTCGCGGCAAGCCGCGAGGTATCTTTGACAAATTTGTCTTTGATACTCGCCGCAAGCGGCGGGGAATTAGACCCTAATTGAGATTAAAAAGTGCTTGGCGAATAACACCGTGCCCATGCTGTCGAAATGTTTCAGTTCTACTAGAACCGCCTGTCTTAACATTTATTGAGTGATTTTTCTTGAAGGCATCAACTAGCTTTATATCCTCATTCTTCGGACAAATCTCTAATTCAAGGTTCGAAAAAACTTTCTTAAAAAGCCTGTTTATTTTTTTATTGTGCTCTAAAACATTTTCTGGTGCAAGAACACTATTCTGTAATTTTTTTACCGCGTTTTCTGCTGCCACGTATTCCAATGGATAATCCCTTTTAACCGTTTTTAAAAAACTATCATTTATAAGTTTATTAACCTTCTCCTCTAACGAATTTTCTGTTTCCATTGCATTTATAGCAATGGGGGTTGGAGCAAATTTTTGAAGATTCTGATGAAGTCCTCCAAAACCGTTCATCACCCAATCAGCGGCGCTCGGCTTCCACGTATATTTTTTAAAATCGCCTTGCTTATCCCAAACCTTTTTAATTCTCACAATATTATTCAGATCTGCCCATTTAGTTTTAATCCAGTTTGGTTCGCTTGCAACATCTTCATCGACACGCAAATCACTATTCACACTATCTGCTGAATCTAGCAAAAATTCGGCCTCTATTTCCAATGTGTTCGACTCACTATAATCGTAAAAATCTGTCAGTTCTGCCGATTTTTTCGGCTCAACAAAAAATTCGTAGGCTTTCAGAAAAGAAGATTTTCCTATATCGTTCTGACCGATTAAAAAAATTATGTCTGAATTTGTAAAATCAACTACATTTTTATTCCCCTTCAATCCTCGAAAGTTTTTGATAGAAATTTTTTGTAATTTCATAGAAAAATGACAAAAAAAATTATTTCAAATTTTTTATTTCTTCCCCATCTCCTAATTCGAGGGCCTTAATCTGAGGCAAAGTAGCATAGCCGCTTAAGTCACCATACATACCAATCGTATTAACTACAACTTTCTTGATTTGCTTTTCCCTCTCAGCCCAGATCTTTTCATACGCCATCCGTTCTTTCTGCAGACCTTCATTCATCCCTGTAAATGCTTCTACAATTGCCTCAATACGTTGTTTAAATTCAACGCCAGTAAGATATGCATAAAGAATTTCCATTTTTTCATTTTTCCCAACAGACATCATTCTTTCCATCGAAACAGCCTCAAGTGATTGCCTGAGCATTGTGGCAATAGATGTTGTAAGTTTTATATCACATACCCAAACACCGTCTCGTAAGGAAATGCCCTTTATATCTGGAGGCAAAACGGAGGAAACAATTACCGCAAGATCTGCTTTCACTAGTCTTTGATCATCTTTGAGTTTCTGTATCCAGTTTTCACTCCAAGCTTTTACATTCTTAGATTCCCATACAATTTGACCACAGATGTGTCCAGAATGGTCAAATACTCTCTGAATAATATCCGCGCCTTTTATCCCCTTAGGTACTGGGACTATTTCATCATGAGGAAATTCAGCTTTCAAAACTTCCTCCAGTTCTAATTCCAAAACTTCACCCTGCGTCTGTTGTGAGCCCTGCTCTAACTTGCGTGCAAGATCGTCCTTGGCCTTCGTGGCGTCGGAAAGCTGTTTCTGAAGTCGAGCTATAACAAAATGATTCTCTTCAGTCGCTTTTTTACTCGCCTCTTCAGAAATCTTTACACGCTCCTCATCTAACTGCCTTTGCTTCTCAATCTCAAAGTTCTTTTTTTCTTCCTCAAGTTCATTTTTTTCCTTACGTATTTCTAGTTCTTTTTTGTTTGCTTCTCGTAATTTTACATCTTTTTCTGCAAGCTGTTCTTCAAACATTTTTCTCTCAGCTTCTTTTTCTTTATCTGACTCCTCTAACTGTTTTAGCAATTTAACTGAATCTCTCTCGTTCTGTTTTGTTGCTCTAGTAAAAGCTTCTTCTTCAATTTTTTTACGCTCCCCTTCGATCTGTTTTACTTTTTCCAATTCAAAACTCTTTTTGTCTTCTTCTAATTTTTGTCTATCTGCTCGAGCTTCCAAAGCCTCAACATTAGCTTTCGCTAACTTTTCATCTTTGCCTTTTATCTGCTCCTCTAAAAGTTTTATTTCACCTGTTTTTTGTTTTTCTGCTTCTATTTGCGCCTTTTTCCATAAATCAATTTTTTCCGTAGCAAGTTTTTCGGCAACTTTTTTGTTGACTTCGATCTGTGTGTTTTTTTGTATTTCTTCGAGTTTACTCCTTTGATCTTCCAATTCTCTTTTTTGTTCTACGATCTCAGCCTCTTTTAGTCTGTTTGCCTCACCGAATTCTTTTTTTATCTTTTCTTCAATTTGATGCGTCAAGACAGTATCAATAGAAATTGAGGTGTTACACTTTGGACATTTAATTTTCTGTTCAGTAGACATATGATGGTTTCTTGTTATTTTTTTCTGCCCCAAAAAATAAATCACCCCAGAAGACTGGGGTGTGGAATATCTTGTGAATATAGCTCTTTCCTAACTTCATTTATTATTCGGGATGGTTTTTATTTTTGTTATCTGCTTTTTTGCATTTCTTTAAGCTCAGTATAGCACATCTGAAGAAAAAAAGCAAGGGACATACCTCTTACATCTTCTCCAAGAGCTTCGCTAAGAGACGGACTGGGGCGCCGGTAGATCCTTTGGCGAGGAATTCATCAGGGAGCGTGGTCATCTCAGTCGGCAACAAAAGTGATTCCAACCTTTCTATCCTTGTATTCCTGCAAATACTGGATAAGGTTACCTGCCAATGCATTCCTTTCATAACCATCCGGCGGAGACCCTTTCGTTACTGTTATTGTAATAAGTTTTTCGCCTGTCTGATCATCAACAACCGTAATCACACCTGACTTTTTTTCTGCGACGATAGACTTCAATAGCTTTTTCTCTTCTTCGGTTATCTGCATGCCCTCCACCATGACAGAGTAGATTTCGACCGCGGCTTCGTAAAGCCTTTTCGTATCGATTAATCCTGCAATCCGGTTGACGGCTAAACCATTCTGCAAATGCTCGCCCATCATTTTCGCCAACGCAAAGACTGTTTCACGAGGTGGCTGTTTCAAATCCAACTCTCCGAAAGAGAGTCCCATCGCCAGCTTATAGGCAATAAAGAGTTCCTCGCTGCTAATGTTGTTGCTTTTTGAAAAAGAAACAATCTCTTTCAGCTGATCTTCTTGCGGATCCTTGCTTCCTTCCGGAAACTCCATGGGATTTTTCATATCCATTACCTACTTTTTATTGTCTCTTCCATGCTCGTACCAAACAAAATACTCTAAAACTTCCCCAGCAGTTTCACGAGGAGTCGCACCGGGGGGGCGGGAGCCTTTGTGGCGAGGAATTCATCGGGCAGCGTGGTCATACACAAATTTAATATCAAAATAAGGTTTCCTGAGTATGTGTTTTCTCAGAAGTTATTATATCCATAGTTTTAGAATCAATTTTTCCATCAAGCATGGCGATTAAGCACTTACCAATATGATAGCCCAAATTACACGGGACAGCGTTCCCTATTTGTTTGTATTGCGAGGCTATCGATCCGGAGAATTTCCAACTATCGGGAAATGTCTGGATTCTGGCATACTCTCGAACAGTGAGCGGCCTCGTTTCTCTTGGATGACATCTTTCGGTCTGCTTCTGCGCTGGACTGCAGGTCAGTGTCAAACTCGGTTCATCCCATGATAACCTTCTTGCCATGCCCGTTTTCCCCCCACCCATATAAAAACTGGCACCCATATATTCTTTCTGGAGTCTTTCGGGAAGATCTCGCCAATAGCCGCCCGGAGAAATAAGTTCCAATATCTTTTTCTTTTTTTCCGGATATTCTTGCCCTACTGATTTCGGGCAATCCTTAAGCGCTTCTTTCAATGAAATAGTGTAGTCCTTTTCTTTAGGAAAAATAAAAGGGATTTTTAAATCATTTCTTACCGCCAAAATAATCAGTCGCTCACGTTTCTGTGGAACATCTAAGTATTGTGAGCGTACCACTCGGTACTGCACTCTGTACCCCAAACCTTCCATAATCTCGACCATTGAGGCAAGCGTCCTGCCATTGTCATGTTTTAAGAGCCCACGAACATTCTCTCCTAAAGCAATCTTTGGCTTCACTTCTTTGACACAACGGGCGAATTCAAAAAACATCGTTCCTCTCGCATCTTCAAATCCCATCTTCTTCCCCGCGTAACTGAACGTCTGACACGGAAACCCTCCTTGCACAATATCCGCCTTCAGTCCTCGAAAGTTTACTTTGGCAATATCTCCACCAATGACGTTCCAGTGTGGTTTATTCTTCTTCAAAGTCTCAACGGCATTCTTGTCCCACTCATTGAGAAGTATGTGGTTCAATCCAGCGTTTTCAAATCCGATAGCAGTACCGCCGGCACCAGCGAAAAGCTCAATCGTAGTATATTTTGTTTTTTTCTGAGATTTAAGAATCTTATAATTGTTAGAAGAATGATTGCCGGCTACTTTTCCGTGTAATCGCTTTATTTCATTAATATCAAAGAGTCGGTAGTTCAGATCAGAACGCCTAACCTTGATGAGGCCTTTTTTATCCCACCTTCTAATCGTGTCAGCAGAAACACCTACCTGTGTCGCTGCTTCAGAAACCGTACAAAGAGTATTCATATTTTTTGTTTAATCTACTTTCATAGTATACCAAATAACCATTGCCTAATGCAAGGGTTATCGATAATTGGTTATTTATCAATTTGTTGGTATTATTAACCTAAAGTTAACTATTATAGCTTATGGATAAGAAACTGAAGGGTCAGCTAAGATATTTCTTTGAGACTGAATTTGCAGATATCATTCTCGAAAAATTGAAGTCTGGACACAAGTTATCGAAATTCAATGTGAATCCTTTTATCGTAACCGCTCTTTCAAGCGGGGTTTTAGGAAACCTGAGTAGCATTAATATGGCCAAAGCCCTACTCTATCCACGCGTATTCGGAACCTCTATCAGTACAACTTTTGGGGAAAAGATGCAAAAGATGTGCATTATGTTTCTTGGAGCCAATGCCTCAGGTACTCCAGGGATGGATATTGAATTTAAGGATAAAAAAGAGTTGTCAGTAGATACAAACTATATAATTCAGCTAAAAGCTGGCCCAAACACTATTAATTCTGGTGATGTAAAGCCCATCGTTTCAGAAATGAATGCGGCCTATAGACTTTTATTAAGAAATCATGTCGCTACCATGCCAACTTTTTCCTTAGGCATAGTTTACGGAACAATAGAAGAGGTAAGTGGCCACTACAAAAAGATTGCTGCCAGTTCTGTCGGGGGACAGATGAAAATACCCATATTAATCGGCAAAGATTTCTGGTGGAGACTTACTGGGGAAGAAAATTTTTATGATCAAATGGTAGCTATCTTTATTGAGCTTTTCAAGAAAAAAGATTTTTCCAAATTACTAGAGGATGACATTATTGCACTAGCTAAACAAATAAAAAAAGAATATTTTAAAAGAGGAAAGATTAGTTTTATAAAATAGCAATTTCACAGAATAAACAAAGAATTTAAAACTTTTCCAAAAGTCTCACGAGAAGCCGCACCGGAGCGCCGGCGGAGCCTTTGGCGAGGAATTCGTCGGGAAGAGTGGTCATCCTGGGCGCGATGTCGAGATGCACCCAGGGATAGCTATTATCGACGAATTGTTTGAGAAAAACGGCCGCCGTGATGGCTCCGCCCCAGCGTTTTTTCGTATCGTTCGCGACATCGCCGAAAATCCCCTTGATTTCCGCATCGTATTCCTCCCACAGCGGCAGCGGCCAGACGTAGTCCCCGCTCTCCTCCCCGAGATGGCGGAACGTCAGTTCTAATTTTTCATCAGCTGTAAAAAGTGCCGTCGCCCGTTCCCCGAGCGCTACCATGGCGGCTCCCGTCAGCGTCGCCACATCGACGACGAGCGAGGGCTTATAACGCTTGGCATAATGCAAGGCGTCCGCCAAAATAATTCTCCCTTCCGCGTCGGTATTGAGAACTTCAATGGTTTTCCCCGACATGGAACGGAGAACATCTCCGGGGCGATAGCTCGATCCGGAAGGCATATTTTCCACCGCCGGAATGAGCGCGATGACGTTTTTCTTCAATTTCAAACGAGCGGCTGCCGCGAGCGTATGAATCACCGCTGCCCCGCCGGACATATCCATATTCATCCCCAAGATGGAATCCGTCGGCTTCAAATTGAGTCCGCCCGTATCGAACGTGACACCCTTGCCCACGAGCACGACTGGCCTCTCGTTCTTCTTACCGCCAAAGTATTCCAAAATGATAAAACACGGCTTGGCATCGGATCCTTTGCCGACCCCGAGAATGCCGCCCATCTTGAGCTTTTCCATTGCCTTCTCATCCAGGACAGAAACTTTCACCGGCAACCCTTTCACGGACTCTCGGGCGTGCTGGGCCAAGATTTCCGGCGTCATCTCTCCGCCCGGCATCGTCGCAATGTGCCGCGAGCGGTTCACCTCCTCGCCGATGATGATGCCCTTTTTTATCCCCGTCTGGATTTCCTTATTATTCGCATTGGTTAAAACGACCGTACCCAATTTTGAGAAGCCTTCTTTGGGTTCGGAAAGATAATCACGAAATTCGAACTGCGCCATGAGAAAATTCACCGCCAAGAGTTCCGCCAGTTCTCCATCAGATACTCCCGAAAATGGTTTAACCACATTTTGTGCAATTGCATAATTCGTGGTATAGCCTGCCAGGCGTTTGAAATCTTGAAAATCAAGAACGATAGAAGTATATTTTTTGGCCAGCGCTTCTTGCACCACCCGGCGCGCCAAGAGAATAAGTTTTCTCCGGGTCACTTTTTCCGGCTCATCAATCTTCAGCACGCAGGTATGTCTTCCGCCCTGTGAGATAACCACCCCATCCTTGCCAGTCGTCTCGAAACGAAACGCCAATGCTCCTTTTTTCGCCCAATATGCCATATTTTCCCGAGAAATCCGTATGTCCATAGATGAAAAATCTTAATAATTGGAGAAGTATCATTCTAGCACATTCTCCCTCATTTCTGCCAAAAAATCAAAACTCGGAGCTAGAAATGTTCCCCTAGTCCGAGTATGAGTGGATGCGGCGCGTTGCCAGCTTTCAGCTTTTCCTCGGCCGACGCTGCAGCAATTCGGAGACGCTATCGTAGATACGATAGTACTCCGCTTCGAGATGCGGGTGATGTGCTACGCCCTGCGAGAGCTGCCCCCTCAAATTGAGGGCGGCCGCGACGTCACCTGCTCCAATTGCGGCCTTCGCAGCCACAATTTTTTCCATCACTTCCGGCTCTTCCATATTCATGTGCTGCTCCTCTTAAATAACTTCTCCAGAAAACAAAACGACCCCGACACTCAGGATCGCCCGCTGTTTCTATCAGAATGCATCGAGCATTCTGAGCAGCAATAGTTTAGCAAAGCTTTTACCTTTTGTCAAGCATGAGGATCTTTTTCTGCTGACGGCTTGATAGTGATATATTTCCTTCCCTTGAGTTTATCAGGAAAATATTCCTGCTCTGCAGCTTCTTTGGTTTTATATTCAGGCGTGTATTTGTAGCCTTTGCTGTAGTCGAGCTCTTTCATCAACTTGGTCGGGGCGTTGCGCAGATGCAAAGGCACCGGTTCGTTGGGGAAGTTTTTCACATCTTCTTTGACTTTGCCGTAGGCGATGTAGAGGGCATTGGATTTCTTGGACTGTGCCAAATAGACGACCGCCTGCGCCAGATGGATCTCGCACTCCGGCATGCCGAGCATCTGACAGGCCTGAAAAGCCGCCACCGCCTGAGGCAGCGCAAAAGAATTCGCCAACCCTACGTCTTCCGAAGCGAAACGCACCAGACGCCTTGCCACATAGAGCGGATCTTCCCCGGCTTCCAGCATCCGTCCCAGATAGTAGAGGGCCGCGTTGGCATCATGGCCGCGCATGGATTTATGGAGAGCCGAGATGATATTGTAGTGTTCCTCCCCGCCCTTGTCGTAGAGAATATGCGAACGCGCCACGATCTTTTCTACCAGTTCCGGCGTGATACTTTTTTCTTGCAAGGCGCAGGCTTCCAGAATATTGAGAGCTTGCCGCGCATCGCCGCCGGAAACCGCTGCGATAAAAGCCAGCGTATCGACCGATGCGCTGACCTTTTTCTTCTTGAGTTCCGGATCGTCAGCCAGAGCTCGTTCCAGAAGATGCGTCAGCGTTTCCACCGTATGCTTTTCCAGAACGAGTACGCGCGTGCGCGACAGAAGCGCGGCATTGATCTCGAAACTGGGATTTTCCGTCGTCGCGCCGATCAAAGTCAGCTTGCCCGACTCGACAAAAGGCAAGAGAGCATCTTGCTGGGCCTTGTTCCAACGGTGGATTTCATCGAGAAAGAGAATCGTCTGTTTTCCTTTTTCATGATTTTCCTCTGCTCGCATGAGCACTGCTTGCAGATCTTTCTTGCCGCTGCTCACTGCCGAAAGCTGGATGAATTCCGCTTGGATGATGTTCGACAAAATCCTGGCCAGCGTCGTCTTGCCGCTTCCCGGCGGTCCCCATAAAACAAGTGAGGGAACCTGATCGCGCTTGAGAGCATCGCGGAGAAACGATCCCTCGCCGAAAACTTTCTCCTGGCCGAGAAATTCTTCGATCGTCTGCGGCCGCAAACGCTCTGCCAATGGTATATTTTTCATATTTATATAATCATGGGAGATGTTGATTTGAAGAAATCTAAAGGTGTTCGTATTTGAGTACAGTTCGCGGCGTCGGCGAGGAGCTCCGTAAGCTGTACTCGTAGAGTACTGCGTCGAGCACCGGAGCCGAGAACAAAGAAATGTGCCAAATACGGACACCTAGAGGATGGTAATACCTACCGGGCAATGATCGGAGCCCAGTATGTCCGGGAGGATGAAGGCGTCTTTCACGCGCGACTTGAGCGTACCGCTCACGAGAAAGTAATCGATGCGCCATCCCACGTTGCGGGCTCGGGCAGTGGCGAAGTGCGACCACCAGGAATAAAATCCCTTCCCCTGATGGAACAGACGGAACGTGTCTACGAATCCCGCCTCGATAAAGTTCTGGAATCCGGCCCGCTCCTCGTCCGTAAAACCGTGCTTGCCGACGTTTTGTTTCGGATTGGCCAAGTCCTCTTCCGTATGAGCCACATTCAGGTCGCCGCAAAATATGACCGGCTTCTTTTTTTCTAACTCCTGACAGAATGCCAGAAACGCCGGGTCCCACTGCTTATGACGCAGTGCGAGACGACTAAGATCCTCTTTGGCATTGGGAGTATAGACCGTCACCACGAAAAAATCGGGGTACTCCGCCACGATCACCCGTCCTTCGGAGCACGGATCGCCGTAGCCATCATGTATCAGATGAAATTTTTTGATGATGTTTTCCGGAAAGCCATTGATGATAGTCAGTGGTTTTTGTTTGGTAAAGATGGCCGTACCGGAATAGCCCTTCCGGTCAGCCGAGTTCCAGTATTCTTCATACTCCGGCAGATCGATTTCCGCCTGACCCTCGAGGGCTTTGGTTTCCTGCAAGCACAAAATATCCGGCTGATGCTTTTCTATGAACGGCAAAAACAGGCCCTTCTTATACACGGCCCGGATGCCGTTCACATTCCAGGATAACAGTGTGAGAGTTTTTTTCTTTGGCTTTGGCATAATTATGAACTCCTTTAAAGACTCCTCTATACTATCATTTTACCGAATAAAAAAGAAAGAGACCGCCAGCGGCTTTTGAGCGCTGTCGGTCAGAGTGCAAAAACAAAAAATTACATAAACTGACATTGATTGCCCTGCGACCTGGCTTTAACTTGTAACGACCTTATAGGTTACGACAAGTATCGCCGCATTTAAAAGGGCAGCTTTTTCATTCATCATTTCGGGCCACCAGATACGCATGGCGACGAGACTTAAAATCGTTAGAATGAAAATAGCAACAACGCCGAGAAAAACCCAATCCTCATGTACCAGACGATAACAAGGGTACCCATCCTCATCAACCCCAAACGGGACTTCCTTCTTTGAAATCATGATTGACTCCCCCAGAATTGTGAAGGGACGGTTGTCCCCCTTTATGCTGTGACATTACTACTAAAGACCATCCACAGCAACAGGCAATTATACACCTAGAAGATAGCCCTGTCAATGGCTACACCTTATTTTTTCCCTCTATAGAGCCTTTTTCCTTTGTAAGTAACGGCATCCAGTTCCGTATAGCGGCGTTTCTTCTCCATAATAGGGATGTCATCCTTCATCACCTTGGTCGCAGCCGTCCCGGGTCTGGGTGAATACCAAGCGATAAACGTCTTAGCAAAATCTACTCGTTTGGCAAGAGAAATACTTTCTTCGAACTGAGCCACTGTCTCTCCCGGAAAACCGACGATGATATCGGTGGTGAATTCCACACCAGACACACGAGCACGAATCTTATCTATAAGAGCCAAATATTCGGCGCGAGTGTACCAGCGGTTCATTCGTTTGAGAACTGCATCGCTCCCCGCCTGTACTGGCAGATGGAGTGTGCGGTCGATATTTTCATGCCGAGCAATCACATCGATCAGCTCATCAGAAAAATCCCACGGATTAGCAGAAATGAAAGAAACCTTTTTTACACCTGCCGTCTGTGCCACCCGTTCCAAAAGATGCGGAAACAAGGTCGGGATACGGTGCCGCCCCAGATGCTTGACCATCACTGGCTTGAGGAGCGCGCCATCCGGCAGCACATACTCCTCCCCTTCATTTATTTTTTCCACCAAAAAATCCGCACCATAGGAATTCACATTCTGTCCCAGAAGCAACACTTCGGTATAACCGGCTGAGACTGCCTGCTTGGCTTCCTCCAGGATATCTGCAAACGGACGCGAGCGCTCAGGCCCGCGCGAAAACGGCACGATGCAGAACGCGCAGTAATTGTTACAACCGTTGGAAATGACGATAGATGCCATTTTTCCTTTGGCTCTCTGCGGCATGTATTCAAATCCCACATCTTCGATCGGCAGGAATTCTACGTCCGGCAAGCGTGATGTCAAACGCTTCATCATTTTGCCGCCCGGCACCCGCGCGGCCGCCCCGACGAGGCACCCCGTCACCACCATGCGTGGAGATTTATTTTTTAGTTTCGTACGCAAACTTTTGATCATCCCATACACTTTTTCTTCAGCCCGGTCGCGTATCACGCAGGTATTCAATATAAGCACGTCCGCTTCTTCCAGTGCCTTGGCGCGCATAAAACCCCGCGATGCATAATAGCTCTCGAGACGCTCGGAGTCGGCCACATTCTGCTGACAACCGAAAGTTTTGATGAAATATGTTTCCACCATACGCATTCGGGCATTGTACGGCGCTCTTTGATAAAAATCAACCCCGTATTCATTTTTCTTTCTCTTCTCTCTTTCCATCTTTTACCATCTATCGACGGCCGTCGATAGATGGTAAATGTAAATATGGACGTTCCCAATGTTCTCTCATTATAAGGAAAAAGGAGCCTTCTTGCATCCGACCCTTAACCATTTTGCTCTATTTTAGTCAGTATCAAGATAAGGTTTTTTCTACTATGAGCTGGCCGCAGGCGGCGGCGATATCATCGCCCATCGTCCGCCGCCGCATCACCGTCACACCGGCCTCTTTGAGCAGTGTTTCAAAACGCGTAAAATCCACCGACAGACTATCCCGATAAACGCTTCCGGCTTGCCTGCCCGAATCGCTACGCGAATCGTTGCGGGCGGGCCCCGCGATTCGTTTCGAATTTTGCGGGGTAAAATTATATGGGATGAGATTGATGCGAACCTTGCCAACCCGCCGCGCGAAACGGATAAGCGCTTCCGCATGCATCTCTGTATCGTTTATTTTCGAAAGCATCACGTATTCGAAAGTGAGATGGCGGCGTCGGCTCTCATTCTTCTCAAAATATTCTTTCGTCCATACCATGAGCTCCTCCAAAAATGTATCGAAAGAGGTCGGCATCATCGCCTTTCTCGTTTCCGAGTCGGCGCTGTGGAGCGATACCGCTAACCGCACTGCCGGCCACTCGGGATCTTTGAGTATCTTTCGAAGCATCGGAAGTAAACCGACGGTAGAAACCGTGATATGCGTTGGTCCAAGATCGGTGTGTTTCAGCAATTCTTGAATAGCAAGCTTGACAGCATCATAATTAGCCAGCGGCTCTCCCATTCCCATAAAAACGACATTGCTAATCCGTTCAGGAAGCTTGGGTCGCTCATGTAAAAACATTTTCCAGAAACGATATTGATCAACAATTTCATCGGAGATAAGATTGCGCGTAAAACCCATTTTCCCCGTCGCACAGAAAGTGCAGGCCATAGCACAGCCCACTTGGGCCGAAACGCACACCGTCCACTGACCCCGCGCATTGTGCATCAAGACCGTCTCTACACGCGCTTCGTCACCAAGCGTCACGACCGCCTTATATGTATCTTTTTTCACGCTTTCCAGAACATGCGCTGGGCGAAGAGCGAGCCAGGGCATTTTTTCATCGAGCCTCTCACGCATCAGAAACGGCATAGTGGAAATGCCAGAAAAATCCTTGAAAGAGGGATCAAAAAGGGCTGTTTCGAATTGCCGGAAGCGGAATGGCGGCGCTTCGGGAAAGAGCGAAAAAAATTGTTCTTTGCGGATCCCGTTACAAGCTAAAACAGACGATTTTTCACGCTTTGGTTCTTCCTGGGATTTTTTAACAGATGGAGAATGCACAAAATTATTATTAGCTTGTAACGGGACAAGAAAGAGGCATCATAACTATACAAAACTGCCTTACAGAAGCAGGCAGTATAACTTTACTTGAGAGAAAAAGCAATGTTTCTTCTTTAATTTCTAATTCCTAATATCCAATATCTAGTAAAATCCCGATGACTAATGACTTCAAAGTCTTTGTTTAGAAATTAGTTATTAGAAATTAGAAATTTTCTAAATTACTTCTTCGGCTTGAGGCCTTTCCCCTCGAAGATGTTCCGTTTCAGCTGAAGCATCTCTCCGTGCAGGTCGGCGCGCGCCTGGAGATTTTCCACCGTTTCGCGGAATTTTGTTTCTTTGAAGGCTGTTTCTTTGAAATACGAATCTATATATTGTTTCTTTTCATCATCGCTCATATGGTACCGATAGAGACTCTGGTACCAGTTCCATCCGCCGATCGACAATACGATAAGAAAACCCAGAAAGAAGAACTTCTTGTAATTCCGGAACCAGAAAAATATCGCGCCCCTGAAAGAGAAACGCTTCGCTGATCTTTTGAAGAGAGAAAGAAATGGGATAGTCATATTAATTTTGTTTATCCACATACGCCACGACATCGAATACCGCTTCGAAGACATCCTTTTGCGCGGCGAGCAGTTCCGCCCCCCTCGCCTGCGTATTGCCGCCCGACAGAAAAAATGGATTGACGCCATACCCCGCATCGATCGGAGCCTCCTTTTGCGCTTCCCCCTGCTTCATCTCGATTCGGATGACATCCAACCCGACGGGAAGCGTTTCCATCTTGCGCAAAAATCCTATGATATCCCCATACTGCCCTCGAGCCTTGATGGAGAGATATAAGTACCGATTGAACGGCATATCGTTTAGGATATCCGCGACTTTCTCCTTGGAGCCGCTATTTTCCGAAAGTTCGTCGGGATCTCCGCTCTCCGACTGATCCGGTTTGACAGCTGCTTTCTCCCGTTCGATAATCTTCCCATTCTCTTTCGCGGTGATGCTTATCTCGATATGAGATCCGCTCGCGAGACCCTCAAGCATCTTCACAAAATCCACTACCGTATCTTCTGTAATGAGAATATCGAGCAATTTATCATTTTGGAGAATGGCATCATACTGCGCCTTGAGTTCCGGCAACCTGGCCACCTGCTTCTCGCGATTCTCTCGCCTGGCATAGACTTCCTGAATCCCCCGCATCTTCTCATACACGACCTGCTTGAGGGGCAGTATGCCGTACCAGATGATGCCCGCCATGGCCAGAAGCAGGCCGAGCAGGACAACGCGCGTGACATGTTTTTTGTAGAGAGATGCTATCATAGGGTATTGTTTTGCAAACACTCTTTCTGCATTTCAAAATCAATTTGAAAATCGATATTTTTTTGCGAAAAGAAGTTGGAAATCGGCACATTGACATTTTTTACGCAGGCGGCTTCCTTGAGACTGGCCTCCAGAGCCAAAATATCGTCCCGCGCGGCTGCTCGGCCGGAGAGCATGACGGTGTAATTCTTGGTGGTCAGACGATCCACGGCGATACCTTCCGGAAGCAAGGTATCGAGAAGCAAGAACACTCCCGCGAAAGAGAGGTGCTCCCGCTCGATTCTGCCAACCATCGCGACGGCGACATTCGTATCTTTGAATTTTTTCTGATACGCATCGAGCGTCCTCTGCTCAGTATACGCTGCATCGTACTGCTGCTCAATCGCCCGCAGACTCTGGAGCTGAAAATCAAGGATGAGATATATGCTCATGAGAATGCTCAAGTAGAACACTTCCAGGGTACATACCAGAAAGAGCTGCCACAGAAAAAAGCGGAAGTGAAGCTTGCGCTGGACGCTCTTCTTGTTTTCCTCCGGTAAGAGGTTAAGCAAAGTCTTCATATTCGTCGAGGCCTCGAAGCGCCAGGCCAATAGCGGTTGAATACTGTACGGAGTGATTGCGGTCGATGAGCGGCAATTGTTCCCCCAGCCTGAGATTTATCCAAGGATTGCCAAATTCGATCGGCCGCCCCAAACGGCGCGAAAGGTACGGTAAGAGCCCCTGCATATTCGATCCTCCTCCGCACAGCACGATAGAATCGATATTCTCGGAGTAATGGAGATTGCTCAGGTAAAAATCAATGGACTTCTCGATTTCCACGGCTATATTCTCGAGCACCGGGAGAGCCGCTTTCAAAACCGGGCTCTTGAGCGCCAGCGATCCCAGTCCTTGCTTGATCTTGATCTCCTCGGCTTCATCAAAAGAAATGCGCAACGACTTGGAAATAGCATCCGTCACCATCTGCGAAGAAAGCGGCACGCTCGACGTGAAGCACGGCGTGCTCCCGATAGCGATGAGAAAGCTCGTCCGCCGATCGCCGATGTCGATGATGAGAGTCGTGCGTTTCTCGTTCTTTTCGGCCAAGAGGCTCCGAGCCTGAGCGATAGACTCCGTTTCCAAGCCGATGACTTCCAGTCCGGCTGCCGCCAATACCGTCTGGAATTGGTCTACCACGCTCCGCGCCACCGCCACGACCAGCACGCTTATCTTGCCTTTTTCCTGAGTCAGATTGAGATCCAGGATCTGCCAATCATAATATACTTGTTCAAGCGTCAGAGGAATGTTGGCTTCGATCTCCCATTTGATAGCCTCCCTGACTTCATCTTCTTCCATCGCGGGAAGAGAAATGATGCGCAGGAACGCCTTGGTTTCCGGCAATGAGCATACTACTTGGCGAGTTTTTATTTTTTTTGGACCGGATTTTTGGAGGAGGGCTGTGATAGCGCTTTCCACCGCTTCAGTATTCATAATCTCACCATCAATCACGCTCCCTACGGGCAGCGGTACCGAACCGAAACTCACAATCGAGTCATGCTGCCCCGTCCGATTGAGCCACACCGCTTTCATCGAGAGGTCGCTCAAATCCAACCCGAACGCGGCTGGAAAAAGATCAAAGATTTTTTTCTGCAATATATTCATCGCTTTTGATATGTATTTTTTCTCTTCACCATTGTATCACATCCGCTCTCTTCCCCCTCCCCTTTTCAAGGGGAGGGTAGGGAGGGGTGATTCCTAATTCACAATTCCTGATTCTCTTTCTCCAGATTATTTCTCTTCCCACAAATCCATCTCATACTGCGTGCTTGTAGGAAAATATGGCGGCGGACAATACAAGAGATTGTTGTCATAGTACAGATTCCGAGTTATATAGCCCCAATTTTGAGTGCCATTCGTCCAGGCAAAACCATAGCGCAGGTTTGTAGCCAGCGCACCATACACTGTGATAACGCTCTTGATATCGGATGTTCCATAATTCGCACGTCCGACACGTCCGCTTTGCGCGAGAAGCGCCCCATCGATCTTGAGATCAGTCTCGCTGCTTTTGATGATCTCCACGTCCTTCTGGCCAATAAGACCGAGGATGTCCGTACAGTCATAATTCGTATAACGGATGTCTTTGCCTATGTATATATTTTTCAACGATGAAGACAGAAGATTGGCCGCAACAATCGTGGTCCGCCTGCCATTGACCGCTCCTTCCAACCATACATGTCCTTCAACAAAGATCACTCCTTCATTTGGTATGGCATAGGTCTGCCATCCGCCGCTATAATTGTTGATCTCATTGGTTGAGGCGACGAAGCTCTGCACCGTGCGAATATCGAATGTGTCATCCGTTTTCAAAATAATATGCCTCCCCTGATGGGTATTGTCGAAATATCGGCTCCCATTCGTCCCGGCTTGAGCCACGCTTTTTATCAGACTCAAATCGCCCAGCACACCATTAAAATCAACTGTCGTTTCTGGAAACATCCGTCCCGCCTCAAAAATATCCGTTCGTGTGGGCACAGCCGCTGGCGGGAGAGGGTCGGCCGGAGCGTCGTGAGTATGCACCCCGAATTCGTTTCCGCCAGTGTGATCCGGATCATTAAATGTCGCCACAGAGCTTGATACGATGTTGTGGGCCACGCCGTCAAAACGAATACCTTTATTCGAATGGATGGTTCCGAACACTTCTGTCCCGGCGCCGAACCGAATAAAATCATTGGCCAACACGATATGTTCGCTCCACGACGGCCGGCGCAAGCGCACCTCGAGGACGCGCAAATCGTTCGGGTACTTATATGTCCATCCAGTCGACCGGACTACCACGACCGTCGAACCGAGCGTCGGCGCTGTCACTTCGAGACGATATTTTCCTACCGCGGATCCGCCGGGATCTTTATATTCCGCCTCATACGGCGTCGCTACCCCATACGGATTGCCGCTTGTCCAAAAATCCTGCACCTGTTGCGCTGTCCTCCCTTCTACTTGATGGGCCAAATACCAGCGATAAAAATGAGTGCCAGACTCCGCAATCTGAAACGCTTGTTCCCTAGCATGGATACGCAAAGAATATTTCGTCTGCCCCACTACGAAACCGATAATGGAAGTCAGCATAATAGCCACCGCTGACATAATGACCAAGCCGAACGCCAATGCCGATCCTTTTAACTTCTTCTTGTCAGGATTCTTCATAGTATCTCCAGATTACGCAAATCCGCAAATGACTCGATATTGACATTATTGGGTGCCCGCACCGGATCGATATTCATGAGAAGGTGAACACGGATAAGCCGCACATCCTGGACATTGATCGGTGTTACCAGAGGATTGTTAATAGCATCCCCGGGATAGTTCTCATTGTAATAATAGAAAACTGGATCAACATCTGTATTCACGATATAATTTGCCAGTACAGACACCGTATCGTCACTCGCCGGATACGTCACTGGCATTGTAGCCAGCGGATTGGTCACCCCCATTTTGAGCTGATCATTCACCAGGTCGAGAAAATAATGCACCCGTTCCGTCACGTCGTCGTCGTCGATATCGATGTATACCTTCAAGTCAAAATCTGACCCTGATTCCACGGGAAAATCACCATTGTCAGCCTGGCGGACGCTCCGTAAGGCTGTGATGATCTTGTTCGTGGCGCGAGAGACTGCCGCCGAAGAGACTCCTTCTTCTATGATGAATTTATTCGTCCCCAGACTTTTCAAAAGAAGCAAGGAAAATCCTCCCATGCCGATAAGCATGATGCTGATAGCTATCAGCATTTCTACGAGCGTCATCGCTTTCAATGTTCTTCGCTTCATATTTGTCAACTGGCAGTCAGTGCTATATTTTTATCAACCAATGCGCCGCTTACAGTCACCGTCCCCGTATAATTGCCAAAGCCGGTAGCGCTCACCGTTATGTCATACGTCCCAGCCGCAAGCTCTGGCAAGGCTGTCGGAAAATAGGCATAGCCATATTGATCAGTCGCCGCGGTTACATCATAAAGAAGCAGCGCGTGAAAAAGGCGGACGCTGGCGCCCGCTATGGGGCTCTCATCGGCCTGATTCGTTATCACTGCCTTGACTGAACCAATTTGCTTATTCAATAGAATAGCCGTAATATTTTTCTCTGCTCCCGCAATTACCTCAAATATGTCCCGCGCTGTTTCTTCGGGGCTGAATTTATAAAACTCATACTGCGTATCCGTAATGGAAAATGTATACTGTCCGCTGCTCTCTCCAGCAAAAGTTTTGTCGCCGGAAACATCAGTGCTGACATCCTGGGAAAAAGCATACACGGGAGTACCAGGAACAGGAGTGGAAGTTGTGCCGAGAACTCTGCCGCCCACAGTATGGGTAGCGATGCTCGGCACGGCCGCTCCAAAGGGGTCTTCGGTATGGATCTGGATGTCCGATGATTCATCAATCTTGATGGTTATCGGATTGAGCGCTCCGGCATTTACCGACACATGCTCATCTATCGGATCAAAAGCCGAGGTCGGATAGGGCGGGTATGTAACTGCGCCATAGTAACCGCTTTTTGAAACGGTAAGCGTATAGTCTTGTGCGCCGGGCGGTACACTGGCGGGTGTCGCCGGTAAAGTTATGTTGCCCGTCGCATCGGTTTGAGTCGTCAAATCAACGCTCGTAGCGCTATTGACCAAGCGCACCGTTACACCAGAAATGCCAGAGCCGGAAGTATCGAGGATATTGATGGAGAGCACGCCGCCGCCCGCCGATGTCTCGACTCCGTTTGGAGAAACATTGGCAAAAACGGTAACCGTCTGATCAGCTCCGCCGCTCCCCCACGCAACAGAAATCCTGATGCGCTTGTAGTCATTGGGGATCGCGTCGTTCGGCGTCCCTCCGAGCGTACCGTCAAAAGAATCGTCTGCGTACTGGACAAAGGTATGCACCGCGTATTGCCGCGTGTTCACGCTGATAGTCTCATCCTCGAGCAGATCCCCCGCAGGAATGCCGTACACCCAAGCGCTGCCGTTCCAATGCTTGGTGCCGATACTATCATAATCAATGCTGCGGATGATCTCCATTTTCTGGTTGGCCAAGGCTGTTGCGCCGAGACGGTTTTTCGATTCGATAATCAGGCGCGTGCCTACCGCATACGCCTCAAAAAAAGCCGTAGAGACGACGGCAAATAAAAAAAGAAAGACCAGAGCTTCGATCAAAGTGAAGCCCCTTGAATTCTTGATTCCTGATTCATGATTCATGATTCCTATTTAATATTCTCGAGGACAGAGTACATCGGCTGCAGCATCGCCACCGCGAAAAACCCTACCGCTCCGCCGATGAGGAGCATAAGGATCGGCTCGATGATGGACGACATATTCTTGGTGATCTGCGACACTTCCTCCTCATAGAATTCCGCCAGGCGCTGCAGCACAGCTTCTGTTTTCCCGGTTTCTTCGCCCACTTCGAGGATCTGCGGCACCAGAGTCGGGAATATCCGCGGGTACTTATAAATAACCTTGCTCAACTCGACGCCTTTCTGGACTTCTCCGATGGCTTCTGCCAAGGCATCTTTGTAATACACATTCCCTAATGTTTTTGACACGATAGAAAGGCCGCTCACCACCGAGATGCCGCTCTTCAGAAGAGAGCTATAAATGCGAGCGAAACGCGCGCAATTGACTTTGACCACGATATTGCCGACAATCGGCATATAGATAAAAACGATACCGAAAAAACGCTTGCCAGGCTTCGTCCCGAAAAAAACTTTCACTGCAATCGCTGCCGCTATGAAAAGCGCTGTGCTCAGTATGGCATGATTGCGGAGAAAATCGCTCATGCCCATGATAAACACCGTTGTCGCCGGCAACTGCACATCCATATCCTGAAAAACGCCGGTAATTTTCGGAAGGATGTACGTCAGCATCAGAACAGCAATGCCGATCATGGCCGCCACGATCACCGCCGGATAAATGAGCGCCCCGAGCACTTTGCTTCTCAAATCATTCTCTTTTTCCAGTTGGAGCGCCAGAATATCAAGTATTTCTTCAAG
Organism: Candidatus Moranbacteria bacterium RIFCSPLOWO2_12_FULL_48_12; assembly: GCA_001784735.1. GTDB lineage: Bacteria > Patescibacteriota > Minisyncoccia > Moranbacterales > UBA1568 > UBA1568. The sequence goes on from MFSB01000041.1 coordinate 21,346, forward strand.
ATTACCGCTCACCTCTCCCACACTGATCATACTGACAAAGAGCTCGTTGAAGACATTCGGGTACCGGGCCAGACCATCTGCCAGCGTCTTGCCGCTCTGTACGTCATCATAAACGCTCAAAAGGATCTTATTGAATCTCTTGTTTTTTGTCTGGATGCTTAAATTGTGGACTGCTCGAGAAACCGTTAGTCCGGACGACACCATGACCGCCAGGTTCCGCGTAAATACCATTTTTTCTTTCAGCGGAACGGAGGCAAAACGATCAAAAAATTTGATGCCGATGGATTTGGTCGTCTCGATCTCCTTGTGCGAAGTCAGCAAGACCCCCTGCTCCCGAAGGTTCTGAGCCAATTTCTTCTCATCCTGAGCTTCCGCTTCGCCGCCGGAACTTTCTCCGGTAGTGATATTTTTTGCGGTATAGAAAAATTTCGGCATAATGCATGCTTTGTTTGTGTTTCGTGCCTCAATTATACCACACTTTGACCAATGTAAAGTCACTGGAAAACGTAATATAGAAAATGAAGATTTGGATTACAAAAAGCTTTGAACACGCTTGCGAAGCTTGTGCGCGTTTCCATGCTTGAGCAACCCGAGATAGGATTGTACCGTCTCTTTCTTTCCCTCTTTCGCCTGGATGTTCTTAAACATTCTCTTTTTCGTCGCAGTTCTGAGCACCCGATGTCCTACAAAGTGCACCCAGCCCAAGAAGTTTACTCCGGACGCCAAAGTTTTGACAAAGACTTTATCAGGGTGAAGATTGAGTCCTAGGCACAACTTCAAGAAGGCGTGTATCTGAAGCAGTATAGTTTTGAGTCTTGCTTTATCCCGGGAAAAGATCACAAAATCATCCGCGTAGCGGATATAGTATCTGGCTTTGACTTGGTACTTCATAAACTGATCAAATTCATTCATATAGATATTCACCAAAAGTTGTGAAGTGAGGTTACCGAGCGGGAGCCCCACTCTTTTTTCCTGCTCCCCTGCCTGAGGGGAGCTGTCGAGTCCCCGAGACTGAGGGGTGGGAGAAGAAAAACTGGTAACGACTTGCCGAAGTAGCCAGAGAATATCTAGGTCGGGAATATATTTCTTGAGAACATCCAAGAGAACACTATGATCGATAGAAGCAAAAAACTTCCGCACATCACACTTCAGTACCCAGACTGTTTTGGTGCCGTTTTTACCGACCTTTTTTCCGAATACCGCAAAACGTTGCAAAGCTTTATGCATCCCTTTTTCTTTCCGACAGGAGTAAGAATCGGCAATGAACGTCCTATCAAAGAATGGATACAGGATGCGATAGAGAGCATGATGGAGAAGCCGATCACGAACCTGCGCTTTATGGATATTTCTCGGCTTGGGGTCGGATATATTGAAGGCTTCGTAATGACCGTGAGTATATGTTTTGTCTCGTAAACATTTGTGTAAGGCAAAGATACTGTCCATGAGATGGAGTTCAAACGCTTGGACATCGCGCTTCTTTTTCTTGCCTCTTGCAAATTCTTTCCAGGCTCCAAGCAAATTTTCCACAGAAATGATATCATGGTAAGGGATAATCATTTTCTTTTTTCTATGGCTCCCTATAACTCCCCCCCCCCTTGGTTTCGGGCAGATATCCGTCATCACCAAACTCAAGGCCAGCTACCAATTGTGGCAGAGCGTTATCCAACATGTTCCGAAGCTTCATCGTCATACTTTCGGTGGAAAAATCGATGAATTGTTTCTGAAAACTCTCGAAATTCTTTTCCGTGCTCAATATACGAAAACTGAAGTCAAATCACAGTATTTGGTAGCTGCTATCGGGAAACTTGACCTATTGAAATTTTTCCTGCAAATCGGCTGGGAAAACAAACTCGTCGATACCAAAAAATATATCAACCTATCCGAGGCGCTGGAAGAAATTGGCCGCATGCTTGGTGGCTGGAAGAAAGGTCTGGAAACAAAACTCTCGCCGCACAATGGACGAGAGAAACAGTAAGTTTCGGGATCACGAAGCGATGCTGATACTTGGCATTCCAGACATTGTCGTTCGAGAACTGGTTGACGTTCACGTTGAGGTGACCATCGGTGTTCACATTGACGTTCGCGACGTAGAAACGTGCACTAAACCATCTCTGCCACCACCCCTCGAGTACTCTTGGGATTGAACTTTATTCGGGACGTCCGAAGTCCTCCAGTGTAGCGCACCAACTGACTATTTTTTATTGATAAAAATATGTCCACTCTTTTGCAAGACCTGCCTACCAGCAGGCAGGCGTATCCGACAAAATTCTCGAAAATATT
>MFSB01000042.1 GCA_001784735.1 Candidatus Moranbacteria bacterium RIFCSPLOWO2_12_FULL_48_12
CGAACGATACATTCGGCCGGGTATCACTTATCATGTATCCTTTTCTCCCCCAGTATATCATGCTTCCAGGACTTCCAATCCTGGCAGTTTCTTGCCACCCAAGTACTCGAGCATCGCCCCGCCGCCCGAAGAGACAAAGCCGATCTTATCCATGACTCCAGCCTCCTCGAGCATCGTCAATGATTCCCCTCCCCCGATGACAATGAATGCTCCGCTCTCCAAAACTGCCCGCAAAAGAGCATCGGTACCTGTATTGTAGGGTTTCTCTTCGAATTTTCCCATCGGGCCATTCCACACGATAGTTTTGGCCGTTTTGATAACCTGGGTATAACGGACAATGGTATCAGGACCGATATCCAGGCGAAGCGAGGAATCGAAGTCCTGCGGTAAAAATACCTTTTCGGAAAAAACGATTTTTTGATCAATGGCCTCATTCGCGACCTTGCCGCCCACCAAAGTATAGTCATATTTTTCTTCAAACACGCGGATAAGCGGCAGTTTGGTCTCGATTTTTGCTCCCCCGATTATCGCTACCGCCGGGCGCTTCGGTGAAAAAAGTATCTGATCAAATCTCTCCACTTCTTCAAGAACGCGCATCCCGGCATAGGACGGCAAGAATTTCGTTATCGTCGTAAGAGATGCATGATTGCGATGATCGACACCAAAAGCATCATTGACATATATATCGAACGGCTTGGCCAAAGTTTTGGCGAATTTTTCGTCATTGGCCTCTTCTTCAAGATAAAAGCGCACATTCTCTAAGAGAAGCAATGAACCCGAAGGAAGGTTTTCTAATGCCTTTTCAACATTTTTTCCGATACAATCAGAAACAAAGATTACTTTTCGACCCAATGCCTGTTCGATAGCAGGCACCAATTTAGCGACAGAATAATTGGGATCATTCTTGCCGTTTGGTTTTCCCGCCGTGCGAGGCTTGCCCAAAGGGCGGCCGAAATGCGTCAGCATAGCTACCTTCACACCGGAAAAACCTAAAATATAATCAATGGTTTTTTTCAAGACGTCTAGCTTGAAATGTTCCTGAACTTGGCCGATATTATTCAGTTCAACGTTAAAATCCATCCGCGCCAGCACTTTTTGATTTTCAAAATTCGCTTCTCGAATGCTTCGCAGTGCCATAAGCTTTCCGTTAATTGCTAGAGTTTATCAATACAGCTTTCCCATACCCAGGATACCGATCATAAGGCCGCTCAGGGCGGTGAGCGCCGTGAAGATCCATGCCCGCATCACGATTTTCGGCTCCGCCCAACCCTTGGCTTCGAAGTGGTGATGGAGCGGCGCGGCCAGAAATACCTTGCGTCCGAAAAAACGCTTGCTTATGAGCTGGATGACGACACTGCCTGATTCCAAGCTATAAATGAAAACGATGATGAACAGCACCACTATGGAATTCGTTAGCATCGCCACAACACCGAGCGTCGTGCCTAGCGCTATGGCACCCGTGTCGCCCATAAAAAAACGCGCCGGATAGATATTGAACCAGAGAAACGCGAGCAGGGCGCCGGCAATAGCCGCACAAAGGGCCGCGAGATCCATCCTATTCTGCATAAAAGCGATTAGTGAAAAAGAGCTGAACGCGATCAGAAGAACACCTCCATCCAGGCCATCCAGGCCATCAGTCTCATTGGAAGAAATAGCGGCAAAAAGAATGACAAAAATAAAGAGCGGGATATACCACAGACCGATGGAAAAATCACCAACAGCCGGAATATGGATCTGATCCCAGCCCAGTTTCGAGAAAAACCACCAGGCTCCCGCGCCAGCGATGACGAAAAGCCACCAGAAACGGAAAGCGAAGCGCATACCGCCGCCCTTATTTTTGCCGCAGTCCCGCACGCTCATATAGTCATCGAAAAGCCCCAAGACCCCGGCTGTCGTCAAGGCAAACAGCGGCAGCCACACTTGGGATCGGCTGAAAAAATCCAGACGCGCGATAAAATTCGTATTGGTCCACTCTGCGATAAAGGGAAAAAGGTAATGCGAGAGAAGCGCCAGAACAAGGACGGAAACCCATACGATGACCCCGCCCATCGTAGGCGTCCCTGCCTTATTGGCATGCAGCCTATTGACAAACGTCAATTGATCGCCATCGACGGACTTTTCCTTGATCTTGATACCGATCTTATATTTATACAAAACGTGCGTCCAAAACGGCGTCAGCAAAAATGCGAGCAAAAATGCCGAAAGTCCGGTCAAGAGCACTTTGAGCGCATTGGCGACGAGAGGAATATTCTGCACTTGTGAGATTTGGATTTCCATTGCTTAGAAAAAATTGATTATTTCTCCTACAAATTACAAATCTTCCACAAATATACAAATTCTTTCTTCATTGTTTAGACATCTATTCGTATATTCGTATTTAATTCGTAATTCGTAGAAATTTTATTATTTCCAATCGAAAGCCTGAAAACTCCAATCGAACATGGAGCGGATGCTTTGCCAGCGATACGGGTCATCCAAGAGGACTGCCACGACTCGATGGTTTTGGCTATTGTCCGTTGCCACCGCCAAGAGCGAATATCCGGCCAGCGGCGTAAATCCCGTCTTCGTTCCGATGAGGTTGGGCAATTGCCCGAGGAGCTCATCGGTATTGAAAATCTCATGGCTGTATTTTCCATCAAACGAAGCGATGAAGGTTTTTTCCAGTCGCATCGTATTCCAGAGAACATCATATTTGAGAGCGTGCGCGGCAACAAGTGCCACATCGCGAGCGGAAGAATAGCACTCGCTCTCTCGTCCGTCTAGCTCCAATCCCGAAGGCGTACAGAAATGCGTATTCGAGAGACCGAGTTCGCGGGCTCGTTCATTCATAATCTTTACAAAACCTTCTTGAGTCCCGCCGACATGCTTACCAAGCGCGATAGCCGCATCGTTGGCGCTGTTCATCAATGCCGCCTTCAAAAGATCGCGCACGCTCACCTGCTCCCCTATTTTCAAACGCTCCCCGTTGCAGAAACCCGAGCGAGGACAGCCGACACGTGTGCCTTCGGCGTATACTGCTTCTTCATCGATCGTCACCAATTCATCCAGATTTTTCACCCTTTCGACTACTAGAGTCGTCGTGAACAGTTTGGTAAGCGAAGCGATCTGCCGATGTTCATCGGCATCATTTTCATACAATACTTGGCCGGAATCCGCATCTAAGATAATCGAGGCGTGCGCCGTAGCAATGCTCAAACGCGGTGCATACGGTTTCAGCTCCGGATCAAAACCGGCTGTCAAACTGCGATTTTCGAACACGAACGGCATTATTTTTCCCTGACTGAATGTATCTACTACTCCCGAAAAACGACTTTTTTCTGTCGTGAAAAAAGCGAAGGCACTCTCGCCGCGCGCTTCGAAACGCGCGCCCTTCTCGACCACGAGATAATATGCTACGACAACAGCAATAATAAAAATAATCAATTTGCGCATATTCATTTTTCAGTTTTTGCTTTTTGCTCTTGTTCGGCTTCGGTGCCTTCCTCTTCCAAAAATATTTTCGAACGCTTATCCTGAGAAAGCGCCTCATACTCCGGTAACTCTCTGATATTTTTCAGCCCAAGCGACTGGAGAAGCCGGAAAGTCGGGAAGTAGACATATCCGCGCGCGTCTTGTGGATTGCCCCGCCGCTCAATGAGATCGCGCAAGAGGAGATTGCGGACGGTAAAGCTGCAATTCACGCCCCGGATAGCTTCGATTTCAGCCCGGGTGATCGGACTGCGGTAGGCCACGATGGCGAGAACCTCGAGCGCTGCCTTGCTCAGATTTTCCTGAAGCGCGCTTTTGGTGAGGGCTTCCACAAACTGGGCGTTTTCCGGTTTGGTGGTCAGGACGGCTCTGCGATCTTTCGTAATAATCATCAGTCCGCACTGCTCATCATCCGCATATTTTTCTCCCAGCGCTTCTATACGTGCGGCCACTTCTTTCTCGCTGACGCCAAGCGTTTTCGCCAAACGCGCAAAAAGAAGCGGTTCTCCGCCGATAAAAAGGAGGGATTCCAGAGCCGCTGTAGGATGTGTTGGTGCTGCTGCCATACCCGGTGGTACTACTTTGAATTATTTTCTAAAAACCTGCTTGCCTTAAAAACCACATTCATAATACTCCAAGCTTCTATATAATGCCGATATTTTTTAACTTCGTTGTTCAAAGTTGTCCCACCGGGCATACTCAATTTATGAGACAAAACGTTTAATGCGGATGTCGCTCCAAAATCTGTCTTGCTCGACGAAGATGATACGCTGTTTCACCAATTCCAGCATGGCCAGAAACGAAATGATCACTTCCACGCGATCAACGGCCGACCGCGTCAGATCGGTAAAGGAAGCTTCTGCCCGCTCGGAGAGGGCATGCTTCAAATGAAGAATCTTCTCTTCCAGCGTGACGATCGCGCGAATCTCTTTTTCCGGCAAAGCTTCGAAAACCGGGATCTGACCCAAAACGCCGAGGAAATGCGCCTTGAGATCCAGAGCCGAGAGGCCGCGCGGCGGATAGAATACTACCGGTGTGCCGAGAAAACTCTCCCGGATATGAGCGCGGCGGCTATGAGCCAATGCAGCCCCCAGTTTTCCGGCTGCTTCGCGGAAACGCTTATAAACCTTCAGCCGCGTTTCCAAATCATCCATCGATTCCTCTTCCTCATCGCTGAACTCAAGGATCGGCAGAAGGGCGCGCGACTTGATGAGTATCAGACGAGCGGCCACGGAAAGGAAAGCCGTCAGATTACCGAGCGAGATTGACTCTTCCGTTTCGAGATATTTGAGGTACTGGTCAGCTACTTTGGCCAGACTCACATGGGTGATATCGAGCTTTTCTTTCTCTATGAGAGATAGTAAAAGATCCAGTGGCCCCTCAAACTGCTCTAAACATATGTGATAAGCCATACCCGGTCAGTGAAACTTCGACAGCTTCCCAAAAAACTGTCAAAAAAATTAGATTTTTCCTTAGTTATATATCCGACTTCAGACTTACTTTTCCTGGGTTATAAATCCCAGTCGAAGTTCTACTGCCGGGCACAATTAAACAAAGAATGGTAGCCCATTTCTTTTCCAGTATAGCAGTTTTAGGCCGGTATTCCAAACAAAAAAGACATGGAGCCTTTTATCAAATTCCGAGTTCCCGCTCACTGCGTGTATCCCGAAGAGAAAGCGCCACGAATAACGAAAGAAATACCACCCCTGCCACCATGAAAAATATGCTGGTGAGCGGGAAAAAGAAGAGCAGCCCGGCTGACAGTACAGCCCCGATAATATTCGCGACCGGACGAGCGGTCCGGAAAAAAGCGATAACATCCAGATCTTCTCCGTCGATCTGCTTGTAAAAATAAGAATCGCGGAGAATCTCTATGCCGGCAACGCCAATACGTGTTGTAAACAGGACAGCAGCCCACAGCCACAGATCCTGCGCGCCGAGAAAACCCAGCACAAAAGTCGAGCCGAAAACAATAGCGATACTCGAAACCAAAAGTTCTTTCTCGCCCATCCTCTTGTCCGCGAGTATGCCAAGCGGATACTGCAAAAGCACGAAGGGAATAAGCATAATAGTAAATATAATACCAATATCTTGCCATGAAAATTGCAGCGAACGCAAATAAAGCGGCATATACACGATCATCATGACGTAGAAAAACTCCAAAGCAAAAGAAATCGCATAAATACGCAAGAGGTTCTTTTGATAGAACATCTTATGGATAGTATGCCGCAGGCTAAGCTTTTGCTGATAGACAGCATTATCGTTACGAAAACCGATAAGCACAACGAGGAAAACGAAAATATATCCGATGACCAATAAGAAGAAGATGCCCTCGAAATGGAAACGCTCTAACGCCACCGTCGAAAGAAACGGAGCAGCCAAGAGACCAGCATTGAGGATAGTCAGATGGAGACCGCGGATCCTGCCTGACATCCGATCTTTCGAAAAGCCCTCGAGCAGTATGTCAAGAACCACCCATATAAGGTTGGTAGTAATGATAAACACGAGCACGAGCATGGCAGCCAGCCAAGAAATTTCCATGCGAGTCAAAAACACGCTCGCTAGGATAGTAATCCCGAGAAACAAATAGAGCGACCGTGCCTTGCCGATGGCCCGGATGAGCGGCTGCAGATAAAAAAGAGAGAAGAATACACCGCTATAAGCGACAAAATAAAATAGCCCAATATTTCCAACGCCCGTCAGCTCCGAAAAATACGATGAGAGGATATATATCAAAAAGGCATCCAAAAAACCCAAGATGAACGCGACAAACATCACCAGCCATACTTTTTTTCGATCGAAATGTTCGTTATGCACAATATGTTTGTTTTCCTTTATTACTATAACATTATTATTCCACAAAACAAAAATGTGGTCTTGAATAAAAACAGTAGCTAATGGAAAATGCAAATATCAAAAAGTAAAATGGCAAAGCAAAATGTAAAATTGTAAAAATCATCGTAAAAAATAAAAATGCAAAAATCAAATATCAAAATGACGAATGAAAATGTAAACTTCCTTTAAGAATACAGCAAAAGAATTATTACTTCAAGCATCCGGCGATGTAGCCGCGTTTTTCCGCATCTTCTTTCGATGTGAAGCAGACCTTGTTTTCCGGCTTGATTCGCTTGGCCACGGCGCATGTCGTCAGATGATACAAGTTCGAATTGCGGCTCCCCACCAAAGGACAGTTGGCTCCGCTTTGTTTCTCACCTGATTTTGAAACGATAGATTCCACACCTGTGATCGGACTTCCTGTCCCCGCCTGCACTGCTTCAGTGGTACTTGGCAGTTCTGCCGCGGCCGGAATCGAGATAACCATCGGCTCGGCAGACTGGGAAAGTTTCCCTCGCAAAAAACCGCTTTCAAAAGCCAGTCCACCCACAAGCAAAACACCTATCAAAAGCAGAAGATTCTTTTGATGGCTTATAAGCCATTCTTTTATCTTGTGGAGAAAAGCAGTGTTAAACATAATATGATTCAAAAAATATCCTCCGGCCTTTCACCAACCAAAAGAATTTTTATGTCATCCCGGGCTTGACCCGGGATCCAGAAATAATCTATCTGCGGAACCTGGATTCCCGCCTTCGCGGGAATGACAAAGAGTTGTTGACAAATCGCTCTACTGCTGCTATACTCATCCAGTATATCAAAACATTTGTAATCCGTAAGTCTCCCCTCTATGGCAACCAGAAAAGCTGGCGGGTCAACCACCTTAGGCCGCGATTCCATTTCCAAGCGCCTCGGCATCAAAATTGGTGGCGGCCAGCCTGTCATGACCAGCAATATCATCATCCGCCAGCGGGGCACTAAGTTCCATCCCGGCAAGAATGTCGAGCGCGGCAATGATGATACGCTGTTTTCCCTCGTCAATGGCGCGGTAGAATTTCAGGCGCGCAAGGTGAGAGATTTTACCGGCAAACTGGCTCTGCGCACCTTCGTCAATGTCATTCCGGAAAAGAAGGCAGTCAAGGCCAAGAAGTAATCTTCCCTCTGAATCCTAAAAGAAAAAGCTTTCCACAAAAGGAGGGCTTTTTTTGATACTCAACGGACTGGAGGCTATTTAAACCAGCTTAGTTGGAAATAGTAGTTACAATTTTGTCTGCAAGCAAGTCCAAGTCTGCCTCACTAACAAACTTGCCAATCTGCTCTGAGGAGAAAGAATCCCGCACTAGCTCAGAAATTTGTTTTGACTCTAAAGTTTTAGGATCCCGTTTTCCCAATTTCTCCATAAATCTTTTTGCATATCCAATGTATTCATCAACATTCTCTCCCATAAATACATGGAGCGGGTCAACATCGTCGAAACACCCAAGAATTTTTCTGCCAATTTCTCCGTACTCCACAGTAAAAACCTCAACTAATTTTTGAGGATTGTACCCTGAAGAACTTATTTTATCTGGGTTCAGCCAAGACATATTAAGATTCAATTCTATTTTTTCTCTCGCTGGCGGCTTTGACGAAAGCTACGAAGAGCGGATGGGGATGGAGGAGGGAAGATTGGAATTCCGGATGGAATTGGGTGCCGAGGAAAAACGGGTGCTTGGCCTGCGGCAGTTCGGCGATTTCCATGAGAACGCCATTGGGCGACGTGGCGGAAAAGACCAGTCCGGCTTTTTCCAGATCTTTCACATAGGCTGGGTTCACTTCATAGCGATGGCGATGCCGTTCCAAGACGCTGTCTTTCCCATAGGCAATGCGGGCGATGGTATTCGGCAGGATTTTCGCTTCATAATGCCCCAGCCGCATGGTGGCGCCGTAATTTTTCTGGCGCAGATTCTCTTTCTGCTCCGGCATAATATCCACGACGGGGTGAACTGTCTTCTGATCGATTTCCGTCGTGAGCGCCTCGGTCAATCCCAAAACGTTTCTGGCGTATTCGATCACCGCCAGCTGCATGCCATAGCACAGACCGAAGTAAGGTATGTTGTTTTCCCGACAAAAACGCACCGCTCTGATTTTCCCTTCCACGCCCCGGCTCCCGAAACCGCCTGGAATAAGGATGCCGTCATATTTTTTAAGTCGCAATAATTTTTTCTTATCTTTTTCGAAATCCGTACTGTCGATCCAGTCCAATACCACCTTCACCCCGACAGCGCAACCGGCGTGCTTGAGGGCTTCGATGACGCTGATATAGGCATCGGAAAGCACGAAATCCCCGGTCTTGAAATATTTTCCCACGATCCCGATATGAACTTTGTGTGTAGCGCTATGGATACGTTTCACGGCTTTTTCCCATTCCTTGAGAGTCCCGTTTTGTTTTTTGGCCTTCAAACTGAGTTTTTTCAGTAAAATATCGCTCAGATGATCCTTCTCGAAATTGAGCGGCACATCATAAATGCTCTCCACATCCGGCGCGCTGATAACGTCTTCTTTGCGGACACTGCAAAAAACGGCGATTTTTTCCTTGCGTTTCTCATCCAGCGGCCGCTCGGCCCGAGCCACGATGATATCCGGCTGGATACCGGTGCTGTTCAGTGCGCGGACGGCGTATTGAGTCGGTTTGGTTTTCATCTCACCGACCGTCGAGGGCGTCGGAATATAGCTGACGATGACGGTGATGACATCCTCCGGACTCTCGATCTTCATCATGCGGACAGCTTCCAGAAAAAGGATGTTCTGATATTCCCCTACCGTCCCGCCGATTTCGATAATCGCCACATCGGCGGCGCTTTTATGAGCAGCCTGCTTGATGCGGCTGATGACTTCCAGCGGGATATGCGGCACAACTTCGACGCATTTGCCGTTGTATTCGAGGTTGCGCTCCCGTTCGATGACCGTCCGATACACGGAACCGGTGGTCATATAATTTCCCCGATCCAGTTCGATATTGAGAAAACGTTCGTAATTTCCCATATCCTGATCCGTCTCATACCCGTCTTTCAAGACGAACACCTCTCCGTGTTCCGTCGGATTCATCGTCCCGGCATCCACATTGATGTACGGATCGATCTTGAACGCCGTCACATTGAGGCCGCGGGATTGCAAGATTTTCCCGATAGAAGACGTCGTCACCCCCTTGCCCACGCCGCTCATCACCCCGCCGACCACGAAAATATATTTTGTTTGTTTCGCCATATTTGTCCGTGAGCTGTGCGAGCGGCTACAAATATGAGCGCCCCGCACCAATTCATTATATTAATTTTAATCATTCTGCATATCCAAGCCAAAGGCGGTTCCGTGGATACAACAATAAATGTTATCCATTATTTCCGGAATTAGTGCGGGGGTTGCCATGCCATTAAATGTCTTTATAGAGAAAGAGCCGCTGTTCCGGAGAGTAGGAAGAAAGCAGCTCTTTGTAAAATGACTGATTGACAGCGAAGCTTACTCAGCCTCGATCACTACCGTAAATATGGCTTTCACGCCGTGTCCGAAATGCGCTTCTACCGGGAATGTCCCGATCTCTTTGAATGGTTTTTCGATGACTATGATCTTGGCATCCACTTCGATGCCTGCTTCTTTCAAAGCAACTGCAATTTCTTCTCGTCCGACGGAGCCGAATAACTTCTCTTTTTCTGCCTTCGATTTTATCGTCACTGATTTTCCTTCCAGTTCCGTCGCTTTGGTCTTGAAATCAATCACTGAACTTTCCAGTTCCTTACGACGTTTGGCGATCAATCGTTCTCTTTGCTTGACCGCCTGGGGCGTCGCGAACTCAGCCAATCCTCGCGGCAGCAAAAAATTGAACCCGTAACCGTTACGGACTTCTTTGACATCGCCGGCCTTGCCGAATCTTTCCACATCCTGGAGAAGTATCACTTTCATATCTGCAATCAGTCTTATATCTTACCTGCATCAGTCTATCTGAAACAAGAGATTTTGACAAGGCTTCTCAAATTAAACAGCCATAGGTTCCATCCTGAATAGTTTTTGAAAGATGAACAATGAAAAAAGAACGACCGGAAGCGAAATGACAGCACTTTCCGGATTGAGCGATCCAGTGACGAATAATGCGAGAATACTGAGAAAGCCTAAAACTAAGCTCCAAAAAACAGCTTGGGGCTTGAGCTTCCAATAGAACGAACCGAAAACGACTGGGAAGAGAGCCAGATTCAAACTAGCGAGCGAAAATCCGAGTGTCATAATGTCCTGATAATAAATAGCGACAAACAGAGCTAGAACGATAAAAGTTATGATAAAAAAACGCGTAAGTTTCTTCATGGAAGTTTCGCTGTATTTTTCTGTATAATTTTTGAGATCACGCGTAAAGATTGACGAGACGACAAAGGTTACAGTATCCGATGACGAAAGAGCTACAGCATAGAGAAGCACCATGCCAAATTCTTTTAGCCCGAAAGGGAGCAGGTTTGAGAAGCCTGTCACCAAAGCGTCTTCCGGCAAGATATTGGGAAAATACTGTTTTGTGGCAAGGCCGACAATACTCACAATGACTGCAAAGACTAAAATTATAAAAACGGAGTAATTCAACCCTCGTCTCAAGTTCTGTTCGTCTTTTGTCGCAAAAATTCGTTGCCATAAATCTGGCGCGACTATCAAACCGAGGCCGCCGAGAATAAGAAATCCAACTGTATTTCCAACCCCCAGTGTCCCGAGATTAAATTCCGCGACTGGAATATGGGTTCTTCCGAGAAGGAAAATCCCAACTGAGAGAGTCATTACAAGTCCAATGACCACTTGAAAGAAATCTGTCCTCACTACCGCTTTGAAACCGGCAAGCAAAAGGTATGATAAGACTATCGCGCCACCGATGAGAACAGCCAGAAAATATGAGATGGGAAAGATGGCTGCCAAAACTTTCCCGCTGATTATCAGATTCACTATAAGAACCAGAAAAAATTGGAGTACAAGGAAGAACGAGAACATGAGGCCATTTTTCTTTCCCAAAACTCTGAAAAAATATTCCGGCATGGAATATACTTTGAGTTCATCGGCTTTTTGCTTGATTCTTCCGGCATACTTCTTGAGCAACAGCAGCCCCAGTGCCAAACCAATGAAAAGCCAAATGGCAGAAAAACCATATTGGTAGACATAGGCTATGTAAACGGCCAAAAAGAATCCATCAAAAAAAGCGGCACTCATGGTAGCAGCCACCTGAACGCCCTCTACCTTGCGCTCGGCGATCATGAAGCCGTCCTCAGTCTCTTTCTTGGAAGAAACAATGCCGATAACGACCACAATCGCTATGTATAAAAGAAAAAATAAAATAGAGAGTTCCATAGAATTTTTACTTCTGATTGGCTTCGTCAGCAAATAGCTTGAAAATAGTCAGAAAGGAAGCGTGTAGCAAGGTCGGGATGAGCAGGCTGTCGGTTGTGGCAAAAATCAGGCTCAAAGGCAAGCCGGCCAAAAATGCCACTGCGGCGAATCGCCAGTTCCAGTTTTTGATGTGCAGCCCCTTTGCCTCGTTCGGTAAATGAGCCAGTCCGTATATCGCAGAAGAAATGACTACGAGAACCAGGGTGTTATTTATGAAATTCTGAAGAGCACCTTGGACTATACCCCGAAAAATTATTTCTTCAGGTACCGCAAAAAATACAGCATACAGAATTACCCATGCATCCCGAGGAACCGCCAAGCCGCGCCACCCGATTTTCCGGAGTCCGAAAAGTAGGTTCAGTGAATAAATACCCAGGAAAGTGATGGCGATAATGAATAGAACTTGTCCGAGATGCGCGCTTGAAAAATCATAGCGCAAGACATCCGGTATAAATACAAAAAAGAGCGGGAATAAAATCACGTACAAACTGATAATCCAGAGTTTATAGTGAGAAATATCTGAAAATCTTTTTGTAATAGATATATCAATCATAGCGGTCGTACGCATTCCCTTTATATTTTCCTCTCTGCTAACTATATCATTCGGGTCGGAAAAACCGGAGAAGCTTTTCCATCACGCCCGGAGCATCCAGCACCGTATTATGCATCGCGCCCGACACGAAAAGGGATTCTTTTTTCTCCGAAGGAATGCTTTCGTACAGTCTTTTTCCAAGCTCGAAGGGAATGATTTCATCGGCCGTTCCGTGAATGACAAGCACCTCTCCGCGGAATGCATCGAGCGACGTGGTATTGAAATTGTCTTTCACGAGAAGTGTTGCCGGGTAGAGCGAGTACGGAAAATGTGCCTTTACGATATCGCTTATCTTCGCGTAGGGCGCGATGAGCGCTATTTTCTCCGGCGGCCGACGTGTCGTATGGTACGCGAGCGGCCCCGCCCCGAGGCTCTCGCTGACAAAAATTAGTTTTTCATACGAAATTGTCCGGAGGAAATCATCCGCGTTCTGCACATCCTGAAAAATATTTTCTTTTGTTGTCTCGCGATCATCCGCGTACCCCGCATACTCCACGAAAAGATATGAAAAGTTGTTGCGATCAAGCTCATCGGCGAGAAATTTTCGATCGCATGCCGTCCCGCCATTCCCGTGGTAAAACACGACGATCGTCTCTCCGTTTTTCTTGTAGTAGAGCGTCGTTTTGTTCTGGATGATTCTCTCTGCTCTTGTCTTCATGAACACTTCACATGCTTCCGAGTCACCGAGGGCTGGAAAATAGAGAAGATTCCGCTGGTTAAAAAAGAGGTACGCCCCGAATCCGAGGTACGTCAAAATGAGTATCCGGATAATAGGGGTTCCTATCGAAGAAACCATATCAATTGTAATAATAGTAACATCAAACAACCAAACCCAATAAATTTTGGTGGATCCCGTCAGAAAAAAACAGACATCATTCATGGTTCAGAAGCGGCTCTTCAAGAAAACCTTCAAGAATGCTTAAAACGATCGATGTTTTTCTCTAACGGGGTGGACCTAGGCAGAATCGAACTGCCGTCTCCACAATGCGAATGTGGCGTCGTACCACTAGACCATAGGCCCGCATTATCTAACAGGGCGTGTGCGGCGTAATACTTCACCCCATCACCTATTTCAGCAAAGATGGATATAATGGTAAACAAAAGCCGTTAGGCGACTATGTCTTACAGTTCACTACAACCACAAGTCTTTCTCTAAATAAGTGACGGGGCAAGCTTTACTACAGGCCCTTTCAAGCAGAATCAGGAATTTCGAATCATGAATAGCAAATTAAGATAAAACGTCAAAACACACGAATTTTAGCATATCTAAAGGCAAAGTCAACCATCCATAGTGAGATTTTCCACTTCCAAAATTTCTTTTTCCAGAATAACATCTCCTGCCCCGAAAAGGAATTTTGTGCGGAATTTCTTGCCTGCCAAGAAGAGCGGTATCCAATAACGGTCATCCGGCCACATCGTATCGTATGGGATTTCCGCAAATACGAACCATTGTGGCCGCATTTCCTCCGTCTCAATCGGCTCGCCCTCAAACGTATCCACGCGAAAAACATGCACCTCGAGAATTTCCTCCGGCTTGCTATCAAAACGGAATTCATGAATCCCGACTCCTTCCATCGACCGGATAACAATACCACATTCTTCTTGCGTTTCTCTCTTGGCCGCTTCCTCAATCGTTTCGCCCTCTTCTATCTTCCCGCCAAAACCATTCCACCACCTTGCCCCGAAACCGCGTTTCTTCATACCAAGAAGCAGCCTGCCATCCTGTATCGCGAGACACAGCGTCAAAACTTTTCTCATACGTAGATATCTTACTTTTTATGCAATTGCACGAAAAGTAAGATTTTTACAGTCTTTTAAGATTCTTCCAAAATTATCCGCTTGTCGAAACCGCCACGCTTTTTACGCTTTTCTTTTTGTTTTGCAACAATTTCTTCAACACCCCAATTCTTAAGTTCCAATAAAGCCGCAATCACCTCGAATATATCTGCCATTTCTTCGATGCTCTCCGCTTCCAAAAACTCCTTCACCTCCTCCGATAATTTTTCCTTCAGTTTTTCCCGATATTCCTCATCGGTCGCGATATGACAAAGGGCTTTCCCGCCTTTGGCTTCAATGATTTCGATAATCTTGTCCCGCACTAGCTTGTGGTATTTCATAACAATCAAAGTAAGCGAAAAACTCTTTCCAGTACCTCATCAAAACCTGGCAATAACTTATAGTTTTTTACATCTTCTCGCCCAATCCATCGATACTGCTGCGCTTCCTGATCCAGCCTTATTTTGTCTGTCTTGATCACCACCAGCACGGAATGGACAATCCACGTTTTCTTGTATTCCGGCGCTTCCTGATCGAAAATTTCCCCAAAACGTATCGAAACGATATCATCTTCGCCGATACCCAGTTCCTCGCGTAGCTCATCTTTCACTTTTTCCTCTCGGCTCATATCATCATCCAAAAATCCTGAGATGCCATTCCAATATCCGGGGTAGAGACGCAAGTTCTCACTCCTCTCGACGATCAAAAACTTCTCTCCATATCGCACGACACAGTTTATCACCGGACAGTAGCGGATGTCCGTGAAATCCACTTGGCCTGGTTTGGGAATAAAATTCGAAGTATTCATATTGTTCAGTATAACATCAAAACATTTTATACTCTTACGATTCCTCACGAAAAATTTATTTTTACTGTTAAGGTCTGCTGAATAGTACTTTTCTTGCAATTGCAAGAAAAGTACTATTACTTTAAGTATTTGTAAAAGACTGGGGATGATGGTACACTTGAAATGCGAGGATGAGACAAGGTAATGTTGAGGGAGAGCGTGTCGGTATCTAGAATAGATACCACAAATAAAAACAACGTTTTTTATTCTACACACCCCCACACTTTTCACCCACTCTCCTCGCTCTCCCTCCTTCTTGCGAGGTTTTTTGTTGCCCAAAAAACAAATAGGACAATCTATCACTTTATGGATTGTACACTATTTACCGCGACCGCGGAAAATAGTGTACACTTTTTTCCACTAGCTATTATTAACCGCTACTGCCACAAGACAAAAATCACGCTCATAATAAGCATCGAAACGAGCGAATAGCAGGTATCGATAGCCCACAATTTCTTGGACTTCCCCGTAAACAAGGTATTGATGAAGGATGTCGTCGCGATAAATCCCAGCCACGCGATAAAACCGACTTGCAGAGCATCCATGACCGTTTCCACAAAAAACATTCCCATAAAATACGCCAGCGCATATGCCATGATGAACGCCCCCAGTACGGTGAGTATCCACGTCTTGCTCATACTCTTCTGCCGCTCTTCCCACGCCACTTTTCCTTCCGGCGTATCAACATTGAAACCCATAAGCGAAATCCAGGCTTTTCCGAAAAAAACCGGCGAATACCACACGAACCCGATAAACATATGCGCCACCGCCGCCATGAGCACTGCCCCTGTATTGATATCAAACATATTTTTTAAAACTGTCTTATTACCATCTATCGACGGCCGTCGATAGATGGTACATATTTTCTTACCATATAATATTATATGGTAATATTTATTTACAAAATAATTCTACTAAGTGTTGCATGGACTTTAGAAACTTGGTCGGATCGGCTTGGATTTCTTTTTGTAACTCATCTTTCGTAAACCAACGTACTTCTGCCACCTCGCTTTCGTCAATGACAAACTCGTCTAACGTTTTGTCCACAACCAAAAAATACCACTGGCAAAAGTAATTATACCGCGTCCGTGTCCTTTCTTTAGACCCTACCTGTGGAACGATATCCTTCAAACCTATTTCTTCCTCCGCTTCTTTGATGATGTTTCCTAAATACTCTTCACCTTTTTCTACCGTTCCGGCTACTGCTGGTCCCCACTCTCCGGGACTATGAGACTTCGTAAGCGCTCTTTTGGCCAAAAGAATTTTCCCCTGACTATTGGTCACCCACAAAGCCGAAACCCGATAAATATCTTCCAATACAGCGGTTTCTCGCTCTTTACAACCGATTATGTTATCTTCCTCATCTACAATGATGATTTTCGGTTTCATATAAGTAGGAGCAAATTGCTCTTGTTCAGGCGACCTTTAAACTGACAGCAAATTTTTTTGTGTCATCCCGTACTTGATACGGGATCCAGAAACAATCTCTCTAGAAAACCTGGATTCCCGCTTTCGCGGGAATGACAACGGGCTCGTTCATAATACCGGTTTATTGCTTTTCTCCCCAGCCGAATTCAGTATAGCGCACTCCATTGATGTAACATTCGATCGCTTTTCGAATATAGAGAATGGTGTTGTCGGGCAACCGATTAATCGGAAACCACGCCAAATCATCGCACTTATTCGGTTCTGTGTTCTTGATCTCACCGCCCCATTGTTCTGCCGTAAAATAAAATCCGATTCTTTCGTGATCTCCGCACCAGCGGTGCATCGTCAATAGATGCTCCAGTTTTTTTGGATCAATCGTTATCCCAGCCTCCTCTTTCGCTTCCCGTGCCAGTGCCTCTCTCATCGTTTCATTGCCATCGGCATGCCCAGCTATCATGCTGTAATTTCCATCCTCGTAACCAGTCTGGAATCTTCGTGACAATAAAACCTTCTTATCCCTGACAAGAACTAAATACACTTCTGGAATCAGTTTAAAATGCTCTTCCAATTTCATAGTTTTTCGTTACGCATGTTTCCTATACTTTTTCTTTATGCGCCAATAGGTGCTTTCGGTTCCTGGTTCTTTACTGGTGTTTTTCTTCATCAACTTTGCCGGGTACTTCTTTTGCACGAATGAAAGCTTGGTTCGGATGATTTTTTCCGTATCAAGTCCCAAGAGCACGGCCATTTCAATACAGTAAATGAGCACGTCAGCTAATTCATTTTTTACCGCTTCCATTTTCTCCTTATTTTTCTTCACTTCTGCCAATTCGAGATTTTCCCATTGGAATATTTCAAGTAGTTCGGCACCTTCGATCATAATGGATTTTGCCACGTCGGAAGGCCGCAGATTATCCCATTTCCTTGCCTTCAAATGTTGTAAGATTTTCTTTTCTAAGTCTTTCATATTTATTTGCTAGGTTCCATGACACTTTTTAAACCGAACCCCCGATCCGCAGAGGCATAGGGGGTCGCTGTCAAAGTAGTTTTGGCATGGGGTAAAAAGCGGTGTTGGAAGATGGTTGAGAGGGAACCAGCGGAGAGCGTCACATTTCTGTGGTTCCATGACTTTCGGCACCCCCGCATAACTTTTTGCGCGCATGGCTATCGTAATATAGTGTTTCCCCTCTTCTTCGAAAATATCATTGGTGACACCCGCGACTTCCAAGTCATCCACATCGAGGTCAGCCTCTTCTTTGGCTTCCCTTTTCGCGCACTCTTCGAAACTTTCACCAAATTCCAAGTGGCCGCCGGGCGCGCACCAAGTACCGGCACCGTGCGTTCCCTTTCTCCGGAGCAATAACAATTCGTTTTTGTCATTGAGAATATATACTCCCAGACCTACCTGCGGCCTTTGATTTTCCGAATGCTGCGCCATAATATTCCTCTCTTTACTTCTGCATCAACAAAAATTATTCAATTTCCAATTCTTTAAAGCCGGTATCCTTATCATAAACCCTCTTATAGGAGGCATCCTCAAATATCCCTATGACGATTTCTACTGTCATATCCACCACACAACCACCTTTGAGATGGCCGCCGATCACTTTGCCTTCTTTGTCGGATATCGCGATATGTATGTGACAACCATCCTGTGAGATCGTCCCTGTACCGGATACGATTTCAAACGGCTCCGCAAAATTCTTCACCTCCTGATTATCGGGAGTTGCACCAGCCATTCTCAAGGTAGCATTTTCCAGAGCGCCCACAATAGACAGCAAAACACCAGCCTGAATATGGCTTTTCTGAGCCATTTTTTCAATCTCCTCTTTCAAAAGTTGCCCTGGTTTTAATCGAAATGTCAATTGTCGCATATGTTTAACAAACGGGTCACGCTATATGCCACGGGCGCTTTGTTCTTGTTTCAGATTCGAAGGCCGTAAAAATCAATTGAGGTCTGATCTTATGCTGTCGCTAAGATAATTCAGAAGGCTGCGAATATTAACAATTCTTTGCTCATCACTGTCGGCTTCGGCGGTCGCTTTGTATCGAGCAGTAATTTCATTGTCATTAATCTCCTCAACCACCGCGCTCATATCCTCCCCGTATTTTTTTGGATCAGCAAATTTTTCTTTCGGTAAAAGGACAAAATTCGTATAGTATTTCAACAGGTCAAGCTTCCGCAAAGCCAGACTCTTCTTGTTCACATCCGGTTTCACATCCGAGGCTGTAGCGGTTTCATCTTTATTCGAATTTGTTATTTCAATCGTTTTTGAGCTTTCGGTATTTTTCCCGAAGTAAAGACCCATCCCGACTCCTACAATGAGCGAAAGCACCACCAAACCAAGTATTTTTTTCTTCGGTTCCACAGAATTACTTTTGAGCGCCTTTTATCGCAGAGACGACTTTGGAATCATCAGCCAGATTTTCGATGAACAGAATCTGATCCTTATTGATGGACATGCTCGTCGGTCCGTGCATTTCCTTACCCAATTTTATCAAGCTGTATTCCGGTGTCGCGGGCGGCGTCGGTTCGCCTTCGGTTTGCTGCTGTGTCTGGAGCGGCCGCTTCAAAACCAGATAATACACGTCATTCAAAGACACATAGGCTCTCTTTTCATTGGAAACTTTGCCGAAGTATGTTTGACCATTCGTCAAAAAAACAGCTTGATATTTCGTCGCGTCAGCCACATCGGCTGAATTCTTGCCCTTTTTGAAATACACAAAGCCAGCCACGATGACAGCCACGATGACAATGACTGTTATTATTTTCCCCAGTGATCCTCCCGCTTCTCCTTGGTTGCCTTCTGCCATATGATTGTTTACCCAGCTAAACCGCCACCTTGCGGAATTTATTTAACAGGGCGAGTTTAATTGATTATTCGCTTACTTTCATATCATTTCACCTATTCACAATACTGTCAAGTTTTGGCTCACTTACGCCAAAAAATCAGTTCTTTGAAAAACGTCTTGTACCATGGTCGGTCGGTTTCAAAATCGGATATCGTTCCTTCGAAATTGATGGAATCGTAAAACACATTGAAATCTTTTCGGAAAAAGTTATATTGATACTCTCCCGTGCCGCAAATCATGAAATACCTCACATCTTTGTCTTTCACAAACGCCTGATCCAATCGTATACGGGCGCCTATCGGGTCGAGAAAAGAAAAGGAAACCCTGAGAGCATCACGGCCGCCGATCTTCGTTTTTTTGTTTTCCAAAAGCTTGAAATCCGATGCTTTGCCCCGGATGGGCGCGACAATCTCATTCGTAAGATCATCGATACTTTTTCCGAAATCCAATTCCGGACCGCCCAGGCGTATATCGCAGCCGGTTCGGTCGTCGGTCTTCAGCTTGATACCGACAAGATATCCCTTACCATACCGCTCGCGGTTGGCATCAATTTCAAAAATTCTCGGGTAAAGAAAAGCGATGTTGGGAGCGAAGCTTGTGTACGTTCCCGTTTCCACTTTGCTCAGACTGAAATTGAATCGCCAGCCGAAAAGGTCTTTTTGGGAAACAAGATAGACGAAGTATGCAAAAACCAAAACCACCAGCACCATCAAAACAATAGCGCTTATCTTAAGAATTTTCAGTAATTTCTGAAATTTCTGCGGTTTTACTTCTGTTTGTTCCATCATATTAATATCAAACTTGTCATCCCGAGCAAAGTCCGCCACGGACAAAGTCGAGGGATCTACTTAGAACAAAAGATTGTAGACTTTATTTGAGCAGATTCCTCGACTACGCTACGCTCCACTCGGAATGACATTGATAATAGACCCTATTTTATTCTTATGCTATCCAGAAACAGATTGATATCCTCTCGGTACAAGTCTAGCACGGCTGCCGGAAGCTCGCAAAAAGCGAATGTAGCGGTTTTCTCCGTGATACCGACCACTTCCCACTGTAACGTGGGAACATCGGCATTACTATAGCTCATTTTGAGCTTGGCGCCTCGGTTATTGTTCTCCCCCACATCCACCACTTCCGCCGCATCCAACCTGGCATCCGGATACGTTTTTTTCACTTGTTCGAATACGCCGTCCCGCAACTCGGAAACCATCACTCCTCCCGGTTTTTCACGCTTGGTTTGGGAAATATAGCAAGCCACCGTCTTATCATCTGACGCGGAAAACCCGTAGATGAAGCTCTGGTTTTTTATCTGGAGCTGCTGGGCGGAAAGACGATCAAATTTCTTGCTGACTTTGAAATATACCCCGGCCACTTCATCGTTGATTTCAAAATAATTTTTTTCTGCTTGCGCCTCCACCTTCGTAGCACTTTCTTGAGACTTTTGGAATTTCTGATACACCCAAAAACCTCCACTACTGAGCAGTACAATGGCGAGAATAACTGTGATTATAATGGTTCTTCCCTTCCCATTCATGCTGAAATTGTAGCTTATTTCAGGCAAAAAAACAATCCTCAGCGATCAAAGGTGCCTGATCCCTTCTTTTCCGATGTACACATTATTCTGCTATAGCGGGTTATAATGTACAGCGGGATTAAGAAGAGAAGGGAAGGAAATAGAAATATACAAGTACCACTATTTGTGCAATTGCATAAGTAGTGGTACTGAGTTTAGTGCGGATTGAGAAAGAAGAGAGGTTAAGAAAGCGGGTTATAATGTACAACGTGGGATCGAGAAGAATGGAGATTTGGATGTGAAACGTCCAAGTTTGAGCGAGGAGGAAGGCTACTGAGGAAAAGGGAGATTTGGAAGCCTTGCTTCCAAAGGGTATCTGGCATCTCTTCTTTTACAGCGGTCCGACCGCTGTATGAGGAAGGTTATTTGGAAGCCTTGCTTCCAAGTATAATATTTGATCGTATTCGAGTGTACACATTATCCCGCTATAGCGGATTATAATGTACAGGTGAAATTGAGAGAAAAGAGGGGGGGAGGATAAAAAAAGAGAAGAAAGAGAAAAGGAAGGAAAAGAAAATCCCGCCGGAAGGCGGGACTTCTTGGCTTTCAACTATCGACCTCGTTGAGAGCTTCTTATTTTAGAGTTTAGAGTTAACTACTAGTTGAGAAGTAACCAAGTAGTACCATTACAAATGTATGCTTTGTCAGCCGTCATCGCACCAGCAGTGGTATTGGCAAGATAGATCTGACCTGTTTCCCCTGCTGCATCACAAGCAGTCGTAGCTAGTCCAGCACCGAAAGGAATTCTCACACTCGACGCTCCACTGAAGTTGACCGCTCCAGTTGTGGTCAGGGCGATATCAGCAGCCAAGTCCCCGCCCGCGATAGTCGCGTCAAGGATCTCAGTCGTGGTTACCGCACCAGTTGCAATATCACCAGCCACTAGTGTATCAGCCGCAAGGGCAGCGCCAGTCAAAGCGCCGTTGGTATCAGCATCAGCAATTGTTCCATCAGCGATTTCCGCAGTACTAATAGCTCCGTCAGGCAAAACTACTTCGCCTGTTCCTGTCCCGTCAGTAGCGAGGGTTATGGAGGTGGTACCACTAACACCGGTAGTACCAAGAGTCAAAGCTCCAGTTCCTCCGGGGGTAACTGTAAGGGCAACGTTAGCATCAGCATCAGCCGCAGTAATGGTGACCGCGCTGTCATTACTTGTGAAAGTGAATGTGTCATCAACCGAGTTGACGATCGATTCACTATTAGTCGAGAAACTTACGGTCGTATCGGACTGAACCGTATCACCGATCAGCGTGGTGAACGTGCCTGTTCCGGCAGTGGTTGCCCCAACTGAAACGAAGTTAGCTACACCGGCATTGGTAACATTCCACTCGCCATCGGTAATGGCTGTATTGGCTGTCACCGTCACCGTATCAAGGGTAACGCTATCTCCCATCGAGACCGTCGTTCCAGCCGAATTGTCATCGGTCAAAGCCGCGGAATAATTCAAGGTGTCAGCGAAGATCGTGGACCACCGGGTCGCATCGGCTCCTAGATCATCCTCACTGTCGTCTTCTGGGAGAATCGCTCCCGCTCCGGCATCAACAGAATCCAACACGATATTTCCCGTTGCCGTGTCAATATCCATCGGGCCGTCAGTATCCACATAAAGCACTCCGAC
>MFSB01000043.1:0-25199 GCA_001784735.1 Candidatus Moranbacteria bacterium RIFCSPLOWO2_12_FULL_48_12
AACCGCATGGTCCGGTAAAACTAAAAAATGGCTGGACGGTAGAAGTCGACAATGCCGCCTGCATCGGCGCCGCGCCCTGTACTGCTATGGCTCCCCATACCTTCGCCTTGAATGACGATGGCAAGGCTGGCATTCTCGCCACGGTCGACCAAGATGATCAAGAGACAATCCTCAATGCCGCCCGCGCCTGTCCGGTGGCCGCCATCATCATCAAAGACGAGACAGGGAAGGTGATATTCCCGGAATAATCTTTGGAGCCAAGCTCCACTAAATAAAAATGTAAATATCAAAATGAAAAATGACAGATAAAAATGTCAAATTTTTTGTCTGAAATATTTTTGAATTTTGCATTGTCCGCCTCGGCAGAGCCTTTGGCGAGACGGGTCATTTTGATTTTTGATTTTTAAACTTTACATTCTCATCGAAACAAATTATGTCTCCAAAAAAAAAATCTCTCGAAGATCAAATCAGAACCAAATTGAAGTTGGTGCTCGACCCCGAGCTGGGCGTGTCTATCTTGGATCTGGGGCTGATTTATGAAATCGTCACGGACAAAGAAGGCGTGTGCCTCATTACGATGACCTTGACCACGATCGGCTGCCCCCTTTTCGCGCAGATCCAGAAAGAAGTCGAGGATCGCGTGATGGAAATCCCCGCAATCAATGAAGTGAAAATTGAACTGACGTTCGACCCGCCCTGGACTATCGATAAGATGACCGAGGAAGCCAAAATCCAGCTCGGCCTCGACTAAAAAACTGCCCCACCGGAGCAGTTTTTCTCACTTGTATGTCCCAATAAGTTTTTCGAGCGCTCCTGTATCAAAACCTTTTTCGTACAGCGGTGTGCTGCCTTCGCGGACGAGCGTTTCATACGTCGGCTTGCCTTCCCGCTGATAGATGACGCCAAGGGCTAGTCGTTCGAGATCAAACGCCAACACTAAAGCTTTCATCTTATCTGTCTTGTCGTGGCTGGCGTCAACATAATAACCCTTGTCTTTGAACCACTGATAAGTGTTCTGCTTGTTGTACACCACGCACGGCTGAAACACATCCACCAGGGCGTAGCCTTTATGGAGAATGGCGGCTTTGATGATTTCTTTGGACTGGAGAATGTCTCCGGTAAAAGCCCGCGCCACAAATGTCGCGTCAAGCGACAAGGCTACCGCCAGCGGATTGAACTGATCCACGATGACGCCGTCCCTCTGGATGGGATTCTTCAGCCCCTTCTCGGAAGTCGGCGAGGCCTGGCCTTTGGTGAGGCCGTAAATCATATTGTCGTGGACGATATTGGTGATGTCAGGATTGCGCCTTATGGTATGGATGAAATGATTCCCGCCCTCGCCATACGTATCGCCATCGCCGCTCTCGGCAATGACCGTCAGGCGCGGATTGGCCACTTTGATGGCAATGGCTGGAGGCAAGGCTCGGCCATGGAGACCGTTGAAGTAGTTGACGCGCAGATAGTGAGGGGTCTTGGCCGCCTGACCGATGCCGGAACAGATAACCGCATCCTGGGGCTTGATATCCAGTTCCGCCAGCGCCATTTTGACGATATTGAGAATGGGAAAATTGCCACAGCCCGGGCACCAGGCCATATCCGTCCCTCGAGGCATATCGTATATCTTCTTATCTAACATAAAATCAAAATGTAAATATCAAAATGGAAAATGACCCGTCTCGCAAGGCCTTCGCCGAGGTGGACAGATTAAAGTGTAAAATGTTTCGAATTCATGATTTACTTTTAAATTTTGCATTGTCATTTTCATCTTTGATTTTTTCATTTTACATTTGGCGTAGCTTCGCCACCACTTCTTCCACACTAAAAGGGTCTCCGTCATACTTGAGAATATTGTCAGCAACTTTGATGCCGTATTCAAGCTTAAGAAGATTGGCAAACTGTCCTCCAAAATTATTTTCCAGTACCACGATTTTTTTCTTCGTCAGAAGTTTTTTTGTTCTTTCCGGCAAGGGATAGACCTGATGAAAATGAAGCCCAGCTAGGTTATCTTGTTTCAAAATTTCTAATGCTTCTTCAACTACTCCACGATTGGATCCCCAAGAAACGATTATCGTGTCCGCGTGCGACACATCTCCGATTTCCGTCGGCAGCAAAGATTTTGCGCGAATTCCTTTCATTTTGCGCAGACGTTTTTCGTGCATCGCTACACGCATCTCCGCGCTTTCCGTGATATGGGCTTCTTCATCATGTTCATCGCTATCGATACCCACTAGTCCCTGGCCATACCCCGGTACTCCGCGCGGAGAAACCCCACTTTCAGTAATGCTATAGCGCTTATAATCCGTTCTTGTTTCAATAATAAAATTTTCTGACTTAATCTTCTGCAAGCGATCCTTTGGAATACTCCTCACCGAATCCAAGAAATACTGATCGGTCAGGATAAATACGGGCGTCTGGTACTTATTAGCGATAAAGAAAGCTTGCTGGGAAACCAAAAAAGCCTCCTCCGGAGTGCCCGGAGCAAAAACAGCCCGCGGAAACTCTCCGTGCCCGGCATACAAAACCAGATTGAGATCGGCTTGCTCAGTGCGAGTTGGCAGTCCCGTCGCCGGCCCCGGCCTTTGTCCGATATGCACGACCATCGGCGTTTCAATAATTCCTGAAAGGCTCACGCCTTCCACCATCAGATCGAAACCGCCACCGGAAGTCGTGACGATCGCCCGCGCTCCGGCATACCACGCTCCCAATCCCTGATTGATAGCTGCGATCTCGTCTTCCGCCTGATCAATGACCACGCCGAAGCCTTTGCTGTGATCCGCTAAAAAAGTCAGCAGTCCCGTTCCCGGTGACATCGGATAGGAAGAAATATAATTGCACCCCGCCGCCAGCACGCCCAGTCCCAGCGCCTCTGTCCCATCAATTAAAATCTCATTTTCTACTGCCTTGCTCTTGGCCAACCGCACCTCGATTCCCTCATGATACGCGATATGTTTGCCGAACACATAACCCTTCTTTGCCGCTTCGATATTTTTTTTCACCACTTCCTCGCCCTTGCGAGCGAAATGTTCCCGTAAATATTGTTCAAAAAACCCTTCATCTGCTCGCAAGATGCCCAAAGCCGCCCCGACTGCCACCGTGCTCGTATAAAGCGGGTTGCCCAGTTCATTCGCAAAACGCGTGAAGGGAATATCTATTACATGGCATTCTTTGGCAGTAGCACATATTTTCTCCCGCTCACCGAGAACAATCGTCTCTTTCGAGATCCGCCCCTCCAAATGCGGTATCACGTCTTTGTCCATCGCAAACAAAAAGTCGATGCGCTTGACGAACGCACCCTTTTTCTTGTCGGTCACGCGGATTTCCGTCGAGTTCGAGCCGCCGCGGATGCGCGACATATACTCTTTGCTCGCAAAAACATGGTAGCCCTCGCGCTTAAGCACCTGGACCAACAAAGCTTCGACAGTCTGCACGCCCATGCCGGCCGCGCCGCCCAAGACTAACGATATGTCACCCGAATAACGCCTCATACCCTTCCTCCTTATTTATTTTACACTTTTTTCTTTATTACCAAACGAAGTGAGTGAAGTAAGAGGCCACTCTCGCTTCCGAACGCAGTGCCGGCCCGCTTCGACTCGAATCGAGGCGAGTAAAATCGGGTCAATCCTCCGCGGTACAATACCCGTTATTTTATTTTTAGAAACTTCAGCACACTTGAAAGAGGATTTTAGATTCTGGATTTAACCTGCCTGCCGGCAGGGATTTATGAATAGGGACAGATTCCAAAATCAAAAATCTATAATCATAAATCATTCTTTCTCCAATTCCTTCTTCACCACTTCAAACTCATTTTCGATTTCTTTCAAACGCGTCCGGCTCTCTTTGATGAGAACCGTCCCTTCTTTGATTTTTTCCAATCCTTTCTCCACGTCCACTTCTTCCTGATTATCAAACCACCGGATGATTTCCTGCACTTTTTTCAACGAATCGCTCAGATTTACTTTCGGCATAACATTGTACTACTTTAATTATTCATACTTCTAGAGCTTGCCCGTTTGGCTTGTTTTTCTCTCCCCCAGCTCCCCTGCCTGAGGGGAGCTCCCGAATCCGCGAGGGTGAGGGGCGGGAGGAAAGAGGAATTGAGAAGGGGTTTGGAATATCTCACATCAATAACCTCCCCCTGCCCCCTCCTTGGAAAGGAGGAGTGGAAGAAATTTTTTATTCAAAAATTTCCTCTACTTTCGCGTTCACCTTCCCATGACTGAGCTGTATATTCAGTATATCACCGATTTTCATGTCTGTTATATTTTTTACGACTTTTACCCCTTTCCGCACCAAGCTGTATCCCAGTTTCAGCACGCGCGCCGGATCATACTGCTCCAAACGCTCGCCGCTGTGCTTGATCCGCTCTGTGACTCGCTCGAGAATAGCCCCAAACCCGTTTTCCAAGCTTTTTTTTCCCTGCCGCAAAAGTTCGATTTTCTGCTCTATCGCCGCTTGGATAAGAAACAATCTTTCGGTCAGATCCTGGCGCAACGTCGCTACCAATTCACGGAAATTATGCAGATGCCCGAGCAACGTCTCGCTCCCTCCCGCTAGTATGTTTCTGACATCCGCAAGCTTCTGATGAAATAACGTCGGCAGATGAACTTCAAAATGGCGCACCAGCTGCCTGGCTTCATCAAAATGCAAACGGAGTTGTTTGGCAGTCGCCGTCGGTGTCGATACCATCATATCGGCGACCAAGGCGGCCAATGTAATATCTTTTTCATGGCCAATACCAAGCAGGGTCGGAATCTGCGAGCTCGCTATCTCGCAAACGAGGGCTTCATTGTTGAACGCCTGCAGGCTTTCCAAGCTCCCGCCGCCCCGCACGATCACCAGCACATCATATTTTTCAGGATGCTGATTGAAATACTTCAAGGCTTTGATAATTTCAAACACGGCTTTTTTTCCTTCCACGCTCGACGGGTAAAAATTCACTTTGAATCCCTGCGCCCCCAAGTTCATCGTAAAGTCTCCGATAGCCGCTCCCTGCTCGGACGTAATAAGCGCGATAGTCTCAGGAAATTCCGGGAGGGCACGTTTGCGCTCCGGAGCGAACAAACCCTCTTGTTCCAAT
Source organism: Candidatus Moranbacteria bacterium RIFCSPLOWO2_12_FULL_48_12 (assembly GCA_001784735.1). GTDB lineage: Bacteria > Patescibacteriota > Minisyncoccia > Moranbacterales > UBA1568 > UBA1568. The sequence continues at coordinate 5,078 of MFSB01000043.1, forward strand.
TTCGCCTTGAGCGCCTCATAGGCCTTCTTCAAAGCACCTTCGCCGAATAGTTCGATAATGCCGACTTTCAGGCTCAAACGCCCACTGGGCTTATAGATTTCCGGGACGCCTTCCACAACGATCTCATCGCCTTGGGCGATCTGCACTCCGGAAACCTCGTACTGATAACGGAAGATGAGGCAGTTGAGCGTACTGTCATCCTGGCTGTCTTTGATGGTGAAATACACCACCCGCTCCCGGACATCTACACTCGACACTTCACCTTGCACCCGTGCAGCCATCCCCGAGAGTTCCATATTCAGTCCGTCCAGAAACTGGCTGACCGAGAGGGCTTCGGAAATTGGAAACTGGGGATTAGAAATTGGTTCTTTCGATTCTTCTTCTAAATTTCTGGTTTTTAATTTCAAGTTTCTCGACGAAGAAAAATTTTTTTTGTCCTTATCACCAGTTTCGACATATTCTCCAATAATCTTCAAAATGGTAGAACCATACTTCCGATACTTGGCTTCTTTAATCCCTTTGATAGCCAGCATTTCCTCCTTGCTTTTAGGCAATGCCCCAACTAATGCCTCCAGGACAGCATTCGGAAATACCCGAAAAGTCTCCACGCCTTCTACGCGCGCTTGGTCATTCCGCCATTGTCGTAATTGATTTAAAAGAGACATACAAAAAATAATTTCTAAGTTCTAATTGCCAATTTCTAAACGATTTACAATGCTTTGATTCTTCCAATAAGTAAAATCCAAGCTTCGCTATCGCCCTTATTATACCAAAAAAAGAAGAACTCTGCCTCATAGCAGAGCTCTCTTGGAAATACCAGTTATTCCCCCATCACTGCAGATACTTGTCGACGCTGGCTTGCATATCCTTGTAACTGTAGGCGCCCTTGAAGTTTTCCGTATTGACGAAAAAGCTGGGCGTCCCGCTGAATCCGAATTGTCTGGCGATAGCCATATCATCGACGATCCTATTGTCATACTTGCCGCTCTCCAAACAGGCTTTCATATCACTGGCACTGACCGCGCTCTTCAAAAAATCCGCCAGTACGCCAGACTTCGTTTTATCATTCTTGACATCATTATTCATCAGATTGTACCCGGCCTCGCTCATAAGCAGATCATGGGCTTCCCAGAATTTTCCTTTCTCTTTGGCACAGTACAGAGCCTTCGTTCCCATTTCACCGTTCCCATGCCCATTGGCATAGAGCCAGACAAATCCGGCCTTGCCGGCATCGACGAGCTTTTTCATCTCTGGAACCGGCGGAATATATGACCCGCCATCCTTCACCATAGTGAACTGCGTTCCCACCTGCTTATTGAGGTTCGGGTTTTTCCCGGCCGCCACATGGCAGTACGGGCAACTGGGGTCGCTGAATTCGACAAACAGCACTTTGCTATTCTTGTTCCCAAAGGTGATGTTTTTGTTATCAAACAGTCCCTTCACCTGATCCAAAGTGACGGTCGCCTGAGCTGGTGGCTGAGCGCCGTTATCGACTACCGCCGCATCTTTTGCGGACGGATCAGAAGCTACCCCAGAAAACTTCTGCGATCCTGCGACAATCGCCCCCGCCACTATCAAACCAGCCAAAAGCACCGCCCCGGCTACCAAGAGGGCATCTCTGCCGAATTTCTCTTCCTTTTGAGGAATCCCTGCTTCGCCTTCCATACTTTTTTACATTAAAACTTACTTATGCAGTATATCAAGTTTCCCCCTTTCGCTCAATTATACGAACCGCAGTATTTCCGGATGAAAAATAAGAAGATAGCCTAAGACAAGCATGAGCACGCCGCCGATCAGGTTGGACCAGCGCGCATAGGTCTGAGTGAGATGGAGCTTCTCAAATCCCCACAAGGCCAGCCCGAAAACCAGAAAATCGTCGATCATATAGAAAAAAATGTAGTCGGCCATATACGCTTGGGTCTGCCAAACATTCAGATCGTTCATTTCGATGATTTTGGTAAAGGCCTGCGGAATGCCGATGGAACAGGCGAATTCAATGACATTCACCGAAAATGCCAACGCGATCACTCCGAAAGCCGTCAGCCACGTGAACGGCTCGCTGGCCAATCTCTTGATGCGCCCGGAAATTTTCGCCCGCCCCTCGAGATCCACCACCTGGCAAGTGCCATCAGAGGTGTACCATTCGTAGAGAAAAAACAAACCGCCCCCGACCGCTACCGCTCCCACGATGGGCGTCACGAAACGATCCAGCCCGACGAAGTCCCAAGCCGTAAACCAGACATTGAGTATCAGGTAATACATCACGGTTTCCGCAATGATGAAAAGCCCGGCTACCACCCACATCCTTTGGCGCGATCCCATCTGGACGAGCACGATGAGAAACGTCACCAAGACCCACATGGCGCACGGATTGAATCCGTCGATCAGCCCCAAGATGCCGGAGAGCACCGGAAGAGAATACTGCGCCGCATCGATCGTTATATCAGTAAAAGGAATCGTCACAAAAAGGGGCTCCGGTGCGGGCATCGTACAAATCCCCGTCGTACTATCGCAGACTGCCCCGCGCGCCGCCTCTACCTCGCCGGCTTCCCCCGCCAAGAGTCCCGCCACCCCGATCTGCGGCCTGCCTCTATTCGCATCGACGAGATCTTCGATACGCTGGCCCGTCGTTTCACCAGAATCAAAACCCTGAAGCACCGTCGCGCCGATCACCGTAATGGGCGTGGCTTTGGACAATTTCTGTGCTTCGGTAAACTGATTGAAGAGCTCTTTCCCGAAAGGCGTATCGATATCTATAGAGTGCACTTCGACATCGCCGCGCCTGGCTGAAAGCTCTCCCAGATAAGCTTCTTCGGCCTGGCAGTGAGCGCAGTCCTGCCGCTCGAACATTTCAATCAACACTTTCCCACCGCTCGTATCGGCTGACCCTGCCGCAATGACAGTCAGTGAAAAAACAAAAAAGCCTCCGCTCAAAACCAAAGCGCCAATAACGAAACGGAAAAATTTCATACTCAAAAATGTATACGAAAATCATGCAGACGAAAACAGAAAACGAGGAGCGAATCGATTTTTTCAAAAAATTTCTGCATCATCAGCGGTAAAAAAATAATCCTAAGAGCGTCAGGATGATGATCTCAACGATGCCGAGGGCGATGTAAACCAGAGGGAGTTTCATACAAGATGGCCTTTCTCGCTTATGCTTTCATTGTAGCGCATATCGCCGCCACCAAGCAACGCGCAAGATTTACCCCGTTACCTATTCGGCCAAGATTTCCTCTAGCGGCAAGTGAAAGCTCTCTTTTGGGAGAAAAAAGTCTTCTTCACATACCTTAAATTACGAAACTCAACTCCTAGTTGTCATTCCGGGCTTGACCCGGAATCCAGGTTCTTGAGAATAAGCCACATTCTGGATCCCCGCCTGCGCGGGGATGACAGAAAATGGGAGTTTCGTAATTGAAAGTTACATATGTAACGGCTTAGTTCCGATAGAAAAATATGCTATCATAGAAAGGAAACAGCAACAAAAAACCATGAACGATCCCATCATCGTCATCGATAAGCTGCGCGTCATCTACAACCAGGGAAAATCCAACGAAACGCGCGCCCTCGAAGAGACCGACCTCTCTATCTACCCGGAGGAGTACGTCATCATTTACGGACCTTCCGGCTGCGGCAAGTCGACGCTCCTGTATTCCATCGCCGGACTGCAGTCGCCTACGTACGGCGACGTCTCTATCCAAGGCAAAGCGATTTCCAAAATGACACGCACCGAGGAACTGGAGCTCCACCAGACCGGCGTCGGTATGATTTTTCAGGCTTTTTATCTCATTTCTTCGCTGGATATCCTCGAAAATATCTGTCTCCCCAAAGTATTCCGCGGAGAAAATCCAAGCGAGCGCAAACAGGCGGGCGTGAAGCTGCTCCGCCGTTTCGGCATCGTCGAACAGGCCGACAAATTCCCCGGCCAGCTTTCCGGCGGACAGAAACAGCGCGTGGCCATCGCCCGCTCGCTCATCAACAATCCGAAAATCATTCTCGCGGATGAGCCGGTCGGAAACCTCGATAGCGAAAGCGCCGAAAACGTGCTGAAGATATTGAAAGAGCTCAATGAGGTCGATAAAAAAACCATCATCCTCGTGACGCACAATCCGGAACACCTCGTCTATGCCGATCGCGTCATCCATATGAAAGACGGCCGCATCATCAAAGAGGAGATCCATAAGGAAAAACGCCCCATCAAAACGGGAACTGCGAAAGAAAAGGAGAAAGGAGAAAAATCAGCGGAGTCTCTCGAACTCAAAATGCTTATGGCATCATTCAAAAGCCTCCTTCCGCAACAAGTAGATGTGCTCTTGGTGCCCTTCAAGGCCAAACAGCTCCTCGCACACCTCCTTTCCGAGCTGAGTGATGAGCAGATCAGCATGGCCGAGGCATTCCTCAAAGAACTTCTTTTCAAAAATATCAATATCCCGACATTCTCCGAACGGCTCGATCTCGCTCTCGATGACGGCGGAGCGGGCTGGAACAGGCTCCGCGCCGATTCTTTCACGAAGCGGACATCCGCCATCATCGATCAGTCCCAAAAGCTGAAAGGGGATATCGTGGCGGGAGTGGTCTCTCTCACAGAATATCTCACCCTGCATTTCCATCTCAACCTTTCCGCAACCCAGAAACTGCGCCTCCAGGCGATACTCAAGCTCCGTCTCGAAAGCCAAATCGGCCAGATCGAACTCCAGAAACGCTTCGATGCCCCGGTTTCTCAAGGCGGCGTCGGCCTCCACAAGACCACGGCTGAAAAAATAGTCCGCGAAATAGAAATCCTGATGCTCCTCAAGTATAGCTAGAGCGGCTTCATCAGCTTCCAAAATATGATACAAAAAATAAATCCAAACATATCACAAGCTAGTGAAGCTAATAAGCTATAAGCTAATTAAATGCGTTTCTTCGACCTTCTCAAACTGTCGCTCCGGATGTTCAAGGCCCGCACCATGCGGACGCTCCTGACTATTCTCGGTATGAGCGTCGGCATCGCCGCGATTATCTTCCTCGTCTCATTCGGCTACGGACTGCAGCAGACGCTCCTTCAAAAAATCACCACCTCGGACGCCCTCGTGACGCTGGATGTAACGCTCGCCAAAACAGACGGCGCGGAAAAACTCGACAACGCGGCTATCGAAGCGCTGAAAGCGATCCCCGATATCGCCGATGTCATTCCGGTCTTGGAACTGGCCGGCCAAGGAAAGTTCGACGATATCACCCTCGACTTGGGCACCGTCAGCTCTGCCGCAGCGCTCCTCAAAAACGAGGGCTTGAAGATAGACTTCGGGCGGCTTTTCACCCAAGATGAGAGTCAGAATATCGTCATCACTGCGGCGGTGGCCAAAGCCTTCAACACCCCTCCCGAAGAAATGCTCGGCAAAACCGTCACCTTGACCATTTTCCAAACAGACGCCTCCGGCCAAACGAACAAAAACGCTTCCTTTGAACCGAAAAACGCCTATACGATTATCGGCGTTGTTTCCGGCGAAGAAAATATCGTGTACCTCTCGCTTGACTCGCTCGCGGATTTTCCTTTCGAAAGCTACACCAAATTGAAAGTGAAGTGCCTCTCGACCGACGCGCTCGGCGGGGTGCGCGAAGAAATCGAAAGGCGGGGATTTATTGTCTCCTCCATCTCTGAAACCATCGATCAAGCGAACAAGGTGTTTCGCACCGTCCGGATCGTGCTTATGGTCTTCGGCCTGATCGCGCTCATCGTTTCCGCCATCGGTATGTTCAACACGATGACCATCGCTCTCCTTGAGCGCACCGAAGAAATCGGCATCATGAAAGCGATCGGCGCTTCGCGAGGAAGCATCTCGATGATGTTCATTATGGAATCCACGCTGATGGGATTCTTGGGCGCTCTCGGCGGCGTTCTCTTGGGCTATATCGAGGGCGAAGCGCTGAATATCCTCATCAATCTCGTGGCCAATCGCTTCGGCGGAGAATCAGTCGACCTTTTCTATAGCCCGCTCTGGTTCATTTCTACCGTCATCGCCTTCGGCGCGTTCGTCGGACTCTTGACCGGCATCTTCCCCGCCCGCAGCGCTTCCCGCATCGATACCCTGGATGCCCTGAGATACAAATAGACTAAAGCACAATTCTCAAAGCACAAAAACCAAACAAAACACGGGACAAAAAAACTTCCACCTCTTTTTTGTTCGTTTGCGCTCTGAATAATATTGTGTTTTGTTTGCCCCTTTGGGTTTTGGACTTTTGTGTTTTTACAACCCTAGTAGGTCGAGCGCAATGCATTCAGTATCACCACGACGTCGATGACCTCTTGCAGGATCGCCCCGGAAAGCGGCGAAATGAAACCGAAAAAAGCGAACGACATCCCGATCACGGAAAGGCCGATGCCGATCAGAATGCTTTGGAGCGCCACGTGATAGGAACGCCGTCCGATGTGGATCGCGTCGCGGATAAGCCAGGCATCCCGCCCGAAAATCGCCACATCGGCCGCCTCGATGGAGGCGCTGTTTTCCGTCCCGGAAAACACGATGCCGATATCCGAAAGAGCCAGCGCCGGCGCATCATTCATCCCGTCGCCGACCATCCCGACCAGCTCCCCTGCACGCTGATACCGCCGTATCAGCTCGGCCTTGCGCTCCGGCCGGCACTCGGCATAAATCGGCAAACGAAACTGCCCGAAAAGACGCTCGGCGTTGGCTTTCTTGTCCCCCGTCAAAATTCCCAAGGTATACCCGCGCCCGCGCAGATAGTCGAACACGCGCCCGACGTCCTGCTTCAGTTCATCATCGAAAAAAAACCGCGCGACAGATTTCCCCTCAGTCTCCAGATCCACCGCCATGCCGCTCCCTCTATTCTGCTTCGCCTGAATAATACCGTAGCGCGACTTCCCCACCATACCGAAAATCCCTTCGCCAATTTTTTCTTCTACGTCACGAGCGGTCAGCGCTTCCCCCTCGGAAAAGCAACGTTCTTGCACCAGAGCTTTGGCAATCGGATGAAACGAATGCTGCTCGAGAGCGGCGGCGATAGCGAGCGCCTTGTCTTTTGAAAAAGATGGTTCGAAAAGCTCTACTTTTTTCAAACGCGGCTGCCCGAGCGTCAGCGTCCCCGTCTTATCGAAAAAAAATAATTTCGTCTTGGCGAGGAGCTCCAAGACAAGCGGGCTCTTGATAATGATGTTTTTACGGGCCGCCTTGTTCAGTCCGCCGATAAAACTGATGGGAGCGGCGATGAGAAGCGGGCACGGCGTCGCGATCACGAGGACGGCCAGAAAACGCTGCCAGTCGCCGGAAAAAAGGTATGCCCCCGCGGCCAACGCGAGCGCAAAAAAAGTGAAAACAATGTTGTAGCGCTCGGCCAGACGCACGATGGGAGAGGGGTGCGATTTCCCCTCTTCCACCAAGGATAGGATCTTCCGATAGCTGGAATGCTCGAAATCACCCAAAACGCAAAGTTTCAATGTCTCACCGACATTCACCGCGCCGCTTTTGAGCACAGCCGTCTCCGCATAGGCCACCGGTTCCATTTCGCCCGTCAGATTGGCTTCATTGAGAAGCGCTCGGTCTGACAGGAGGTACCCGTCGAAGGCCAGCATTTCATTCGGCCGTACCAGAAGCACATCTCCCTTTTGGATCGCCGAGAGCTTTACCTCATGCGTTCCCCCGCCGGTCACGATAAGCGCGGTCTTGGGAATATTCTCGAAAAGGCCACGCAAGGTTTTTTCGGCGCGCGCCGCACCATACTTTTCCAAAGCGGCGCTGACGGCGACCATGAGCGCGATGACCGCCCCTGCCAAGAACGCGCCGAGAAAAAGCGCCATCCCCAAAGCGATAAATGCCAGATAATCCAAATTCCATCTCCTCCGCCTGATCCGCTCATACGATTCGAGAAGGAGCTGCCAAAGCCCCAGAAGGATCGCTATGCCATACACCCACTTTTCCTGCAAAAGAAAAGCCAGCAGAATGCAGATACTGATAAAAAAGGGCGAATGGAATTCTCTGCTCCGGAGGATATCAAAAACGCTGATCATACAATCTTCTTCTCTTTGCGAGGGATGCCGTCAACGCGGGGCCGGGTTATGCCGGTTCGCGGCGGGCTGTCATACCCCTTGATACGGGCTTCATCAGTATAGAGCCTGGTCTCCAGCGCCTCGATCTCCTCTTCTTCGCGACGAACCTGGCGCAAGACCCAGAACAAGGCTCCGCCGAAAATTCCAAAAAGGAAAAGCGCGGCTCCTCCCAAGTAGAAAAATGGGCTGCCCAAAGCCCGCACGCGCCCCTGCCATTCATCCAGGCGGGTATCAAGCGTCAGTCCCCCGCTCTGCCATTCGGCGCATTGCTTGAAATAGAACGCCAGATATTTTTCAGAAACGAAAGTTGCATTGCTTGAAGCGAGTGCCGCGCGAAAACTATCTTCTGCTTTTCCGCAGTGTTTCCCGGAAAAATCGGAGAATCCTTTTTTGAAATACTGGCTATACTTCCCCTCGGTAGGAGAAAGTTTGGCCGCCTGAGCCGCCTCCTTGACGATTTCGATCGGCAAGGCAAAAGCGAAATTGTCTCCCGCAGCGCGGCTCAGCTCGTCCGTCTGAAAAGTGACCAGACCGACGACATCGCCATGTCCATCGAAGAGCGGACCGCCGCTCGATCCTTCCGATACTTTGGCATCGGTTTGAAAGAGCTTGAAATTCCTGTTCGCGGACTGCTTGATGGCGCTCACCAGCCCTCCGGTGAACGTCGCTTCCTCCGAGCTGTTCTGCCTGAATTCCGCTGTCGCCGGAAAACCGAAAATGAAAACTTTTGTTCCCACGGCCATCCCCTCGCTCTCCCCCAGCGAGAGCGCCGGCAAATTGGTTTCTTCAATATGGAGCACCGCCACATCCTTCTCATCATCCAAAAAATCAGCATTCTCGTACACCACGGTCGCCGGAAACCCATCGGCGAGCAATTCCGGCAACGTTTTCTTTTCGGAATCGGGCCGGAGCACAGCCACGTCGCTTCGCAACTGAAAAACGCTGTGAGCTATGACATAGTCCAGCACTTTCTTGCTGAAGCTGTTATCCCCTTCGGTCTCGAGAAAACTCTGCGTCTCCGCATCGCTCAAAAAAAGCGCGTTCGCGTACAAAGCCGACAAAGCGCTCTCGGAAGCCAGCCCCTGTTTCACCGTCATCTCCGAAACCACGTGCGCATTGGTAGCGATATAGCCATCCGGATGGATGATGAAGCCGCTCCCGATCAGATACTCATCCACCGGCACTTCCGTGTATGCGCCAGGCACCACGGCCACCAGACGCTGGCGGATATCCACCTTGATCTCGGGAATCTTCGCCGTGCCGCTCACGTGCTCTGCGATGCGGACGATGGAAGGCTTGATGAGATCCGCTAGCGCCTCCTCTGGCAAAACCGTCTGCGCCGAGGCAAACGGCGCTCCGCTCAACACAACAAAAAGCCCAGCTCCGAGTAAAAAAAATAAGCGGAAAAAAGAAACGGTCTTCGTAGATGGCATACTCTATCGGATATTCTCTTTTATTATTACCAAACGAAATGGGCAAAACAATTTATTGCATCCGTTCAATGAATAAAAGAATTTTTTGGTGGTTGTTCTACTTGTTTGAAGAAGCGCTCTTCGGTTCGAAAAAAGGAGCTTCTCCGCCGTCGATTGGGGGCGACTTTTTTCGGTAACCGAGAGCGCTTCTGAGTCTAGAACAGAGACAAAAAAATTCTTTTATTCATTGAACACACTGTTCTCTAGCGAGGACTCTGTACAATACTGCTACTTCTCACTCACCGTAACCATCTGTACTTTCACGGGCGTCACCGGGGATGATCCTTCTCCGCCCGGCAAGGTTTTAGCCTCGGCGATCTTGTCGACGACATCCATCCCCGCTGCCACTTGCCCGAATATCACATAGCTTTTGGGAAGGGCAGTGTCTTGATGCATAATGAAGAATTGGCTCCCGTTGGTGTTCGGCCCTGCGTTGGCCATAGCCACCGTCCCGCGGACGTATTCGCCGACAAACGGTTCATCGGCAAATTTATACCCCGGCCCGCCCGTACCCGTACCCTCCGGATCGCCTCCCTGGATCATAAAGCCTTTGATCGTCCGATGAAAAACGGTATCATCATAAAATTTCTCGCGAGCCAAAAAAACAAAATTATTGACGGTTGTTGGCGCTTCTTTGGCAGCCAGGGCGACCACGATATCCCCCATGTCGGTTTTGAGAGTGGCGGAATACTCTTTGGCCATGTCGATAGTCATCTGCGGCGGTGTCGTATACATTTTTTTATTGGTTAGAGTATTAGGAGGAACGACAGGCGAAGCGGGCGGCGTCTTATTTTCGGACGACGCTTGGGGAGCGGTTGCTTCTTGTTTGCTTTTATCGGGATAAAATGACAAATTATCTTTTACTTTGGTTTCCGGGCGCACCTCCGGCGTCGTACAGCCGGAAAGGAGCGCCGCAGTAGCAATCAGAATTATCCCATAAATTTTCTTGCGCGCGTTTTTCATATGTACCTGCTAATGATTATACCTGAAAAAACGGAAATGCTAAAGTAAGTGACGGGCCCGCCCGCAACGCTTCGCCAGCCCGCAGTAGATACAGCGTTTCTGGCGGGCGTAGCGATGCGGGCGGGGTTGACCCCGTTAGAGAAAAGTCGCTGCCAGCCCCGTTAGAATAGATATTCTAACGGGGCCAGCGACTGAAGTCGCGCCGAAGGCGCAGCGTTCTCTAACGGGGTTGACTTTCCCCTACTTTTCTGCTATACTGAATGTGTTGAGAAATGAAAAACGGGCCGCCTCGACAGGAGTCGGGCGAGCCTCGTCAAAGTAAAGACGGGTGAAAGGCGAAATGCCAGGCATCCGTTTTTTCTTTCTCAACAGGCTCTCAACCAAGCCCAGAAGTCGATATGGGCGTTCCTGAGAGCCGCTAAAAATTAATACAAAAAATAATATGGGAGAAATACAAATAGAGACCGGGTCACCCGAGTCTCCGCAAGCCGCAGCACAATGTGATACTTGTGCGAAAGCGGCACTCGAGGCAACGCAGAACGAAGAAATAAGCATGGCATTCTTGCTGGCGCTCGTTCCCGTCATCAGCCTCACCTTCTTTGGCCAGATAGGGCTTTTGTAAAAAAGAACTAAACGAACCAAAACAAAAAACCGGGTCCTGAAAAGCCCGGTTTTTTGTCGACCTTTTTTTCGCATTTCTCAATTTTTGACAAAAAGAAAAGCCTTTGCGTTTTCCGCGCGGGCTTGAGTAGGGCTGGACTGATGCAAGCGGCTGCTCAGTCCTGTATCAGCCGTAGGAGATGATCGATCCGCCCCTTAATCCCCAAAGTCGCGTTGACTTTCACGAATACTTCCGCTGTTCCGGGATCCACGGCAATGTTTTTGACATCATCGCCACGATACCCGAGAAAGGCTAACCTGGTAGCCCGCCTCAGTTCTTGCAAATTGGCTTTGTGATCCCCGGAAATCACTACCATCCACCGGGGCCTTTCTTTGCTTGGGTGAATCACCTTAATCTCGCTCATGTCACCTCCTTGCGTTGAAATTGGGAAACGGCAGAGATACCGTGGCCGTGGCTAGGTTAGGAAAAAACTATGAGGTGATTTAAATTAATCTCTCCTTTGTCTCTATTATAAGCCTTTATATCACGAAAACCTTAGCCGCTTGTCATTCCCGCGCAGGCGGGAATCCAGCTTAATGCTTATGGCTCATCTACTGGATTCCGGGTCAAGCCCGGAATGACAGAACAGGGTTAATGTTAAATGAGTTCTATGAATTCTATTGTACAGCGGCTTGCCCCAGTCAGTCAATAGGCTGTCCTGTCACCTATTTTTGCAAAAATTTCCAGTAATGGACTGTTTAAGCCGCTTTGGTGACCTCGTCTTACGGTTTCCGTAGTAGCTGTTTTTTCCTTAATAGATGACGGGATAAACCCCATCCCATAATATCAGGCATGTATTTTTCCTATTCGTTCTTTCGAGAGAAACTTTCGACAAATGCTCTCACCCGCTGTTCTTCAAGAAACGTATACAAAAGACCGAGCGCGAAGAGCGCCAGTACGGCGCTTAAGAATATGCGGAACGTAAACATAACCGACGCCGGAATATACGACACGATAGCGGCCAGATATCGGCGCGGGCCGCTCTCTGGCCCCTGAACCAGTCCCGGCTCCTGCAGCTGTACCTGATTGGTAGCGGAGAAGTTTATTTCCGGAGAATCAAACGGCGAAATCCCCCAGATATCCAAGAGAGCCCGCCGCGTCTCATCAGACTGCCTCACCTCTGCGGCAAGGGCGATGTTGTATATGCCGCCGACCGGTTTGCCAGCTGTGAAGCTGATTTCTCTCGGCCCGCTCTCCACTACCGCTTCTCCATCTACCATCCACTCGCGCTGCGAGATGTCGCCGAGGAAACCCGGGATGAACGTGGCGCGAAAACCAAGCGTGCTATCAGGAAACGCCTCGAACATCGACGTGCTGTAATCATTGCACAGTCCGCCCGGACAAGCGGCCACTTTGCCCGTGATGTCCCGATATTGCCCAAGCAATTTTGGCCAGACAATATTCCTATCCAAGGATTCTAGAGTGACTGCCGGCGTCACCACGCCGAAAGTCCGCGAGAGCGTCAGCGCATTGCCCGTATTCACATCATTGGCTGTCACCGTGACCGTATAGGTATCGCCGGGACTGCCCGCCACGGGAATGAAATTCACGTTATTCTGCTGTGTATCGCTACAATCACCAGAGACTTTCTTGGAACAGACAAACGGAGCGCCATTGACCGTCCAATGGAAATTCAACAGACCCGAAGAATCAATCCTCAGCCCGATGATCTCGTTTTTGATCACCCGGCACGCGGCTCGATCAAGAGCATCGTCGTTGCAGATCAAAGTCGCTCCCGATAGCGTCGCCTTCCTCACTCCTGAAATGAGCGCTGTCTCAGCCTTGTACGCGCTGATTTTTTTCCCGGTAGAAGTGAATTTCACGATAACATCGCTCGTTCCTTTGCGGATAGCGCCGCCCGAAAAATTTTCTACCACGGCAATCTTGAAACGCAGATAGCCGCTGCCGCTGCTATTCAGATAGTCGGAGAGATTATTCCCGCCGCCGAGACTGCTCGGGATATCGAGCTTCAGCCTCAGCGTATCGAGCGCATTCCCCTTGGTATTTCCCAAAAGCCCCTCGCTCCTGAGCTTCGCAGTGATATCGAGCTTGTCATTGAAATTGATATCCTTGCTGATTTCCACCTTCCAATCAAAAAGCATATCCGTCACATTGTGCTGGGCGTTGTTCACGCTCGCCTGTACAACGACGACATCGCCGCCCTTATCAGACGTTTCATCGTTCACCGGATTGTCCGGGGTCGCTGTCACACCAACCTCGAGCTTCGTCGCTTGTCCGCCTTCGGTCGGATTGATGAGGTTTTTATCCACCTCTTCACCATCATTGTTGAGATAGGCAATACACTTATTGAGAGGGGAATCCAAGTCCGCATCTTTTACTTTTATTGCCGGAATGTACACCGTGTATCCAAGAACCCCCTTGGCATACGAACCAATATCTTCCGCCAAATCTCTCGCGGAGCAATCTTTTTTCGGAAACGCCCACATAATCATATATGAAGAATCATCGTGCTTGGTTGGGATCATCGATGTCCCCTCCACCGCGACACCCACCTGGTCACCGCTGTCATAATTCCATGTAAATGTCGAGCTCCCCAGTCCGACTATGTTGGCCTCATCTTTGTTGCCGTTATCCGCTGTACTAGGATCCTCTGGGTTGGTTCCCCAGAAGTCCTCTTCTCCCGTACCAAAAGATCCGTTGCCAGGTGTATTCCCGCTGGAGTTCGGAAAAAAATGAAAACAGTACGGGTTTGCATCAGCTTCCGAGATGATGCTACAAGTCGTTCCTGCCGGAGCCGTGAAAGTTGCGATGCTACTCAGACTGTCAGCACAGCGAAGTACTCCGATAGAGCAAGAAGAAATATCTGAAGAACAAGTGGGATATCCGGAAATGTAATATTCTCCGGTTCCGCTCGGATTGAACCCTTGTACGCCGCCTTGCTCCTCTAGGGCTACCGAAATCTGTTCTGCTACGCACACAGCAGTTTTATCCGCGCAACCAAAATTGGAGTCCGACAACGATTCGACAAATTCATAATTCGTACCCGATTCCGTATCGTGAATATAGCAATGATTCGGAACATTGGTCTTATTGTCTCCCCCATACTTCGCTACGTACCCATCATTATCATTCGTATTCGTAGAGTAATTGGCATCCGCCTTATCATAGCCATTCTGTGCCAGAATTCGCGCTGCTACAATCTTCCAGTCCTCGACAGTGATATCTCCATCCTCATCAACATCGCAAAGGTTGTCGCTCCCGACATTATTTTCCAAATCGCAGCCTTTTCGTTTCAAATACCACGAATAATAGAGAGTCTCTTCGGGATTGGAAAAATAAATAGGAAAGGCCTTGGCCGAAAGCTTCTCCCCCGGCTTCGGATCACTCGGGCTGAAAAAAAGCGAGACCTCCGGTGCCAGCGCTTTATTGCCAGCTACGTTGAATCCCTCGCCCTGATCCCGGATGCTCCCCAAATTCAAGTGATAGCGGTTTTCCAATTCGGCAGCCATCTGCGATGCAGACGGAATGCTGAATCCTCCCCCAAATAAAGCGATGGCAGGCAAAGCGCTCGCCACAAAAAATTCCAAAACAAGAAAAAGGCTGAAGGTAGATTTTAACAAAGTTCGTCTTTTGAACATAGTATATTCAACGAAACACCAGGAAAAAAATATCGGTCAAGAAAAGGAATGTCCAGCTGGCCGCGAAAGAATACCAGAGAGACCCTGAGCGGTAAGCGATGAATCCCGCGAGCGGGCAGAAAATGAGAAGCGGCACCACAGCCCAAGAAATATCCTGGCTTAAGTATGCAAAACTGAAGAAAAGTCCTGCCTGGATGAAGACGGCCCATAGCCCGCAGTCTCTCAGCCACAGAAGCACTACCAGTCCGCGGAAAAATACTTCGTACAAAATAACCATGAAAGAAACGAGCACGAGTTCATAGAGCACGAACCAGACGAAGCTCGTTTCCACCAATGCCGGGAGCGCATACTGCGCGCGGAATTGGGGGAATGCGAGTGCCAGCGTTATCACTATCGCGAGGGCGAAGACGACAGAAGCGATGGCGATCAGCACGCCCGCTTTGAAGCTTCCCCTCTGCAGGCCGAGATTTTTCAAGGACTCTCTCAGCACCATTTTACTATACAAAAGAGGAATAACCAAGAAAAATACGACGCTCACGATGAGACCCTGAAACACCGGGCTCAAGCGGTCGCTCTCGGAAAAAAAGCCCATAAAAAAGAGCGAAAAGAATACGAGTAGCCCCGTCACGACAAACCGCCGATTTTTCGAAAGTGTTTCGAGCATATTTCTAAAAGATTATACTCTTCTCCTATTATTCACTAATCCTTGCTGCTGCGAGGCCATCTGCTGTTCATACGTGGCATCATTCGCCGCCTGCTGCTGATAAGAAGCGTCATTAGCTACTTGTTCCTCTTCCATCCTCGCTTGACGCGCTTCTAGCATGCGCTCTCTTTGCTGTTGTGATTGTGAAATGCGCT
The DNA here is from genome assembly GCA_001784735.1 of Candidatus Moranbacteria bacterium RIFCSPLOWO2_12_FULL_48_12. GTDB lineage: Bacteria > Patescibacteriota > Minisyncoccia > Moranbacterales > UBA1568 > UBA1568. The sequence goes on from MFSB01000043.1 coordinate 20,675, forward strand.
TCTCTTCACCAGCTTCTTTTTCTGCCTTTTTCCATGCACGCCGAGCCATATAATAAACCACAATGACCATCACCGTTTCTATAGGTAAGAAATTCAATCCAAAACCGACTGCCTCAACAAGCCCAAAAATAAGAACAACAAACCCCCGCGCTAGCTTTGTATCTTTCTTACCTCCTGAATGATCGAATATGGTGAGTAGAATCCAGATAAGGAAAGTAAAACATATGGTGACGACAGTGCCTACCCCAGGAAGTGATCCCACCCCCACGAAATCGAGCAGATCTTTGAGAAGCGCAACCATTGCTACTCCCAGGTACAGCATCGCCGATGGCTTTTCTCCAGTAAACTTCATTTTGGGTGCCACCTTACGGATGGCCCGTCTCGCCCGTTGTGCCCTTCTTCGCAAATTCTCTCTCATACCAACCCGTGGGGAAGTGGCAGCGGCTGTAGGTGCCATACGTGTACATGCTCAATAATTTTGCTTCCTTTCTTTCTGTAATTCACAATTCCTGACTCCTAATTCTTGATTCCTAATTCATAAATCATAAATCATGATTCTATTCTTCCCCTCACTGTCCCGCATCGAAGTCCTTCTTGGCTTGTTCGATCTCGAGCAATTGGCGCGGGTCGGAGGTGATGATCTGGTCTTCACTATAGGAGGCGATCACTTTGATAGCCGCGTGCTTGGATCCGGCGAAGAAAATCCCCTCTCCCACATTGCTCTCGAGCAGGAGGAATTTCTCATGATCCGTGAGATAAAACGTTTCCGCCACCAGATCGATCGAGGACGGCGATTGGCGCAGGAGGAGCTGCATCGAAGAGTTGGTGATGATCGGCTTGCCGTGGCGCGAAGAGGCGAAATCTCCGATATCCTGGGTAATGGTCGTCAGCCCCGTATAGTATTTGCGGCAGCGCTTGGCGATCCCGAAGAGAAAAGCCGCAGCGTCCTCGTGTTGCATCATCACCCAGGCCTCATCCACCACGATGATGCGCTTTTTCATCTTGGAGCGGATCTCGTTCCAGATGAATTGCAGGATGATATACATCGCGATCGGCCGGAGCTCATCTTCCAGGTCGCGGATATTGAAGACCACCAGCTGATTGTCCGTTTCTACATTGGTCTGTTTGTTCAAGAAACCGCCGAAGATCCCCTCCGTGTAGCGCTCCAAGCGGGCCGCCAGCGACTCCGCTCCTTCCATATTCTCCAAGACCGCGTAGAGATCGGACATCGTGGGAAATGAGTTCGCGGTGAAGAGCGAGAAATCGCTCGCCTCGGTGATATCGCGGATAGCATAGGCCTCGCGGATAGCGCGATCGAGAATGGAGTCTTCTTCCGGCGTCACCGAACCGAGCATCAGATGGAGGAGCCCGATAAGATTGGCGATGGTGTTGCGCAGCAGCCCCACGCTGTCTTCGTCTTCGATCGACTTCGGCAGATCGAAAGGGTTGAGGTGGACGTCGGAATTGAGCGACACCTTGAGAAACGCCCCGCTCACCGCCTCGCACAGATGTTTGTACTCGTTTTCCGGATCAATGATGATGACGCTCGATCCGAACATCATAGCCCGGAGCACTTCCAACTTCACAGTATAGCTCTTGCCCGCTCCGGATTTGGCGAACACCACCATATTGGCGTTTTCCATTTTGAAGCGATCGAAGAGTATCAGGCTGTTGTTGTGGCGGTTGATGCCGTAGAGGATGCCTTCGTTGGAAGAGAGGTCGGAAGAGACGAAGGGGAACGTGGTCGAGAGCGGCTCCGTATTCAGATTGTTGGCGACATCCAAAGCGTCATTCCCGAGCGGCCTGGTCGCCGCAAAACCCTGATCCATCCGCATTACCGCCGGCTTGGTATAGACGAGCTGAGCCTCGAGAATGGCTTCTACCGCTTGACACTTTTCGTTCAGATCCTTGTCGTCTTGCCCATAGATGGTCATATAGAGGCCGAAGCGGAAAAATTTTTCCGTGCCCTGCTGCAGGTTGTTGCGCAGGCCTTCGATGTCTTCCAGCGCGGTTTCCAGTACGGGATCGCGCACCTTCCCGCTTTCCGTTTCGATGCTGATCTGCGATTGCACCTGCGTCGACGACTTGCGGAGCGTCTTCAGGATTTCCGCCGTCTCTATGGGGTGCACGAAGAACGCGATATCCATCGAAAAATCGATGTTGATGATCGGGGAAAACCAGTTGGTAGAAAGAAAGCGCGGATAGGTGATGACGAAATACGTGCGCGACATGATCTCGCCGATCTGCATCGTATTGGGGTTGAGCTTGATGGCTGGCGGAGCGATCAGATCCCGGATAGTGGTGATTCCCCGCTGATAGAGCACCTCGCTGGCGCTCATTTTTTTGGGACGATGAAAAACATCGAACACGCTTTTCTTCTTGGAAGCGTCCATTCCTTGCGCCTCTATATCGATAATGGGAATTCCTTGTGCCATTTTTGTTAATTTAAACTGTAAAAATCAAAATGCAAAACCACAAATAATAATTCAAAATTATAAATACATTCTAAAGTTTTACATTTTGCATTGTCATTTTGATTTTTGATTTTTGCATTTTTCATTTGCTTGGCGCCAACTCGATGCCCTCGACATTCTTGATGACCGCCGCCGTAAAAAGCGACGGGTTGTAGCTGTTGTAGAGCAGTTCGATGATCTCCTCCGTGTTGAGCGGCGTGGCGTTGACGCCGGCCGCTTGCAGGGCTGCCGTGATATGTGCGACGCGCTGGAAAAGCTGCGCCTTATAGGTCTCGAAGAGGGCTCCGTGCGCGCTGACGGTCTGCTGGGAGCGAAAAATGCCGAGGAGCTTGTCGAGGAGGCCGCTTCGCTCATCCTCCGCGGAGGAGAACGGCACGACGACGTAGAAATATTTCGACATGATATTCGACACCTCCGTCAGATTCTTGATGAAAGCTTTGTACTCGGAGATTTGGAAGCGCAAGAGCTCGTTCTCCTGCTGTTTCTCCTCATCCACGAGGAGGTTCAGGTACGGCTCGATGTTGAAACGGCGCGAACTGATGACGATCTGGACGGGAAAGTCGAGCGAGTTCAAGAACTGCTGGTACTGATGGATGATGGCGTCCTGTTCTTCCGTCGACTTAAGATCGAAATTGAGCGATGAAACGAGCACGACCGCGCGCAGAGCGCCATTCTTCAAGACGATCACGCCGTCGCGGATCTCATCCGCATCCACGTACTTCTGCGTGCTGGAGGCGACCCCTCCCTTGTTTTTCGGCTTCAAAAATTCTATCGCCATAGTCTTTTCATTTGTTTTCTTTTTATCTTCTTCTCTTCCTCCTCCCCTGCCAAGGGGAGGGTAGGGAGGGGTAATTCAAGATTCCTGCCTGCCCGCCAGAGCCTTAGCGGCGGAGGGATTCATAATTCATTTTTCATTTTCCTGCCTGCTAGCAGGCAGGCAGGGATTTTTTATTTTTCCATCAGCTATCCTTTATCCAAAATGCGCGCCAATTCCGTCAGTTTCTCCTGATCAATATGCTTGGCGCCAGTATCGGCTACCTCTTTTTTCTCTACCGGCGCTTTGGCCACAGGCGCCTGCCTGAGTGGCCGCTCCCACACGGACACCTTCGGACGGAAAATAAAAAGGACAGCATAAAAAATAAACGTCGTCAAAGGAAATCCGTTGGGCCGATAAAAAGCCAGCGCCACAAAAATCAGCACCGTCGGGACAGCCATGATGAAAAACAAAGCGGTATCGAATATATTGAAGAAAACCAGGAGCGTCGCCCCCATACCGATCATCCAGAGAAGCTGTCTCCAGGTGAGCGGTCCGGCTATCTTGTCTTCGACATCGATAAATTGCGGGACACTGAACATCATATTTGTCTGCAAAGGAATAGCGAATTGAGAATTGAGAATTGAGAATAAAAAAATACCATCCACTCCTACATATTATAGCATGCCCCTTCTTATTTCTTGATTCCTAATTCATAATTCATGATTCTCTCTTCGCACCCATTCCTGATTCCTAATTCATAATTCATGATTCATGATTCTCGTCTGCGCCCCTTTCCCAATCTTTTCTGCCCAGACTGACTGGACGGATACGAAACGAGTTCAACTTCTGCAGCAAAGTACGGGAGCGTGAGGAGACGGGATTTGGCTCTCCTCGCGCGCCTAGACTCCCGTCTCGACTCGATCGATCCGAGGCAGACGACGAGGCTGGCTGAAACGTTGCGGAGGCGGGTTGCGGCGCAGGCACCGGAGTAGAAACAGGTTTGCCTTGTTCGGCTGCCGGCGAAACTGGCTGAAATGCCAATGTTGTCTCATTCTTCAAAGGAGCATCACGGCTTTCGACCGCCTCTTTTTCCACTGGAAAAACATGACCGGTAGAAAAACTGACCTCGCCCGTACCGAAAGGTACGTTCGGGCGGGCGCTCTTAGTTTGAGCGGGATCGCCTCGCTGAAGCATTGCGGAAGCGGGAGCGGCAATATTGAAAGAAGTCCCTCGACTGATGTGCAACCCGCCCGAATCGCTACGAGGGCTCATTAGCGAATCGTTGCGGGCGAGC
>MFSB01000043.1:25205-25626 GCA_001784735.1 Candidatus Moranbacteria bacterium RIFCSPLOWO2_12_FULL_48_12
GAAGGTGAGGCACCAGGCTCGCCACGCTGAGTCGGCGAAGCGGATATTGCAACATCCTGAAAAGCAGGCCTGCCCGCCGGAGTTAGGCTAAAAGCATTACTGGCGGGAAAGATGATTTCTTGGTTCTTGGGATCGATCGATAGCGGCAAGTTTTCTTCCACTGATTTCAAGATGAGGCTGATCCGTTCGCGCTCCTCTCCCGAGAGCTTCTTGCCGTTTTCCGAGCGGAACAGGAAATCTCCGCGCTCCACGCTCGAATGCTGTCCGATACCCAGCTCATCGCGGTAATATTTGAGCCAATAGAAAAGCGACGGCCTGACCGGCTCTGCCTGCGATTTCACCTTGATGCGCCCACCCGTAATCAACTGATTGCCCAAATTCTCGTACTTCGGCAAGGCTTGCAGGAGCGGGAGACTAATCG
>MFSB01000044.1:0-12553 GCA_001784735.1 Candidatus Moranbacteria bacterium RIFCSPLOWO2_12_FULL_48_12
CGCAACGCTTCGCGTAGCGATACGGGCGAGCCTTTGAAAGCACCATATAAAAAATAAGTATTGGAGAGTCAGAGAATAAAAAAACGCCAGACCCAGGAAGATTCCCAGGCATGGCGGTTATCGGTGCGGTCGCTTCAGACCTTAATGCGGCTCGAGCATTTCAACAGGGTATTTTCCTTGGTCAGAGGACACCTGTGCTTGTGGCTGCTTGATTACTTTCACTTCGAGGGGATACCAGCACATTACCGTTTCGCACTCGTCGCCCTCATTTACTTTCTTGGCGAATATGACAATCGGCTTAACGGCGTTATTCAGATACCAGTCCTTGAAGGTGGGGAGGCCTGATTCTGTAATACGAAATTCGCGTACACAGTCTTTGTATAGCATGGTAAGGATTCCGCCAGCCGCATCAGTGCTCATGATTCCCTTGATGTAACCCTTATGTTTGTTGAACTCGGCGAGTTTCAGCCGCTGATCAATTTCCTCGCTCACCGCCTGTGACCAAACCATAGGTGACATCTCAAGCAAAAAAAAGGCAACGAGTATGACATTGACAAAAGTCAGTATACCCGGCGCAGCAGTCCATGCCGTAAAAACCACGCTGACGATCCCGCAAAGGCCGATGATCATAATAAGCTCATAGAGGACAGTGAGGTGGAGCACAATCCTCAATGCCACGAATTTCAGAACTGGAGGCAAATCCGGGTCTACCTCGAGCTTGAGAAGATTCATCTGCCTCCATACATCATTCAGGGCGGCTTTCCGTTGGATGAAATACACTGCGCTCACGGCGCACATAATTCCGAACGAAAGCATGAAAACCACGAATTCCCTGGAAAGTTCCACTTTGACCTCCTTCAAGTTTTTCAAGAACGGATCACCGCTTGCTCAACGGTGGAGTAAGAAACGTTATAACGCTGTCACAACCTTTCTACTCTTCCGCGGAGAATCGCTCAATGAAGGTATAATTTTCCTTTTTCGATTGAAGATTCTTACTGGCCATTGTATCCCTATTGAGCCAATAAATCAACCTCCGCCATTCTAACACCGCCATTCTAAAAGTCTTCCATAAATCTGACTTTTCTGGCAATTGCCATAAAAGTCAGATTTTTACCAAGACTAACATTCTCATATTCTGCAGAATATCAGAATGTCATTTGCTAAAAAAGTTTCCGCCAGCTGGCGGATCAGAGATTTTTTCTATCCAACCATTCCTGCAAGATGATCCGTGCCGCTTCTTCGTCATCGTGCTGGGATACTCCTTTTTCGCCGCGCTCGATCAGGTTGGCTTGGGCCATCTTCGTCGTAAACATCTCGTTCTGATATTCCACCCTGACCGAAAAACGTTGCCGCAACAATCGTCCGAGTTTCTCTCCTGCATATTCCACTTCTTCACGGTTGATGTACGATGACCCGCCCGCGCCGTTACGCATCGCGTTTCGGACGGGGATGCCGATCACCACCGTACCGATATGCTCTCTCGCAATTATTTCACCCAATCGGGACAAGAGCTCCTTGGTATTCTCCAGCGTCGCATAAGCGAGCGCCAGCCTCGTCTCATCGTGCGCCAGCGCCACTCCGACTTTCACCGAACCCCAATCGATCCCCAGGTAATTATTTCCTTTACTCATAACACATCTACTTGCGCTTATGGTTTTGCATCCAAACAACGATGAATCAAGAATATTGAATTATGAATTATGCTTTTTTGGCATGTCTCGCTTTGCAAAACACTCCTGATTCCTAATTCTTGATTCATAATTCTATACTCTTGTCACCACTTCCGCCCCGTGCTCCGTAATCACCACCGTATCCTCGCAGTGAGCGCTCCATTTTCCATCGGCTGTCACGAAGGTCCAACCGTCGGAGGCGATCTTCACGGCAGAGGTTCCCATATTGACCATCGGCTCAAGGGCCAGCGTCATCCCTTTCTCTACGACGAAATCATCCATTTCCCGGGAAACATAATTGGGAATCTGAGGATCCTCGTGCAATTCGTGTCCGACACCGTGGCCGACCAAGTCGCGCACGACTGAAAAGCCATTCGCCTCGACAAAATCCTGCACAGCCCGAGCATACGCCGAAATATGCGCGCCCGGACGAAGCTCCAAGATACCGCGTTTGAGGCTTTCTTCTGTCACAGCCGCCAGTTTTTCCGCCTCCTTCACTACCTTGCCCACGCGGACAGTGCGCGCCATATCGGTCACCATCCCTGCAAAACGCATGCCAATATCCAACTTTAAAAGGTCGCCTTCCCGTATAATCCTCTCTGCACTGGGAATCCCATGCACCACTTCCTCATTGAGCGATGTGCATATGGCCGCCGGAAAGGGTTTGCCCGAACCGCCGGCATACCCTTTGAAAATGGGAGTGCCTCCGACCTCGCGGATGAGCCGTTCGCTCAGGACATCAATATCCTGAGTCGATAGGCCCGGGCGGACTGCGGCTATCACACCTTCCAGTACCTCGGCCAAGCGTTTTCCCGATTCCCGCAGGCGCGCTATCTCATCTGCCGTTTTTATCATGGTTACAGACATAAGATTTACTTCGCCCCGATCTTCTCAATAATATCTTTGAAGATCGCCTCAGCTTCCTGCTGGCCATTGATGCGCAAAAGCAAACCCTTTTTTTCAAAATATTCTATCACCGGCAATGTTTCAGCCTGAAAAACCTGATAACGCGTACGCACCCCCTCGATCGTATCGTCTTTGCGCTGGCCGATCTTTCCTCCACAGACACCGCACACTTCATCGGTAGCCAGAATATCCTTGCCGAAAATAAACGGGCGCCGACAACCGAAGCATATATAACGCTTGGAAATACGTTCGATAGACTGAGCCTCAGGCAGATCGATAAAAATAACTTTATGGAGAGAGCGATTGACTGACTGGAACACTTGCAGCACCTCATCGATTTGGGAGCTGCGCCGCGGCGCGCCATCGAGGAGTATCCCTTGTGCTAGCGGAACGCTCCTGACAGCATTCTCGAAGACGGTTTTCATGATCTCATCCGAAGCCAATTTATGCTGGTGATGGATAATATCATTGAGCTCTCGTCCGAAAGGCGTATCTTCTTCCGCCGCCGCCCTCAGTTCCGCGCCGATATCAATATGTCTCAATCGAAGCGCTTTCCTCAAAAGCTCTGCTTGAGTACTTTTCCCGCTGCCTGGCGGCCCCAAAAGTACAAAATTGTTTTGCGATATGGTTTTCATTGGCTTAGCAAAATAAATGGTATTAACCTTTTTCCCTTTCTAGACGACAATATAAGTATAGAGATTTAAAATGCAAATATCAAAATGGAAAATGACAATGTAAAATTCAAAATAATAGAAAAAGGTTTATTTGATCTTTTAATTTTAATCTGTGATTTTACATTTTGATTTTTTAAGTTTACATTAGAAGCTTTCGTAACTGCGCATCGTCAACTGGCTCTGCACATGCTTGATCGTCTCGAGCACAACGGAAACGACGATGAGGATACTGATGCCACCGATGGAAAATGATTGGATGCCGGTCGCCCCCTGCACGATGAATGGCAAGACGGCGATGGCGCCCAAGAAAAACGCTCCGGCCAATGTAATGCGGTTGATGATATGATACAGGTATCCTGCCGTAGTATGGCCCGGACGGATGCCCGGAATGTACCCTCCCTGCTTCTGAAGATTTTCCGCGATCTTGACCGGATCAAAAACAACGGCCGTATAGAAATAAGTGAATACCACTACCAGAACAAAATAAAGCCCTCCGTATACCCATTGGTTTTGAAGCCAGGCGCTTGCGGAAAGAGCGATATCCGCTATCCTTGCGTTGCCGCTTTGGGCGAGAAAGTTGGCTACCATCGTGGGAATCAAAATAAGCGACACCGCGAAAATAATCGGAATAACTCCAGCTTGATTGACCCGGAGCGGCAAATGGGTCGCTGCTCCGCCATAGACCTGCGCGCCGCGCACCCGTTTGGCATAGGCGACCGGCACCGTCCGCTGTCCCTCATTGACGAAGATCACTCCCGCAATGGTTACGGCGGCCACGAGAGCAAATAAAATATAAGTAAAGACTTGCGAGGGATCCCATGTCGCCACAAAACGCGAAACGCCCGTCGGCAAGCTTGACACGATACCGGCAAAAATGATCATAGAAACGCCATTGCCGAGGCCTTTTTCCGTAATCAGTTCGCCGAGCCACATGAGAAAAACCGTACCGGCTGTGGCGCTGACGATGATCACTGCCATATTGAACGGCGTAATATCGCCCAGAATATTCTGAGAGCGCAGGAGAGAGAGCATACTGAAAGACTGCAGAGCGGCAAGCGGCACGGTAATCCAGCGCGTCCACATATTGAATTTTTGCCGCCCGATTTCGCCCTCTTCCTTATAGAGACGCTCCAGGCTCGGGACGATCGTCGTCAGAAGCTGCATAATGATCGAAGCCGTGATATAGGGAGCGACACCGAGGAGCACGATGGAGATGTTGGAAAGTCCTCCGCCGGAAAAAACATTGAGGAGTCCGAGAAAAGCATTATCCTCAAAAAGCCGCTTCAAAGCCAAAACATCCACCCCAGGGAGCGGAATATTGGCAGCGATACGATAGACAACCAAGAGCCCCAGAATAAAAAAAATCTTATTGCGGAGCTCAGCTATCCGGAAAATATTCAGAAAAGTTTCACGCATGACAGAAAATATCAGTTTCCTTAAAGCCTGCTAAAAAAGTCTCTTGACACACAGCCTAGTATACCCCGTTACATATCCGAGAGGCAACCACAGTAGAAAATCATGTGGCAAAATCGCCTGTCGGCCCGCCTAGACTCAAGCGAGGCTGGCTTATACTGGCTACTCTCATACACGGTTTTCAAAATATGTAACGGGTAAACCCTATTTGGAAACCGGCTGAAAAAGAATGCTGGCTTTCTCCGAAACATCAATGCCCTCCCCCAGAGTAAGCTTTTTGGAAAGCGTTCCAGTCGCCACGATTTTGATGCCGCGCCGAAAAGCTGTCTTCGGGGTTATCTTCTTCTCGATAAGCGAAGCGATCGTGACTGTTTCGCCGCTCGCATACCCCGCTTCCAGTTCCGTCAAATTCACGACGCATTTTTTCGCATGAATGGATTTAAAACCGCGCACTTTTTTCAGACGTTCCAGAAACGTCGAACGTCCACCTTCAAACAGCGGATCCACGGAAGCGCCGGAACGGGATTTTTGGCCATTGCTCCCACGACCGGCTGTCGTGCCGCGCTTGCCACCGCGTCCGATACGCTTGCGTTCTTTCTTTTTTGCCACAGAGAGTTGATGAATCTGCATACTGTATTTAACTTACAACTTACGACTCACGACTGACAACAAATAACTAAACTTTCACCTCTTCTTTACTCTGGTCGTTAGTTGTTGGTTGTTGGTCGTTAGTTAATTTCTTTCGTGGAGCCTTCAATTTGAGAAGCGCCTTGACGGTGACCCGGGCGACATTGAGCGGATTAGAAGCGCCGAGAGATTTGGAAACGATATCTTTCACGCCCAAGAGGTGGACCACGGAACGCACCGCCCCGCCAGCGATAATCCCCCGTCCTTCCGAAGCCGGCTTGAGAATCACCCGAGCGCTGCCGAGCTTCGCCGCAATATCATGAGAAATGGTCGAGCCGGCCAATTGGATGGTAACAAGATTTTTCTTGGCATCATTAAAGGCTTTCTGGATAGCATCGGATACGTCTGAGCCCTTGGCCACGCCCACCCCCACCTTGCCTTTGCGATTGCCGATCACCAGCGTGGCGCGGAAACGGAAACGCCTGCCTCCCTTCACTACGCGCGTGACGCGCGCCAAATTGAGAAGTTTCTGTTCGTACTCCGGTTTCTCCCGTCTGCCCATTCTTTTTCCTGGTTTTGCCATAATTGTCTATGAGCGAAGCGAGTAGCTACAATTATGAGCATCCCGCTTCAATTCTTTAATTATATCAATCCCTATTCATTTGGAGCCGCAAGGCCCCGCCTGCAACGCTTCGCGTAGCGATGCGGGCAGGGTTTCCGAGAAAACAATTAAATATTATTTCAGTCATATTCGGAATTGGGGCGGGATCGCTATACAATACTATTTAAAATTCAAGCCCTCCAGCCCGCGCCGCTTCGGCGAGCGCCTTCACTTTGCCATGATATTTGTATCCAGAGCGGTCGAAAATCGCTTTCTTCACTTTCAGTTTTGCCAAACGCTCGGCAATGCTCGTGCCGACTAGAGCCGCGCCAACAACCGTATTCTTCGCCTTCTTGCCAAGTTCGGCCAGATTCGCCTGCGCCAGCGTCTTGCCCGCGCTATCATCAATAGCCTGTACCGAGATACTCCTCAAGCTGCGGAATACTGTGAGACGCGGACACGCAGCCGTCCCGAATATCTTGGCACGAATCCGCCGCTTGCGCTCGAACCGCTTCGCTTTTTTTGATTCTCTTCTTAACATATATTTCATTGCTAGTTTACACCAATTCCCCACCAATCTTTACGAATCCTTTTTGTATGATTTGCGAACATTCGTGGCAGTATTTGTGTCTATTCGCGAAGCTGTTCCCTAGGCCGCTGCTTTCTTGCCTTCTTTGCGGCGCACGACTTCGCCGACATAGCGGAAGCCCTTGCCCTTGTAGGGCTCGACCCGCTTCAATTTTCTCACCACCGCGGCAAACTCACCCACCTTCTGCTTGTCCATACCGGAAATTGTCAGGATATTGTTTTCCACCTTCGCTTCCAGCCCCTCCGGAATGATTCTTTCTACTGGGTGGGAAAAGCCGAGCGCCATATTCAGTTTCTTGCCGGCCACCGCCATCCGAAAACCGACGCCGTTCAATTCCAGCTGTTTCTGAAATCCCAGTGTCACTCCGGCGATCATATTGGCAATCAGCTTCGTCGTTGTCCCCCAGATAGCCTGCGCTTTCTTGGTTTCTCCCACTTTCGTCACCACAGCAGTATTTTCTTCCACGGCTACTTTCACTTCGCGGCGATGCGAAAACTGAAGCGTTCCTTTCGGGCCTTTGACAACGATCATATTCCCGGAGAGTTTCACCTCGACACCGGTTGGGATACTGACTGGTTTTTTTCCTATTCTTGACATATTTCTTAACTTACGACTTACGACCGACAACTTACGACGAAGCTATTTCTTTTTCTGGTTGTTAGTCGTTGGTTGTCAGTTGTTAGTTAGTGATTACCACACGCGACAGATATATTCTCCCCCCAGCCCTCGGCGATAGGCCTCACTGCCGGTCATCACTCCCTCTGAGGTGGAAACGATCGCGATGCCATACCCGTTCTTCACTTTCTTGATTTCATTCTTCTTCACATAGATGCGGCAACCCTGCCTGCTCACCCGCGTCACTTCCTGGATAGCCGGCGCCTTCTTCGTCGGTGAGACGACGGTATATTTGAGCCCGATGCACAGAGTTTCATAAGCACCCTCGATCTGTTTTTCCACGCGCGCGACAAATCCTTCACGCTCGAGAATCTCGGCGATAGTGCATTTGAGCTTCGACGCGCGCATGGTCACCTGAGAGTGGCCGGCGGCTTGCGCGTTGCGAATTCTGGTCAACATGTCTGCGATTGGATCTAACATATTCTTTATCTAGCTTTTAGCTTCATTAGCTTTCAGCTTCCTTAGTTTCCTAATTTCATCAGCCGTTATTTTACTAACAAGCTAGTGAAGCTAAGAAGCTAACGAAGCTATCTCAGTTACCAGGAGGCCTTCTTCACTCCGGGAACCTCGCCTTTATTGGCAAGCTCGCGGAAACAGATGCGACAAATATCAAATCTGCGCAAATACCCGCGTTTCCGACCGCATTTCCAACACCGCCTGACAATGCGGGTGGAAAACTTCGGGGTTTTGAGCGCTCGCGCTCTAGTGGATGTTTTCGCCATAGGGATTTAATAGATTACTTTTCCTGTTTACTGTCTTCCTGCGAAATGGGCAAACCGAGATGACGAAACAATGCCTCGCCCTCTTTCCTGTTCTTGGCGGTCGTGACGATATTCACTTGGAAACTGAAAATATGCTGCACCCGTTCCGGGACGATTTCCGGAAAAACCACATGCTCTTTGATGCCGATATTGCAATTGCCGCTCTGATCGATAGCACTCTTGGGAATCCCCTGGAAATCACGCACGCGAGGCAGTGCCACATTGAACAAGCGATCGAGGAAATCCCACATCCGCTGGCCATGGAGCGTCACGCGGACGCCTACCTCCAGACCTTCGCGCGTTTTGAAACCGGCGATGGCCTTGCGCGCTCTGGTTGGGAACGCCTTCTGCCCGGTCATCGCCTCCAGGGAAGCGATGACATCGTCGACGCGCTTGGTGTCCTTCAGAATCTTGCCCGTCCCGGCATTCACGACGACTTTTCCGACACGCGGAACAGCCATCGCATTGCTAATGCCGAGTTCCTTCTTGAGAGCCGGAACGACTTTCTCGCTATAGACCTGTTTTTTCAGTGGCATTTCCATAGGTTAGATGACTTTACCGCTCTTCTTGCTCACCCGCACTTTCTCTCCGCCCTCGAACCGATAGCCGATCCGCGTCAAGGCGTTCGTATGCGGACAAACGAGCATCACATTGGAAACATGGAGCGGAGCCTCTTTCTCGATCCGCTGTCCCTTCTCTCCGTCCCGCTTGGCACGCACGTGGCGTTTCATGATATTGGCTCCTTTCACCACTATTTTCTCCAATCTTGGAAAAACATACAACACCTCTCCGCGCTTGCCGGAGTCTTTGCCTGCAGTGATTTCTACTTGGTTGCCTTTCTTAATTTTCATAACTGTAAACTTACGACTCACTACTTACGACTTACGACACGCCTCTCCCTATTTTTCTCTTTTCTTGTTGTCAGTCGTCAGTTGTTAGTTGTTGGTTATCATAGTACTTCCGGAGCGAGTGAAACGATCTTGGCGAATCCTTTTTCGCGGAGTTCGCGCGCGACCGAGCCGAAAATACGCGTCCCCTTCGGATCAACATTATTGGCATCGAGAATGACAGCGGCATTTTCATCAAAACGGATGTAGGAATTATCTCGGCGGCGATACGCCTTGCGCTGACGCACGATGACGACTTTCACTATCTCGCCCTTCTTGACGATACCGCGGGGCTCTGCGGACTTCACAGAAGCCACGACAATATCGCCCAAACCGGCATAGCGGCGCCGCGTCCCGCCGGGCACCTTGAAGCACTTGATGGTTTTCGCACCGCTGTTATCGGCTACTATAAGCATGGATTCTGCTTGGATCATGACTTTTTTGTCCGCGAGTCCGCGAGTGGCTCACAAAAATGAGCATCCCGCGCGCTTCATGGCACATACATTAATTACTTCTCATCCGAGCCGCAGGCGACTCCGAGCAATAATCCAACCTTTACTTTGAATTATTTTTCGGAAGCGCTACGGGATAATTTATTATGCGGCAACAACTTTATGCCGTTTGTCACGGCTGATGGGTCGGCATTCCTGAAAAATAACAGTGTCTCCCACGGCGTACGTATTCTCATCGACGTGCACCTTGTATCGTTTGGTCGAGCGGTACTGCTTCAGATACTTCGGGTGCGTCTTCAAAGTATTCACAGCCACCACGATGGTCTTGGCCATCTTGTTACTGACTACCACCCCTTTCCATTTGGGTGCCTTATTTCCGCCCAAGGCAGATCCCTGTCCGTCCGGCAGGCGGGCGCCTCTGGCGGACATTTTTTCTGTTGTCGTTTTCATAATTCTCTTCATTTAGCATCATGCTTAGGCTGCTTCGATAGCGCCCACGGATTCCTCTGCGAGCGTCATCAACCGGGCGATGTCTTTTTTGACCTTTCTGTATTCGCTGTGGGTCTTGGTTTCGCGCGTCGCCAGATCAAACCGCAGCTTGCGCGCCTTTTCTTTGAGTTCGAGCATCGCTTTCTCGCGCTCACCGCTTGATTTTTCCCGCCATTCCCTTGCTTTCATACATATTCTCTAATTTTCACTAATATCTCCACTAATACTCACGAATGTATTTGTGTTCATTTGTGGAATCATTCGTGTTTATTAGTACTTATTGGCGTTCAACAAATTTAGTTGTAACAGCCAGCTTGTGTGCGGCCAGACGGAGCGCTTCTGCCGCTGCCGCTTTCGGGATGCCATCCAGTTCAAAGAGGATTTTCCCGGCGCGCACTTTGGCGACAAAATGATCGACGCTGCCCTTTCCTTTGCCCATCGGCGTCTGTTCGCCCTTCTTCGTCATCGGCTTGTCTGGAAATATGCGGATCCACACCTTGCCGCCGCGCTGGATCGAACGCGTCATCGCCCGGCGAGCGGCCTCGATCTGACGGGCGGAAATCAGCCCTTCTTCCATGGCTTTCAGCCCATAGCTTCCGAAGCTCACTTTCTCTCCGCGCGTCGCAGCGCTTCCGGACCAGCCTCCGCGATGGATCTTGCGATGTTTGACTTTTCTCGGCATCAACATATGTGTACTAATATCACTAATTCCCCACCAATGACATGAATCTATTCGTAATTATTCGGTTATCATTCGTGTTCATTCGTATCTTCAAAAAACTTCTCACCTTTGTAGATCCAGGTCTTCACGCCGATCACTCCGTAAGTCGTCCGCGCTTCTGCCAGAGCGAAATCGATATCGGCCCTGAGCGTGTGGAGAGGAATTTTCCCGCGCGACAGCCATTCGCGCCGCGACATCTCAGCGCCGCCCAAGCGGCCGCAGATTTCGATTTTCACCCCTTGGACAGTCTTGTTGGCCTCTACTTGATCGAGCATCGTTTTGAGCACGCGCCGGAATGGCAGACGCTTCTCCAATTGTTCAGCTACCTGTTGGCCGACCAGCATCGCATTGGTCTCCGGACTCTTCACTTCCTGGACGTCTACCTTGAGATCTATTTTCTTGCCGGCAAAAAACCTCTTTTTGATGGCTCGGGTCAAATCTTCGATACCGGTACCGCCGCGGCCGATCAGTACGCCGGGACGAGCCGTATGAATGATGAGACGCACCGCGTTTCCATTACGCTCGATCTCTACCGAAGCAATCGCCGCCGCTTTCCACTTGTTCACCACAAACTCGCGGATCTCTACGTCCCTGCGTAGCTGCTGCCGGTATGTTTTCTTGCTCCCATACCAGCGTGAGAGCCAGTTGGTCGTAATACCGAGACGGATGCCGGTTGGATTGACTTTATTCCCCATACTTGTTTGGTCTGTTGCTTTTAAAAAATTGTTCTACACCTCCTACAAATTACAAATCTTGTACAAATATACGAATCCCTTTTTCTTTGTTTTCCGTATTTGTATATTTGTAGTTCAATTTGTAATTTGTAGTAAGGCTTGTAATTGGTAGAGGCTACACGGATTTTCGCTGGAACACTTTTTTCACCACTTTGGGAATGGCCTTTTTGCCCACTCCCCCTCTGATCACTTCTTTTTTTTCTAGAGGTTTCATTATTTGAGATGTCTTCTGTTCTTCCTCTGTTTCAAGAGTTTTTGAGGCTTCTGTTTTTACCGTTTCAGTCGCTACTTTCTTCGCCGTACGATTCTTGCCTTCAATCTTTTCTTCCAGAATGACCGTCACGTTGGAACCGCGCCTGAGAAGCGGAGTGGCTCTTCCGAAGGCCCTCGGCAGCCAGCGTTTCAAACGCAGGCCATCGCCGACTCGGATTTCCAGAATATACAGATTGGCTTCATCCAATCCGTTGTTGTTCGTCGCATTGGCCATAGCGCTCTTCAAAAGATCATAAATCGGCTGTGAAGATTTCTTGACCATTTTCGAGAGCTGGAGCAAAGCTTCGCGCGCATCCACGCCGACGAGAGGGTGGGTCGTCAGACGCACTTTACGCGGAGCAACACGGAGATTGGTGAGAGTAGCGTGGACTTTCATATAAATATCTACTTCTTATCAGTTGGAGCGGCCGGAGCTGTCGTCGCTTTGGCAGCCTTGGCGGCATCGAGTTCTCGCTGTTTGGCGGCTATTTCCAATTCCTTCTGGATCTTACCGCCATGGCGGCTGAATTTGCGCGTCGGAGAGAATTCGCCCAGCTTGTGCCCCACCATTTCTTCGGTGACAAAGACGGAAATGAAATCCTTGCCGTTATGCACGCCGAAAGTGAAGCCTGTCATTTCCGGAGAAATAGTGCAAGCCCGCGACCACGTCTTGATAATCGTACGATCACCCAGTTTTTTCCCTTCGAGCTTCTTCAGCACGCGGGGATCGACATAGGGACCTTTTTTGAGACTTCGTGACATAGAAATTGACGTTATGACTTACGACTGACAACTTACGACTTTCGGGAAGAATTCTATTCTTATCTTCGTCATAGGTCGTTGGTCATAAGTCGTTAGTTCTTCATTATTTCTTCTGGCGGCGGCTGACGATGTATTTATTGCTCTGATGCTTTCTCTTGCGCGTCTTCTTGCCGAGCGCTGGCTTGCCCCACGGAGTCTTCGGATGCATACCGATCGGCTGACGGCCTTCACCGCCACCATGCGGATGGTCATGCGGGTTCATAGCGCTCCCGCGCACTCCCGGACGGCGATTCATATGACGAGCCCGCCCGGCAGAACCGATGCGCTCTGCGCCGTGTTC
>MFSB01000044.1:12620-17269 GCA_001784735.1 Candidatus Moranbacteria bacterium RIFCSPLOWO2_12_FULL_48_12
ATGGTCCCGGCACTCCTCACGATCTGTCCACCTTTGCCGACTTTCATCTCGATATTGCAGATAGTCGTGCCAGCCGGAATATTTTTGAGAAGCAAACGATTCCCGTTCACAATCGGAGTATTTTCTCCGGAAAGCACTTGATGCCCCTCTCGCATTCCATCCGTGGCGAGAATATACCGTTTCTCTCCATCCGCATAGTGCACGAGCGCGATCAAAGCCGATCGGTTCGGATCTTTTTCGATGCTGGCGATACGACCAGGAATGTTCAGTTTGTCCTGACGGAAATCAACCACGCGATAACGGCGCTTGTGACCGCCGCCCTGATGGCGCACAGAAATCTTCCCTCCGGAACGGCCGGCTTTTTTTGGAAGCGGTGCCAAAAGAGACTTCTCTGGCGGCCGGTCAGTTACGCCCTCCGGCTTGACGACTGACATATTGCGGCGACCCGCATTATTCTTTTTGTAGATCTTGATGGCCATATTTCCTCGCTTATAGCTGTTAGCTTCGCTAGCTTCATTAGCTTGTATTCATTGAGAGTGATTCTCTCTTGAAGCTAACGTAGCTAGGGAAACTATTGAAGCTGATTTAAATGCCGCCTTTAAAGAGTTCGAGAGACTGCCCCTTCATCACGCTCACGATGGCCTTCTTGATAGCGCTCTTCATACCCATATTTTTTCCAAACATGCGTGTCTTGGCGGGCAATCTCACCATGCGCACTTTTTCCACCTGGACGCCGTAGGCTTCCTCCACCGCCCGCTTGACTGATTTTTTGGTAGCTGTTTTCGTCACCACGAAAACATACTGATTGAGCGCGTTCAAAGCATATGACTTTTCCGTAATGCGCGGACGAGACAGGATTCTGGTCGCCAGCGGACTTTCTTTCTTTACGAGCGCTTTTTTTGAAGCAACCAGTCCTGCAGAAGCCTTTTTTGCCGCCGATGTTTCTTTCTCTTCAGTTGTATTGCCAAATAATGCCATAGAGTCTTTTTACCCCGTTAGAGAATACCTTGCGGTCTTACTTCAGAGGTGGTTTATTATCTTGTATGAACACCAAAGTTTCATGCTTTGCGTGAATTCTCTAACGGGGTTTATTCCGCTTTTTTCTTATCCCACGCCGCGAAGCGCCCTTCCAGATTCTTGATACCGGCTTCCGTCAGGATGAGGTATTCGCGATCCAAAAGCTGCGTCACGTTGAGATTTTCAGTAGGCGTGTTCTCTACTTTGGGAATGTTGCGACTCATTACGGTACAGGCTCGTTCATTATCACCCGTCAAGCAAAGCACGAGGCTCTTCCCTGTGATGCCGAGCGCCTGCAATGTTGCAACAAACAGCTTGGTCTTTTTTTCAGGATAGTCGAGAACATCGATTACGATCATTTTTTTGGCACGCAGTTTTTCGGAGAGCGCCACCATAACGGCCTTCTGGCGCATCTTCTGATTGGTATCTTTGCTAAAGTTGCGATCCTTGGTCGGACCGAACGTCACACCGCCCTTGCGCCACAGGGGACTCCTGACAGAACCGGAACGCGCCCGTCCGGTGCCCTTCTGTTGCCACGGCTTGATGCCAGAACCAGCGCGCTCGCTACGATCTTTGGTATGGGCGATGGCCTGGCGGGCATTGCCAGCCTGCGCGACGTATACCTGATGGAGCAAAGTATCGTTGGAAGGCACAGCAAAAACAAAATCCTTGAGGTTGATTTCTCTCACATCCTTACCAGCGATATTTTTGACAGTAATCTTTGGCATGCCTCTTATCTTATCTTAACTTAGCTCCTACTACTTACAACTAATCACTTAAAGGAAATTGCTAAACTATAATCATTCGGTCGTAAGTCGTCAGTTGTAAGTTGTTGGTTATTTTTTCACGCTCATTATCTTGACGATGCGGCCATTTACCCCCGGCACGGCTCCCCTGACCCCGATCAGTCCTTCTTCTTTGTTGACATAGGCGACGGTAAGATTGAGCGCGGTCATATTAGCGCCGCCCATCCGCCCTGCCATCCGGCGACCCTTCACGACGTGCTCCGGAAATGTCGCCCCGATAGAACCTGGTTTGCGCAAATCGTGTTTGCCACCATGGGATTTACGGCCTCCGGAAAATCCATAGCGTTTCACAACCCCCTGAAAACCCTTGGCTTTGGTCACGCCAGCCACATTCACCTTTTCGCCGACTTCAAACAATGTCACATCGACGGATCCATCAACCGGATACTTTTCCAATTCCTTGGCCAGTGCCGTGCGATCGGTACCGCGGGCGATAGCCTTATCGATCCGGAATTCCTTGCGGATAGTCTTTCTGGGAGTTTTGTTGGTTTCCAGCTGAACGGCCAGATAGCCGTCTTTCTCGAGCGTCCGGCTGAGCTTCACCTTGTTTTCCTCGCAGGCGATCAAGGTCACGTTCAAAGCGCCCTTCGTCTCATCGAAAAGCGTCGTCATACCGAGTTTTTTTCCTAAAATAAACTTCATAATTTACTCTGATGGTTCTTCAATCCGACTACAAATTACAAATCTTCTCACAAATATACAAATCCCTTTCTTTTTCGGCTTCTGCATTTATTCGTATATTTGTACTTATATTTGTAATTTGTAGTAGTAAAAAACAAAAAACTGGACCTCATTAAGCGAGCCAGTTCCATTTTGAAACTCTCGATCGCTTAGTATCTGGGCTTCTCACCTGATAAAAACCAAATGAAGCCAGACTTGAACGAATATTTTCTTTTCCCCCTACAAATTACAAATCTTTTCACAAATATACAAATTCTTTCTTCGGCGTCTTTCCTCTATTCGTATATTCCGTAATGAATTCATTCGTAATCGGTAGAGAACAACTACATCTTTATCTCGACATCCACACCGGCGGGAAGATCCAAATTGGTGAGATTTTCGATGGTCTTCGGTGTCGGATTCAGGATATCGATCAAACGCTTGTGCACACGCATCTCATACTGGTCGCGGGAATTCTTGTGCACGAACGTGGAACGATTGACCGTCACCTTGTGGATCTCGGTCGGCAAGGGAACTGGACCGGTAATCACCGCTCCGGTGCGCTCGGCTGTCTCGACGATCTTCCGGGCAGACTGGTCAATCACCTTGTGATCGTACGCCTTGATCTTGATTCTGACCCGCAGATTCTGCGTTATTTCTGTCTTTTTCATTGCGTCATTGATACTGCTATTATTTCCCTTTTTTCAACCCGTTAGACCAGAACCTTCTCTTAGGCGCCTGACTACATATTATATCTTGTTCTTTCAAAAAACTCTGGTCTAACGGGTTTCAAGAGAACAATCGTCCCGAGTCCCGCCGTGGCGGGATTTTCGGGACTCAGTTGCCTCGAAATATCTACTTTAAAATCTTTGTTGCGACACCGGCACCGACAGTCCGGCCGCCTTCGCGGATAGCAAAGCGCATCCCCTCTTCCATAGCCACTGGAGCCAAAAGTTTGATCTTGAGCTTCACTGTATCACCAGGCATCACCATTTCGGTCCCTTCAGGAAGTTCCACTTCACCAGTCACATCAGTCGTCCGGATATAGAACTGCGGCTTGTATCCCTTGAAAAACGGGGTATGCCGGCCGCCTTCTTCTTTGGAGAGAACATAGACTTCACCGTCAAATTCGGTATGCGGAGTGATAGAACCCGGCTTGGAAAGCACCTGACCGCGCTCGACATCTTCCTTCTTGATACCTCGGATGAGAAGACCGGCATTGTCACCAGCCAGTCCCTTATCGAGAGATTTGTTGAACATTTCGATACCGGTCACTACCGTTTTGGCAGTATCGCGCAAACCGACGATCTCCACTTCCTCGTTGATATTGACGGTTCCGCGCTCGATGCGTCCGGTTACCACGGTTCCACGGCCTTCAATCGAGAAAATGTCTTCGATCGGCATGAGAAACGGCTTTTCGGTATCACGCACCGGCTGAGGAATCTGCTCATCCAGAGCGGTAATCAGATCAACAATCGGCTTTGCCGCTTCATCATCGGCTGATTTTGATTCCAAGGCTTTCAGAGCGCTCCCGCGGATGATGGTCGCCTTCTCGCCGTCGAATTCATACTTGGAAAGCAATTCACGGACCTCCGCTTCTACCAGCTCGATAAGTTCCGCATCATCCACCATATCCACCTTGTTCAAAAACACCACAATCGCCGGTACGCCTACCTGGCGCGCCAAAAGGATGTGCTCCCTGGTCTGAGGCATCGGACCATCAGTCGCCGAAACGACGAGAATAGCCCCATCCATCTGTGCGGCACCGGTAATCATGTTCTTGATATAATCGGCATGCCCCGGGCAGTCGACATGCGCGTAGTGGCGCTTGTCCGATTCATATTCGCAGTGCGATGTAGAAATAGTGATTCCCCGCGCCTTTTCTTCCGGAGCATTATCGATTTCATCGACGCCCTTGGGCTTCGCCAAACCCTTCATATTCTGCACATGCAAAATAGCCGCGGTCAAAGTGGTTTTGCCGTGATCAACGTGGCCGATCGTGCCGACGTTCACATGCGGTTTACTGCGATCAAATTGCTCTGCCATAACCTTGTTATAAAACGAATTATATGTAATAAATAATCCTCGCGGCAAGCCGCGAGGTATTACAACAACGCGAGCTGTCCTTGGTGAAATTTGATGTACTCCTGTTCTTTACCCTGATTC
>MFSB01000045.1 GCA_001784735.1 Candidatus Moranbacteria bacterium RIFCSPLOWO2_12_FULL_48_12
CAAACGCGGGCTCTCGATCGCTGACATCGCCATCTTGGTCGTGGCGGCTGACGATGGCGTGCGCCCCCAGACCAAAGAAGTCATCGAATATCTGAAAGAGTACAAACTCCCCGTCATCGTGGCCATCAACAAGATCGACAAGCCTGATGCCAAACCGAACCGCGTGAAACAAGAGCTCGCCGAACACGGCATTCTCTTCGAAGAGTGGGGTGGCGATACGATGTGTAACGAAATCAGCGCCAAAGGGAATATCAACATCGACAAGCTCCTCGACAGCATCCTCCTCATCGCCGAAGTGGAAGATTTTCGTGCCGACAACAAACGCAATGGATTCGCCATTATCCTCGAGTCCCATCTCGACCCGCAGAAAGGGCCTGTCGCGACCGCCCTTGTCCGTACCGGGACGCTCAAAGTCGGCCAAGACATCGTCGCGGGAGCCGCTTTCGGCCGTATCCGCCGCATCGAAGATTGGAGTGGAAAAAGTATCGAGGTTGCCGATCCCTCCGTCCCCGCCACCATTTACGGATTCAATATCGCTCCCCAGGTGAACGACATCGTCCAAGTAGTCAGCGGCAAAAGCCTGGCTCGTAGCAAGTCTCAAGAGGCGATCGCTAAGAAAATGACAAAAATTTTAGACGAAGATAGTGAAAAGAAAAAACTGGAGATTATTCTCAAGGCCGATGTCCAAGGATCGCTCGAAGCTATCGAACAGATACTCGGAGCCATCCAGTCCGACGAAGTCATGTTGAACATCATTTCTTCGGGCGTCGGAGCCATCACCGAATCGGATGTCAAGATCGCCGAAAGCGCAAAGTCCCTCATCCTCGGTTTCAACAGCGAACCGACATCCGTCGCCAAACGGATGGCTGACAAAAGCGGCATCACGATCGAGACCTACAACATCATCTACAAGCTTGTCGAAGCCGTCAAAGAAAAATTGACCGCCCTGCTCGCGCCGGAAATCGTCCGCACGGACTATGGCCGGCTTTCGGTTCTGGCTATCTTCAAGACCGGCAAGCGCGATATGATCGTCGGCGGACGCGTCTCAGAAGGCAAGCTGCTCCGCGGTTCGCTCCTTGAAATCAAACGCGGGGATGAAATCGTCGGCCAAGGCAAAATGCAGAACCTCCAGCGCAACAAAGCCAATGCCGACGAAGTCGGCCAGGGCAACGAATGCGGCATCATCTTCGAAGGCACTTTCAAAATTGCCGTCGGCGACACCCTCATCTGTTACAAAGAAGAAGCCAAAAAACGCAGCCTTTGAAGTTGAATCAGGAATAGGGAATGAGGAATCATGAATTGTGAAGCCCCGAAAAATTCTGGTACATATAAAAACAGTCCCACCATGGTGGGACTGTCGTTTTTTCAAATTGTAATACTCTTAAGCCTTTCAGTTTTTTTCTTTGATAAACTGTTCAACTCCTTTAAAGACTGCTATTGCGTCTTTCCCCGTTTTGGCAAGTTCGACCGCATATTCATAAACTTCCATAGCGAGTTCATTTTTGTCGTCAAATCTGAGATACGGATCATAGATTTCTGCTTTTTCAAGCTCTCCCCTATCTATGTCAGATAGCTGCGGTAAGTAAATGTCATAAAACTTAGGATTGATAGAATCTTTGCAGATTTCAATTTTTATCCCATTCACCACTCTTTCTATTTGAATATCTTGTCTATTTTTGTAAATTTCTTTCTGTTTCCCCTCCAGTTCTTCTTCTCTGTATTTATAACGCTTATAAAAATCTTTACCCATTTCCCTATTGGCCGCTGATTTTTGCTCTTCTGTCGCGATAAGTTCCGGCGCGCCTTTTTTGCCTGGAACAAATCCTGCCCCTCCCTTGAGAAGCTCGGCTGACGTAAGCGTACGGCTCGTTTCATATTCTGCTTGAGTCTCCGCAGAAAATGGTGCTTCGGGAAGTTTAGCCTTTTTCTTCGGAGGAGTCGCTGGGGTTTCAAATCTCATAAAGTTACGCCGTTACAAATTACACCTCCATACTACCCCTCCCACCACTTTCGGTCAAATCACATTTTTCCTTCACTTTTTCCCGTTTTCCCCTCCAATCACCCGCTTATACCTCTTTACCGCGGCCGCTGGTTTGATGTATAATTAAAAAAGTGATATACAAAGAGTACTCGAGGAAGTTTTAGAGAAGCTAACGAAATTCTATTATGAAAAATCTCGGCCCGGTCCAGCAAAAAATGCTCATCCTGCTGCTTGGCGGAATTACGCTCAGCCTCGTCGGCACGCCGACCCAGTATTTCCGTGCTTTGAGAGCCATGCGGCGGGAATGGCGAAAAATCAACCAGCAGAGTTTCACGCGCTCAGTCCATGCGCTCTGTCAAAAAAAACTGCTCGAAGAAATAAGACACAAAGACGGCTCTGTCGCCCTGAAACTTACTCCGGATGGCCGTAAGCATGCCGGCTTCTTCCAATTATTCGGAAAGACATTGAAAATCAAGCGTCTGAAAAAATGGGATGGCTTATGGCGCATAGTCATATTTGATATTCCTGAAGAAGATAAGGATTTCCGGGATATTCTCCGCGATCACCTCAAACAAATCGGTTTCTATAAATTACAGCACAGTGTTTTTATTTTTCCATACCCATGCGAGTCAGCCATCATAAGCCTGGTGGAGCTCTACAATGCAAGACCATACGTACGCATCATCACTGCCACAACCATCGACAATGAACGGCAGCTGCGAAAAAAATTTACGCTCTCGCCCTGATCCCGACACCTTTTTATTATTCTTTACTCCCTATCAATATTTATACCTACTTACCGCGGCCGCGGTAAGTAGGTATAATTGTGTAAAAGTGGTTAAGTATTGAAAGAAAAGAAATAAGAGAACCTTTAGGTAATTGTATGAATCCGTAAGTGCTCACTATAGGCAAAATGATAATTTATCGCTATGCTTGAGAGGTAGTATGATTCACAAAATTCCACAACCGGTTCAAAATATCATCAAGACCTTGAATAAGGCTGGATTTGAGGCGTTCACGGTGGGCGGCTGCGTGCGCGACCTCATCTTGGAACGCGAACCCAAAGACTGGGATATCACCACCGATGCGCTGCCGGAAGAAGTTATGAAACTTTTCCCCAACAGCTTCTATGAAAATGATTTTGGCACCGTCGGTGTGAAAGTTGAGCGCTTCAGCGCGAAATCCCGAGCTTCTGTCGAGGGATCTCAAAAGATTAATGACCAGCCAATAGAAAATAATAAATATGACATCATCGAAATCACTACCTACCGCGTCGAATCCGAATACACGGACAAGCGCCGTCCCAAAGAAGTCCTCTTCACCAAGTCGCTTGAAGAAGATCTGGCGCGGCGCGATTTCACCATCAACGCCATTGCCTATGGATCACGCTCTTCTTCCACCTCCCCTTCTCGCCTCGCTGAAGCTCCGTCGAAGCGGGTCCAAGGGGAGGGAAGGGAGGGGTTTAGATTTCAAACCCAAACCTCCCCAGAGTCCCCTCATTCTCCCACCCCTCACCCTCGCGGACTCGGGAGCTCCCCTCAGACAGGGGAGCTGGGAATGGAGAAAAAATGGGAGCTTGTCGATCCTTTCAACGGAGTCCAAGATGTGACAAAAAAAATCATCCGCACGGTCGGCGATCCGGAAGAGCGCTTCGGTGAAGACGCCTTGCGTCTCATGCGCGCCGTGCGCTTCTTCGCCGAACTGCGCGATCCGAAGGAGACAAAACCAACGCATAGCTGGCACATCGAGGAAAAAACTTTTGCCGCTATCCAGAAACTGGCGAGCAATCTCGCTCACATCTCCCAAGAACGCGTGCGCGACGAACTGAGCAAGATTATCCTCTCCAATAGTCCGAAAGAAGGCATCGAAATACTCCACACGGCTGGCCTGCTCTGCTTTGTCCTGCCTGAACTGGAGCTCGGCATCGGCGTCACTCAAAACCTCCACCACATCTACACGGTCTGGGAGCACAACTTGCGCGCCCTGGCGACCTGTCCGTCCAAAAAGCTCGAGACACGCCTGGCTACCCTGCTCCACGATGTGGGCAAACCCCAAGCCAAACGCGGGGAAGGCTACCATTCTACTTTCTACAACCATGATCACGTCGGCGCGCGCATAGCGGAGAAAATACTCACCCGACTGCGCTTTCCCAAAGCGGTAGTGAAAAAAGCCACCCTGCTCGTGGATAATCATCTTTTCTACTACAGCGTCGATGAAGTCACCGAAGCCTCTGTACGGCGCCTGATCAAGCGGGTCGGCCTGGAAAATATGGATGACTTGATGGCGGTGCGCATCGGTGATAGACTGGGTTCCGGCGTACCCAAAGGCAAGCCCTACAAGTTGCGCCATCTCGAATATATGATCGAAAAGGTTTCCCGGGACGCCGTTTCCGTAAAGATGCTCAAGATCAAAGGCACCGACCTCATAGAAAAACTGGGTATCCCGGCCGGGCCGGTAATCGGGGCTCTGCTCGACGTTCTCCTCGCAGAAGTCATTGAACATTCCGAGCTCAATACGCGAGAGACTCTCCTTAAAAGGGCCAATGCACTCAAAGAAAGCCCCATCGAAACTCTGCGAGAACTGGCCAAGGAAAAAATCGAAGAAAAACGAGCCGAAGACGTGGAACGGATCAAAAAAAGGCATTGGGTGGAGTAGAAGTGTAAAATTTAAAAATCAAAAATAAAAATTACAATGCAAAATTCAAAGTGAAATATATGTTTAATCAATCTAATTGATTTTACATTTTTAAGTATCATTTTCCATTTTGATATTTACATTTTGATTTATGTATATCGGGGCATCGCCCTCCTTCGTCCTTTGGACTTCGGACGGATAAATATACCGGCAGTACTCGTCTTGGGCGGGCAATTAAAAATCGGGGTGTGGTATAACGGTATTACGCACGCTTCGGGTGCGTGTAATCCGGGTTCAATTCCCGGCACCCCGACCAACTTATATTTACAGTGGTCCGACCACTGTAAACCAATATGAAAATCCTCATCGAAGCCATTACGGAAAACCCTGTTTCACTTATGCGAGGCGCCGGTTACGCTTTTCAGCGCGAAGAAAACGGTGAGAAAAGTTTCGTGCGTGTCCTCGCCAGCTCCGGCTATCCCCGCTTCCACTGCTATACTCTCTTGAACAAACTCTCCCTCAGCCTCAGCCTCCATCTGGATCAGAAAAAACACACGTACGGAGAAACCACGCGCCATCACGGAGAATATGGCAATGACGGCCCGGTCAAAGAAGAAGTCACGCGTCTCCTCAGGCTATTCGGAGCAAAAGCCAAGGCAGTTTAAGAAATGCCGAGATGGTGGAATGGTAGACACACTGGGTTTAGGACCCAGCGCTCGCAAGAGCATGAGAGTTCAAGTCTCTCTCTCGGCACTATGCACTCAGATACATTTGAAAAAATTTTTCTACGGTTGGTTGCTGCCTACGTAAAAAGATACCCGGAACACTCTTTTAAGCTTTTTCTTGATGGAAAAGAGTGTCAGCCGATTGGCGACAGCATAAATGTTATCGGGGTTAAAATTACCAATTCAGATGCGGTATTGAGAAGAATTTTTGCCGAAGGCTCGCTCGGGTTGGGCGAAGCGTATTGCGAAAGGCTGATACAAGTTGACGATAGGCTCTATAAATACTTCCTCTTTATTTTCGTCAGAGCTGTCCATGACAAGAGACTTCTACTCAGTCTCCCTTTCAGCGACATCTTTTTCATTCTCAAAGCCAAACTACACCAAGGATTTTTCGGAAGAAACACCAAGTCTGAAAATATCAACGCGCATTATAGCTTGAGCGATTGGTTCGATAATGACAAAGACGCGAATGATTTTTATATGTTTTGGCTCAATTCAAAATACATTCAGTATAGTTGCGGGAAATGGGACAAAAATACTAAAACGTTAGATGAGGCGCAATTCAACAAACTCGACTTTTACGCAAAAAGATTAGGAATTGATAAGAATTCAAAAAATAAAACGCTAGTTGATCTGGGATGCGGCTGGGGTGGCTGTATGTTTTTTATGGCGGAAAACTACGGGATCCGATGCACAGGGCTGACCTTGTCTACCGCACAAGCCGAATATGTCCGAGATGAAATCAAAAAGAGACATTTAGAAGACTTAGTCAGCGTAGAAATTGACGACATTCATAATATCAAAGGCAGTTATGATTATGTAATCAGTGTTGGTGTTATGGAACATATTAACGATTATAACCACTTGTATAAAGCCACATCCAGCGTATTGAACAAAAATGGTTCGGCTTTAATTCATTCGATGTTCCATACGTCGATATTTTACGGTGTCGATCCATTTCTCGCTAAGTATATTTTCCCTGGTGGTGCAGTCCCTGACCTAAAACAAAACCTGAAAATATTTAGAAAGTATTTCAAGATAGTCGACAGAAACGATCTACCGGAAAATTCGTATCCGAAAACGCTGGATTGCTGGTACGCTAACTTTTGCCAAAATGAAGCCGCTATCAGAAAACTGCTGGCGGAAAAAAGCAAGGTGAAGGACGTCGATTTTTCGATCAGAATATTCAAACACTACCTGACATTAGCCCATTGCGGCCTCTCGAACAAATTCAGCCTCGTCTCCAATATATTGGTCAAAAACTAAACTCATCTGATCCTCTATTGAATGGTTTCTGCATCAACTTTGTATGATAAAATGAGTGTACGCTATGAAAATCGAAACACCGCCATCGGGGCAATCACAAACAAAAAAAGAACTACCATCTTTCGTAGGAGATCCTCCAACCGAACGAGGTTTTCATGTAACCCGCTTCGAGAAGATGGCCAAAGAGTATGAAGATTCTATAGTTCAAAAGGTTCTTCATTGGAATACCAAACTATCCGCCATAGATTTTGCTCAGACGGAAGCGATAAGAGATAATGCGGATTTTGAGCGAAGAAAAGACAAAGAATTCCAGGCTTGGGAGAAGAATCTCAGAGTAGTCATAGACAATCTCCTCGAAAAAAGAGATCAAAGAAACCTTGATGGCACAGAAAGAAAAGACATTCGCCCTCTCTTATTGATCATGGGCGGCGGGATGAAAGGTCCTTATGGAGCGGGCCAAGCCCTGCTCGGTTTGCCTGAAGCTGGTCTCGATAAAGTTTTTGATACCGTAGTGGGTATCTCTGCAGGAGCTGCTACTGCTACTTATTTTGTTGGAGGTGAACCCCAAGCTGCGAAGGGAGCATCTATTTTTTATGAAGAATGTACTAAGGGAGAGTTTATTAAATTCAGACGAGTACATCAAATAATGAACATCGATGTCGTAACAGAAGCAATGAGCCATGGAGAAAAATCTGTAGATAAGCAAGCAGTATTGGACTCTGAAACAGAACTCTATGTCGGAGCAACACGGAAAGAGGATGGAGAATTCGAACTCATCAACGCTAAAACCGCCAGACCGGGAATGATCACCGCAGTGGGAGCATCTATGGCGGTACCGCTTGTCTATAGAAAAGCCATAGAGGTCAATGGTGAGAAATATATTGATGGCGCTTTTGATCCCATGCCAATTGAGAGGCTCATAAAACAATTCAAGCCAACTGATATATTGGTCTTGCCCAATACTCCATTTGACCGCATGGACGCATTTGAACTCAACCCCGGACAATACCTTTTCGCAGAACTCGCTCACCAAACCGGTTCTCTCGGCTCAATTGGAACTGTGGAAAAATTCTTACGGGTCAAGGAAGAGATCCGCAAGTCTCTGGAGTATATTCAAAATCAAAACAAAGTTAATATCGGTATACTGTGGCCACCAGATTCTGGTTTGAGTAATTTGGGCACTAATCCAGACAAAGTGGAAGCCGCTGTTATAGAATCGGCTCGAGATGTTATCAAACAATTTGGTAGCGCACAACCCAGAAAACTAAATTTATTTCATAGCAAAAAACAATAGCCCGGATAAATCCACGCTCTCCCCGGCACCAATAAGGAATTTCTTCGTTATTTTTACAAATAGAGTGGCTCATGCTACATTTGAAACAAATCCAAAATTGGATCTGGGTAAGATTAACCTGTCTTCTTAACAAATACGGGGGTAATGATGCTTAATTCCATCAAACGTTTTTTTGCGTATTTTTTATGCCGCAAAACGAAGACCATCGAGGACTTCGTCAAGATTGTGAAAGATGAAGAAATCAAAACCGTGGAAGTAGGAGCCAAACTAGTCCACGGTGCTTTCTTCGAGACGATTTCAGGGGAACTGCTATTCACAGCCAAAATGCGCAGTGACCGATCAATCGCTTACCCGGAAGTGCTGTTCAAACAAACCGGGTCAGGAGACAAAAGCGATCCAGCCAAACTACTTCTGCTCGCCGAACAGAAAGTGGCAGAGTTACAAGAAAAACTCCCCTCTGCCACGGTGAAACTTATCACGCTTTTCTTGCCAGGCGGAATACCCATTAACATCAACGAAAAGACGCGTATTGGAATCCTCAAGGTTGCGACAAAAAGCAACACTCCGTGATTCCGCCACCGCCCACGCGCTCCGCGGAAACTTATACGCCAATTGACAAGATCAATACAGCCGGGGGTAGTCTACATCATGTAGCCTGCCCCCTATTACTTTTCAAAGAGAAAAATTCATAGCAATCCGAGAAGGACACCCAATCACCCAGCCGAGGCGGGATTGTTTTTTTAGTTGTTGACTTTATTGAAGTAAATTTTCACATCGCTGATCCATTTTTTCACGCTCTCTTGACTGTGGCCGGCGCAATTCCAGCCGCATTTCCACACGATGAGCTCTTCGGGAGTGTCAAACTGGTATTCGTCTACTAGCGCATCGATGCGCTTGCTAACGACTGCGATAGCTTCCCGACGGCTCCCGAAACAACCGTGCCCCATCGCCATTCCGCGACTGCCTTCTCCGCGGTAGCCCCAATAATTATAACAATCTGCGCCATCAACGCTGCGCGGGATGCGCTTGCCCCAATTGCTCTCCTTCTTGGCGATTCCCACAAGGAAAGCCGCAGTCACTTTTCTGTGCCTGGCGATATACGGCGCCATCGCTTCGATGGGATAGCCATCCACCACTTCGCGCACACTCCTTTCGAAGGCTGCATTGGGATTGGCGGGCGATGAAACGATAGCCATTTGGCTTACGCGAAAAGCGGCACCATAGAGAAGACCGGTGATGAGAAGTGAGAGTGCCAGAAACACGCTAAAACAAGCCGAGGAAGACAGTCGCAAAATCGCCGGGCTAAAAGCTACCGACGCTTGTTTTTCTGCTTCAATTGGAGACATCCCTTTGGTCATATGTCCGATATAAAGCTTCAAACAAAAGAAAAAACAGGCACCCGTCCGGCACCCGTCTTTTTCACTTCTGTACCCATTATAGCACATCTCAAGCAAAAAATCAATCCCGCACTAATTTTGCTTTGTATTCACAATCATCGATATTATTCGTGTCTCGTATTATATAAAAGACTAACAACTTTTATCATTCTTTTAAGAAAAAGTGAAGCAGAATTAGTGCGGGGTAAACCCTACTTTAGCTTTTTCATAACGAACCGCGGCCTGATGAAGAACCAGTAGTAGAGAATGATCAGCAGGGTGACATTGGGAATAAAGATGATGGGATGGCTCCAGGGAATGCCGCTTACGCGGAAATCCGAGAACGGCCACAGAAACGGCGTAGGAAAAAATATATAGGTGTGAGTCGCAATATCTGCCAGAATATGGAGCCCCCAGGCGAGCAATTCATAGAGCGGTTTCTTCCTCGCGAGCCACACCAGGCCGAAAACTGCCGCAAAAACCACCAGGCTGTGCGTGAGATCGTAGAGGCTGTTCACATACGCCGGAATCTGGCTCGGATCGGGATGCCGCCCCGACGACCAATCAGGGTGCGCGGCCAGTCCCAGAAAAGAGGCTGCCATAAATACCCCGAAAGAAAACAAATCCGGAGCGATGCCCAGAAAGAAGGCCAGCCAAAAGCTCTTCCGCGTCCTCTGGCCGAATGCCAATGCTCCCCACAACCCATGCGACACGATATCCATAGCGCTGTCTTCCCGATCCTAAAATTATATATTCTCTTTGAGGCCGATACTTTTCAAAAAGGACGCGCGCGCGGTGCCTTTCAGCACTCGCGATTGGCCCGGTTTGAGCGCACCCAAATGCACGCCCATGACGCGAATGCGCACCAACTTCTCCACCGTGAGATGTACCGCATCAAGCATACGCCTTATCTGATGGCGTTTACCTTCGGTCAGGATAATGGAAAGCGTGTGCGGACCAGCTGTTTGGATTTTCTTGGCAACGAGCATCTCCCCCTCGTTTTCAACTCCGTTCTCCAAAATCATCCTCGCATTGGAAGGAATCTTTTCCCGCACGGTCGCCAGATATTCTTTTTCGTGGGCGAAACGCGGGTGGAGCAACCGATCAGTCACTCGTCCATCATCAGTAAGCAAGATGAGCCCCTCAGAAGCCTTATCGAGACGCCCCAAAGGGAAAAGTCCCGGGAAACCGGAAATGTCACCGATAGATTGCTCGTTCTCCTGGGGTGAATGAGTGATGACGCCGCGCGGTTTATAATAGACGACATAAGAAAAATCCTTCACCTTGCGCTTTTTATCTCTGATGACCTCCACGACATCTGCGCTTTCCACACGATCCCCCAGTTTGGCTTTCTTGCCGTTCAGTTTCACCAAGCCGAGCGCGATAAACTCATCGGCGCCACGCCTGGTCGTCAGCCCACGCAAAGCGAGATAGCGATTGATACGTATGGGAAACTGCATTTCTTCTGCCATAATTGTTATGTTCGAGAGTCTTTCTTGCTCCATTCGATAAGATCTCCGGCTTTACTTTCCAGAGGAGAGGCTTTGCGTAAAAATCTGGTATTTTTCTTCGGCACCAGCGGATAATGCCGTGAATCATCGAGAGCGCAAGCGATATCCCACGCCCCTTCTTCTAATGTTATCCAATTCGTACCGAAACGCTTGAGAGAAAACGGCCGCGAATAACTGCACAGCGTCTTACGGCCCGTCTTCGGCAGAAGATATTCATGAAAATAAGAGAGAGCCAGTTCGCGGACGGTGCGGTAGATGGGATCGCGGAACCGGAGAACGGGATAATTCGTCTTGCTGAGCGCCCCCCAATAGCCATTTTTCTTATACAAAGCCACGACGTGATCATAATCATCCCTCGTCGCCTTCAAATCAAGCAGAAGCGGCGGCTCCCCGTGCAGCCACAAAGCAGTAGCGGCCAAGAGCGCCCCTTCGATGCAATGAGCTTTTTTCTCTCGTAATACTTGTCGCGGAGAATAACACGTAGCTCCTTTCTTCAGGTGATTGATCGGCAGCGTATCCAAAAAATCCTGGATCTTGCCAGGTGTCGTGAGCTTCTGCAAAACCGCCAGTTCTTTTTTTGATAACCCGAACATATGAGTAGTATAACATTTCCTCAAGATTCAAAAAATCGCCCTCACAGAGAGTGACTTTCTGATATATCTATAATCTTGTCAGCTATTCCTTGACAATCAGCTTGCCGAATTGGCCGGCTTGCCGATGACCCGGCATGGAACAGTAGTACTCAAATTCACCAACCTTGTCGGCCGTAAATTCAATGATCACTTCCTGATTGAGAGGGGTTGCCTTTTTGATCCCGTACTCATCAATATTGAAATCGTGCGTCCCTTTGACGTTGGTCACTTTGATACGGACAACATCTCCCTTTTTGACGCTGATTTCCTTGAGCGAAAACCACTTCCCCTTTTCATCATAAAAAGACGTCATGGAAAACTCCTTCACATCCCCTGCCTTCATCGCTGTTTCTGTGTTACTATCACTCTTTGTTACAACGGCATCATCAGTAGTCCTTGTCAACATAAAGCCGATGACTGCGACCACAACGATAACCCCGACAATTATTTTCCCCATATGCAATGCTTTACGTGTAAGAATCGCGAGCGTTGTTTACACTTTTTTGAAACCAACCAAATTGTCATTCCGAGCTTGTCGAGGAATCTTTGTGCCATATTTCGCACTACAGAGCATTTTAGGATGCGATCCCTCCACTCGGGGACTCGGTCGGGATGACAAGAGAAAATTTCAAAACTATATATAACGCTGTTAATTCTTACACT
>MFSB01000046.1 GCA_001784735.1 Candidatus Moranbacteria bacterium RIFCSPLOWO2_12_FULL_48_12
ATTTTCAGGTTGACGCGCGCGTTGTTGCGCGCCCCGATGACCCGGAGCAGCGTACGGAGCGCCTTGGCTGTCATCCCCTCGCGGCCGATGACCATCCCCATATCCTTGGCATTGACATCGAGCGTGATGAGCACTCCCATCTCATCGATCTTCCTTTCTACCTTCACATCGTCCGGATTATCTACGAGCATCTTGACGGCATACTCGATAAAATCCTTGTCTTTCACATTGTCTGTCATAAGACTTGAACATCACGGATTAACTGATTTAGATGCGGAAGAAACATCTTCATCTTCCACATTCCAATAATACCTCTTTTTATTTAAGCGTGCAAATCGCTTTTAAGCGAAAGTGTCAAGCGGGATTTCCAGAAAAAATAACCGATGATGAAGAATGTCACGGCAGGCGCGAGCCACTCCGGCATATGTATCCCGAAAGCTCCCGTCACCATCACGAGGCCGAGAAAAAAGATCGAGTACATGGCGCCGTTCTTGAGAAACACATATTTCTTCACCCGTTCGATATTGGCTACCGTCAGCTGCCGCACCATCACCGCTCCGATACCATTACCCAAAAGGATAAGCGGCACCGAAAGCGTGAAGGCGAACGCCCCGAGCACGCCATCGATCGAAAAACTCATATCGATCACTTCCAAAAAAAGGATCTTGCTCACGTCCGACATGCCGGTGTTGCCCATCATCCGGCGCTCGGCTTCTTCAGCGTGCTGGCGGAACCCATGGGTAATGAAAAAGGCCGTCGACCCCACCACCGCCCCGAAGGCAAGCAACGGATCTATGGCCATCGCGAACCAGACGATTAAAGTCAAAAGTATCGAAACAATGGCATAAAACCAAGCCCCCTGCCTCAGAAAGAACCGCTCTCCGCGCAAACCGAAATTTTTCGGTTCAAGAAAGAGCCAATGCAGGAAAAGAAACAAAAGAAAAACGCCGCCGCCCAAAAGAAGAATCGGCGCAGAAGCCTGAATCGCCTGTGCGACGCTCGGATCATTGGAAAACGTGGCTATGAACGATCCCCAGAAACTGATATCCGGCACCGTCAGAAATACGATGAGCCACGGCAAGAGTCCGCGCACGAGAAAAACAGCCAGGAAAATGCCCCACGTCAGAAAAAAGCGCCGCGCCTTCTTTCCCATCGTCGCGAGCACTTCGGCATTGATGACGGCGTTATCAATACTCGACACCGTCTCGAACAGCACCAGTCCAGCAACAATCAGAAGGATTGAAAAAAAGTCCATTTTGGAGAAGAATCAGCTTGCCTACCGGCAGGCAGGGAATTATGAATCACGAATCAAGCATAAAAGAAAAAACCATCTTAAACAACTGATATTTTGAGTTTTAACTCTTCATTCCTAATTCTTGATTCGCTATTCATTCTGCAAAGTCCACTCTGCCGGAGACACAAACGACCGACTCTGCCATTCATCCGACTGACGGCAAAGCACCGTTGCTGCTTCACTCGGATCGGCTAAAAGCGCCCGAGTGATTTTTTCCATCCGCATGCTCTGCGACCCCTTGATGAGAATGAGATCCTCCGCCCGGATGATGTCTTTTAAATTTTGGAGCGCCGTCATCGGATCGGGAAACCAGAGCATCTGCTTGCGTGGAAAGCCGAGAGTAGAGAGCGCCTCGAAAAGCGCGCGCATATGTTCCCCGACCATTATCACGATATGCGCTCCGGAGTCGATGACCGCCAGCGCCAGCGCCGCATGTTCCTGCTTCGCATCCGCGCCCAGTTCCAGCATATCGCCCAAAACAATTACTTTGCGCGGAGCCACCAGATCCTTCACCACATCTAAGGCGGCCAAAACCGACACTGGCGATGCGTTATAGGTATCATCGAGAAGAATAATCCCTTCTCTTCCCAAGAGCAATCGCAGGCGCCCGGGAAGCGGCTCGAAGTTCTCCAGCGCTTCCGCAATTTCTACCAGATTCATCCGAAGCGCCACCGCGACTCCTGCTCCCGCCAGGGCCGCAGCGATATGGTGCCGCGCGACCAGTTTCGGCAGACGCACCGGAATCGTTTTGCCGTTATAATTCAGTTTGAAACTGAATCCTTCCACGCGTTTCGCCTCGCGATGAAAGAGCAGATTGTCCACCCGGAGCCCAGCCTCCGAACCGAAACCATACGTGATTGTTTTAGCTTTGGTTTTTTCTTGCATCTTCTCTGCCCGTTTGTCATCAGCATTGAGGATGGCAAAGCCGTCCTCCGGCAAAGACGCCATCAGCTTCCCTTTTTCCTTGGCGATGTTCCCTACTGATCCGAAAAACGCCAAATGACTCGCCGATACTCCGGTCACTACGCCGATGTTCACCGGTACGAATGAGAGGAGATAGTCCATATCTCCTGGACGATCGATACCCATTTCCAGTACCAAAACCTCCGGATAACGCACTGGGATGAACATCATCCAGAGCCATTTGCAAAATATGACGGCCCAGCAAAAAAATGATCCACCGCCGCTCTTGGCGCCGATGATCGTGAGAGGAATACCGATTTCGTTATTGTAATTGCCTTCCGCTTTGCGAGTAAAATACGCCCGCGAGACAACAAGCGCTATCGCTTCTTTCGTCAGGCTCTTGCCTACCGAACCCGTTATGCCGATGACGAGCGGCCGGTACTTCCGAAGCACCCTCCGCGCCATAAAGCGCAATACTTTTTCCAATATCTTCTTCGATGCAAACATAGCCTCAAAAGTTATTACAGCCCGTCATACGGAAGAATGAGGAGGTGTGAATTACGAGAATAGAGAGTGCCAGTTCCCTGATTCATGCTTGCCCGCCAGAACTTGGTGACGGATGGATTCATGATTCATGATTCCTTATGGCTTCGTGGCTTCCGTCGGCTTGATCTTGGCGTATCCTAACAGGAATTTCATAATCTCGCCAAACGTCGGGGCGGCGCTCGATTCAGCCCATTCTACATTTTTCGGATTATCCAGCTTGACCAGCACCACGAAACGCGGATCATCAAGCGGCGCGTATCCGATAAACGATCCGATACTCACACCCGCCTGATAACCCCTGGCATCGTTTTTGGCTACTTGGGCCGTCCCGGTCTTGCCGCCGACCTGGTATCCCGGGACATCCGCCCGTTTTCCATGGCCGTTCACCACCACATCCCGGAGCATCTGTCCCATGGTCTGGCTCGTTTCTACGCTGACGACCTGGCGGACTCTTTCCGGCTGGATTTTCTCCTCGCTGCCATCCGGATGGATGATAGTATCGATGATATGCGGTTTGTAAAGCGTCCCTCCATTGGCCAGCACGGCATAAGCGCTGATCATCTGGAGTGGAGTGGTCGTCACGCCCTGACCGAATGCGGCGGTGAAAAAACTGATAGTAGAACGCGCATTGCTCAGATTTTTCGTATTCCCCGCCAGTTCCGCCGGCAGATCGATACCCGTCCGCTCGCCAAAACCGAAACGCGTGAAATAATCGCCGAAGGTCTTGTTACCGAGGAGTTTTTCTACATAGATGATACCTGTATTGATCGACTGGTTCAAAACCTCGGTCATCGTACTCCGGCCATACACCTTGTCCTCTGAATTACGGATAGTGTACCCGGCCTCGCTCACCGAACCGGTGTCGACAAATTCCGACAAGGGCGTTACTTTTCCCTCTTCGATGCCCATCGCCATTACGAGCGGCTTCATCACTGATCCAGGCTCATACGAACTACTCACTGCCGGATTCATAAATACCGAATAATCTTCTACTTGAGCATAGTTGTTGGGGTTGAACTGCGGGAATGACGCCATAGACAGGATATTTCCCGTCTTGGGATCCATGACAATCGCCGATGCGCTATCCGCTTGGTATTTCTCCACGGAATCTTTCAGTATCTTCTCTGTTTCATACTGAATGACCCGGTCGATCGTCAAGAGCAGGCTGTCGCCATTTTTGGGAGACACGAGATTGCGGTCGGAAAGCGGAAGCCAGCGTCCGCCGGCATCTTTTTCCTGCGATACCGTTCCTCCAACGCCGCGCAGACGATCATCCTCTGATGCTTCTATCCCATAGCCGCCCGCGCTGGCCTTTTCTCCCAGACTGGCAAAGCCGACAACCTGCGAAGCCAGTTCTCCGGCCGGATAATACCGATATTTTTCAGGGATGAGCGCCACGCCTTTCAGATGGAGTTCTCTGATACGCGCCACTTCATCATCATTCAAACGCTTCTTGATGATTTCAAAGGGGTCATCCGGCCGATCCAGCTTATCTCGGATCTCTCCGGCATCTACTCCCAAGATACGGGAGAGCTCCAACGCTGCCCGATCCTTCTCCGAGACATCTTTTGGCGACACGAAGACCATCTGATATTCGCGGTTCACAGCCAAAGGATAGCGCGTCTCTCCATCATGGATATAGATTTCTCCCCGATCAGCGGCCAGCTCTTGGAAAGCGCTGTGCTGATTTTCCGCCATAGCTACCCACTTGGCGTGGCTTGCGACTTGGATAAAATACAAGCGAAAAATCAGAATGGCGCCGACAAAAAAAACAACGGCCGAAAGTATCCGCATCCGCCCCTGACCACCATATATGCCGTTCTCTTTTTTTCCTATGCTCGATCGAAAAATTCCGGAGGTGCGCATACCCGGTTGTAGAGTTTCGACTATTATTTATCGTAACAAACTAAAAGAATTCGAACCTTCATAATTACTTCATTTTCTACGTCCGACTCTCTATAAGTTTTCAAAGAAAACTTTGTCGAAATTTCACTACCGGGCATACGCCTATTTTCTTACAAATCACATTCCTCCGAACAGCTCCGATTCTTTGATCTACTTCAAAGCGACTGGGCCGCGCTCTTCAAGATACGTTATTGTATCCAATTTCTGCATATGGAGCTCTTCTCCCGAAGCCTCGATCCGATAGAGTGAGCGCAGATCAGCTTCCGAAATCTTCAGCTCCGCATTCTCCTGTTTCAATGCGCTTATTTCTTTTTCCAAAGTCCGCAGGTGATAGCCCATGACCGCGCTCCGGTTGACGGAATAAAGATAACCGCCGCCAATAACAAAAATCGCGAGCAGTACCCCGAGAAGCGGCATATGCACCGAACCCGCGAGTTCCGAGCGGAGCCCTTTCATCTGTCTCAAGGACGAGACATCGCTCGTTTGACGAGAGTACGTGCGCATAAATTGTGTTTTTATTTTCACTTGACTGACCGATACGGACTATGCGCTGATTTTGCTGACTTTTCCGTATTAGTCAGTGTTTTGCCTACATAAGTCCGCGTTAGGAGAGCTTCTCTACAATTCGCAGTCTGGCACTGCGCGAGCGCGGATTGTCCTTTACTTCTTGATTACTGGGAGTAATCGGTTTTTTCGTCAGTATTTTGAGAATAGGTTTCTGCCCGCAGCGGCAGACTGGAAATCCCGGGGGACAGATACATCCTTGAGCCTGTTTTTTGAAAAACTGCTGAACGATACGATCTTCGCCGGAATGAAACGTGATGATGGCCAGTCTTCCACCCAAACGCAAATGCTTCACTGCTTCCTCAAGAAACTGCTCCAAATGCTCGAATTCCTGATTGACCGCGATACGGAGCGCCTGAAAAGTTTTGGTGGCTGGGTGGATTCGGATTGGTTTATAACCAGGCCGCCCTGAACTCTGTCGAAGGGTCTGTCTTTTCGAATATACTTTCTCTATTAATTCTCGTAGCTCCACAGTCGTCACGATGGGTTTTTTCTCTCGTGCCGTGACAATCGCTCTGGCGATGCGTCGACTCTCGCTTTCATCTCCGTACTCGCGGAGGATATGCTCAATCTCTTCGAGTGAAAATGTATTCACGATTGTCTGCGCTGTCAATTCCGTTTCCTGATTGAGCCGCATGTCGAGAATGCCGCTCTGCTGAAAACTGAATCCCCGCTCGCTGTCCTCAATCTGATCCGAAGAAAATCCGAGGTCCGCCAAAATGGCATCCGCCTTTTCGATCCCCTCATCCTCGAGCACCCCTCCCAGGAAAGAATAATTCTTGTGCGCGAGTATGAGCGATTTGTCCGCAAGCGCCTTCGTAAGGAACTCATCAGACCGAGCCGCTTCCAAAAACTTCTCGAGAGCAGATTTGTCAGCGTCCAGCGCGATAACTTTGCCGCCAGACCCGCCTGCAACGCTCCGCGTAGCATTTCGGGCAGGCAACACACACTTCAAAATCTCTCGCGTATGTCCCCCGCCGCCCAGCGTCGCATCCACGACCACATCGCCCGACTTCACTCGAAGTCCGTCAACTGCTTCTTGCAAAAGAACCGGCACATGCTTCGTACGTTCCATATATTTCATTCAACCTCCAAAACATTACCGCAAATAAATTTTGTATGAATGTTTTGGTTTTGAATGCTTTTGTATTCTCAATGTTTTTATTCCTGATTCACAATTCCTGATTCCTGATTCACTCTTAGTACACTCCCAGCTTGCCCAGTTCTTCCGCGATCTTCCCGGTATTTTTTTCCGCCTGCGACTTGTACTTGTTCCATTTGACCGTATCCCAGATTTCCAGACGATTGTAGAGCCCCACGATGGTGACATCTTTTTTCAGTCCGCCGTCTGACTTCAGATATTCCGGGAGAAGCACACGTCCCTGGCTGTCGAGCTCCACATCCGTGGCGCCGGCCAGCATCAGCCGGGTGAAACTGCGCGTCCCTGATCCGCCCACCGGCAAGGTGCCGATCTTCGCCGCCAGCTCTTCCCACACCTTCATCGGATAGACGAAGAGGCAGGAATCCAATCCGCGCGTCACCACCACTTTGTTTCCCAGTTCGCCGCGGAACTTCGAAGGGAGCGCCAGGCGCTTTTTGGGATCGATGGTGTGCGAATATTCCCCGATGAACATAACTTTTTGACTGACAACATACGACTAACAACTAACAACAAACAAATCTCTTTACAATTTTTTAGATACGCAATCTGACCTCGTCGTAAGTTGTAAGTTGTTTGTCGTAAGTTTTTAGCATTTTCCCCACTTCAACCCACTTTAGTTCAACATGACCCCATTTTACGCCACTCGATGGGAAAGCGTCAACCCCGGAAAAAATGCCTAAAATCGTACTCTCTGAAAGCGCACGAAAAATAGGCGCTTCACGGCTTATATGAGGCACGAATGGCGATATTTTCTGCTACTAAGTGATGAAACAAGTCGAAAAGTTATACACTCTTTGTGCACCATGTCAGAAGCCTAGCCATATCAAGATATTTGCTCTATAAATTTAGAACGTAAAAATAAATTTTTTCTCTCAATACACATTTTCCAAACTTCTGACTTGGTAAACGAAAAAACAGCTCATAGAAGCTGTTTTCACGTTCTTCATAAAATATCTTTCTCCTATCCTATCTTTCGAAGACTCTGGCTTTTTCGGTGAAACCGGAAACCTGAGCGGCTTTTTTCCCGGGGAAAACTTCCGCCTTGAGCCGTCCATCTTCTATCATCTGTATCAGAGCCGTGCCTTCTACGAATTCCGTGTTGACTCCGACAACATCGTCCACCACATTCATCATTCTCCAGCCCTGGCCGGTTTGTTTATCCATGTACGAGGATTGCACCAGCTCATAACGCACCAGTCCCGTAGAGGTATCAACCGTTGCCGGGTCCGGAATATTATTCTTCACGCCAAACTGTTTCGCTTTTCCGCCGAAATTGCCGATGGAGAATTGGATCAGCGTCGGATCCAAAAAATCATACACGAGCGCCAAATGTCCGTCCCAGTACCGGTCTTGACTCACGCCTTTATAACCATTCGTTCCTTCCACAAACCAATTCCCGATTGCCTTTCCGGGAATGTCATAATCGATGCGCCCTCCCCGCGGCTCTGCTTGGCGCGGATTCTTGGCAAGTAAGATGCTTTTCGCCGGTTCCTTGAAATACTTATAGAGATCGTCCGTATGGATCTTCCACGGTTCTCCATAATAGCTCTTCGGATTGACAAATCCTGAGAGCCGCACGTCATTGTTATACACTCCGAAATCGAGCGTCTGCCCTCCGATACGGCCAATGAGCTGGCCTTCCTTGATAGGAATTCTACCAAAGAAACCTGTCCCTCCGGCTTTATCCAAGTGCGCTTGGATACCAGGGGCGAGCGAAGTGACGAGATCGAAATAACTGTACACGGTGCAGGTATGTTCGATATCCAGCCTATATTCTACCGGTCTTATCTGATTGTGATTCTGATCTCCTACGACCTTGTTTCTCGTCCCGATGCGTACGATAGTGCCATCGGCAATAGCGCGGACTTCATAGGTGTCGCGCAAAGAATCGGGAATCATCGGCGAAAAATAGCCATGATCGATCGGGGTAACATGAGCATCCGCCAACATCCCATACGGC
This sequence comes from Candidatus Moranbacteria bacterium RIFCSPLOWO2_12_FULL_48_12, assembly GCA_001784735.1. GTDB lineage: Bacteria > Patescibacteriota > Minisyncoccia > Moranbacterales > UBA1568 > UBA1568. The sequence continues at coordinate 8,335 of MFSB01000046.1, forward strand.
AGATACATGGAAAAATCCTCCGCTTTCATCGGCAACGTCCCAAATTCTACCAATCCACTGCCCTCGCACTTCCCGCCGCTCCAAACTATGTTCAGATTATCGCCGCCCTCTTCTGGAATGACATACGTTTCTTTTTTGGCATTCTCCCTCTCTCCAGCGCCGTTCGGAATTGCAAAGCCATCGTCTCTGCCGGCCGGACCGATTTCAGCGGGACCGATTTTCTGACCATTAATAATAAAAACGATGGCAAAGATAACGATGGCAAACACTCCCCACAAAAAATGTTTCATAAATTTTAGATTTGTTTATTTTAAATCCATACTACCATATTTTTTCACTACAGCGAGTTTTTCTCTGCGAGAAAGTTTTTTGATACGGGATTCGGCAACGGATGCGGCGGAACGGGTGCGGAATTTCTTGGAAAAAACCAGTGTGACCGGTCGGCGACCCCGCGTGTATTTCGCCCCGCGTGCCGAACTATTGTGCTCCATCATTCTCCTTTTCAGATCAACCGTGATTCCCGTATACAACGTCCCATCCGCACACTTGAGAATATAAAGATGATACATATGACTATTCTAGCTTTTTGCAAAATACTAGAATAGTCTTAGCGCGAGAGGTGAGCTTGTGGCGGACATGCGGGCCGTCGCTACGCTTCATCACCAGTCCGGCAATCGCCATCTTGCGGATATGATCAGAGGCGTTCTCATAGCCGATCTTCAGCTTCTTGGATATCGTGTCCACAGACAACTCCGGCTCCCGATCAAGCAGTTCCAATATTTTCAATCGGTTGTGATTGGCAAATCCCTTGACCAGCCTCTCCACGTATTTATAATTGATCGCCATATGCATATTCTATGCTCTGCTACTACTACCCCCTCCTGCCATGTACATCCTAACATATCATTCTAGCTTTTTGCAAAATGCTAGAATACATCCAGGATGTCGAGCGCTATGCATTCAAATTGCATACTGCTGTCTGCTCTGTTTCAAATATACCAGATTTTAACATCCTCTTCGAGACACCAAAAAACAGCTCCCGCGAGCCGTCTTCAAATAATATTAAGTAAGTCTTGATTCCCCGCTATTCCCCCGCCCCAGAAATACTTTCTGGGTTGCAATAGTATATGATTTCATAATCTCATTTTACCTCTTCCTCTTTGAGAAAACAAAACTCTAGCCTAAGTGTTGACAGAACTGATTTTTACGGCTTAAGTGTAGATACCCAAACAGTACAGGAGTACCTTATCATGACGCTACCCATCGACCTCGTTCTCGTCCGTCACGGACAGTCGGAGGGCAATAAGGCAAAACGTCTCTCCGAGGCTGGTGACCACACCGCATTTTCCGAAAATTTCCGTAAGCGCCATTCCAGCAGTTACCGTCTGACTAGGCTCGGCCGGAAACAAGCCGAAATGACCGGCATCTGGCTCCGGAAAAACTTCTGCCAAGAGTACGGGTTCGATCGTCACTGCACATCGGAAGCCATCCGGGCAAAAGAGACCGGAGCCCTGCATGGCCTACCGGGAGCCGATTGGTTTACCGATCCGTACCTCACCGAACGTGACTGGGGCGATCTCGATATCTGCCCCGAAGACGAACGGATAGAACGCTTCGGAAAATCGCTCGAAATGCGCGAAATTGAACCGTTCTTCTGGCGACCGCCAAACGGCGAATCATTCATGACGCTCTGCCTGCGCATCGACCGCGTACTCGATACCCTGCATCGTGAATGCACCGACAAACGCGTTATCATTGACTGCCACGGTGAAGCGATGCGAGCTTTCCAAGTACGGATCGAGCGCCTTTCGCAACTGCGATTCCGCGAACTCGTTCTTTCCAATCGGCCCGAGGATCGCATCCACAACTGCGAAGTCATCCACTACACTCGGCGCGATCCAAACAACAGCAGGAGACAACAAACATATCCTGGCTGGGTACGGAAGGTTCGCCCCGCCGAGGATCCGTTCTGGACATCCGGTTGGATGAAAATCACACGCCCGCACTATTCGAACGAAGATCTCCTGCAGGAAGTATCGCGCTACCCTGCCTTCCTCGAATAAAGCTGCGCACAACTGACACAAAATATGACAAAACCCGGTAGTCCTGAACCATAAAGACTACCGGGATTTTTTTATTCCACCATTTATACCTCCAATAGTTTCTCAGTTGTGATGAGAGATTCCATCATGCGTGTAGTTTACCCAGTTAGACACGGCTTTACTGGTGCGATGTGATTTAACGAGATAGACCGTCGAATTCCGATGAGTGAAGGGTCGAAAAATCGACCTTGTCAAGACATCGAACGTTAATCATCGCTGTTGCCTTCCCTGCTCGGTCGGTACCGCGACCGAAAGACTGCACCCCGCAGACCTTGCAGAAAAGATGAGCGATGGCTTTTTTATTGAACCGGTACTCGGTAAGCATATCTTCGCCCGAGAGCAGTGTGAATTGTTCCACCGGAACAAACTCCAGAATAAATCCCTTCTTCTGACAATGCGAACAGTTGCAGGTCATCGTACGCGAGAGATCCGCCTCGACTGCATACTTCACTATCCCGCAATGACATCCTCCAGAATATTTCATATGATTATTTGCAACATACCAACATTCTCAAGTATGTTGGGGTGATGTTAATGATGGTTCGTTAATCAAGCCCAGTATACCAGATTTCAACATCCCATTCGAGGCACCAAAAAACAGCTCCCGTGAGCCGTCTTCGAATAATATTGAACAAGTCTTGATTCCCCGCTATTCTTTTTATAAAAAACAGAGCCGCGGGATAGTTCTCCCAACGGCGTCTGGTGTCACTTGTTCTCAATTGATTTCTACTATTTCTTGTTCGCTAGAAAGTAAGCCCTCAGTCTTTCATTCCGGTAACGGTAGGATACCGTAAGGCTTGCCGCGGCCGAAGGCTTCGATGACATCTTTCGGATCAATGTCACCAGGAAGGTAATTGAGAAAGTCGGCAATCGTCTGACATACGTCCCGCTTCGACGAACATGCCCAGTTTTCTTCCATCTTCACTTGCACATAGTATCGTTTTGCCGCCCGGCTTGCGTCGATGCTATAGAGATCCAGCGTGCTCTCTTCTCCGAAGCCCAGTGCGAGCACCGTGTGGTAGAACAAAACGCCGCCGCGATCTTCCCTGACGAACTCTTCGGCTGTTTCCGGAGCGGCTGTAATTGCGAGGATGAAAGCGCCCCAGAAGTTGGGACAGCCATGGA
>MFSB01000047.1:0-11548 GCA_001784735.1 Candidatus Moranbacteria bacterium RIFCSPLOWO2_12_FULL_48_12
TTCTTCCATCATACCAAAAATATCCCCCTGAAACAAGAAAAGCTATAGGCACCTGTATGATTGGCACACCCTTAGGCCTTTTGGCTGAAAGGAACCTTAAATAATTTGTATCCGTCAAAATTCTCTATCATATTTTTCACTCTATTCTCTCAAATATCTTCACTCCCGTATTTTTCTTATTACCATATAATATTATATGGTAATATGTGAACACCGATAAAAACAGGCTTTACTCAAACAAACTTCGGAATATTTCTTTCATCAGGCGATGTTCTGGATACCGATCTAATGGACTTCTTTTCCTCTTGGCACGACTTACAGTCTCTTGTCGTTGATTGGGAAGCCGCAATAACTCTTTGGCGAGCCAGCTATCTCTCGCAGCATCTCCGGTATGCAGCCATTCTTCAATCTTCTCCATAGTGCGGAAACCCACTTTCAGCCTTCTGCGAAGGGTCTCCTGTGTTTCAACATTCTGCAAGAGGGCTTGAGCTACTTGAATGCGGCGGGCAAACATGAGCGCCTCGCTCGGCGTCATAAGCCTGAGAAGCACGTCAATGATCTGCTGTTTCTTTTTCAAACGGAATATCATTTCAAGAAAGTTCTCCACGATACATTTCCGCTCAGCTTTTGAAATAGAATGAATTTTCACTTTTGCCATAGATATCCTTTAATACCTCCTTTCCTTCTCCATCTTACCATATAATATTATATGGTAAGATTTACTTTTCTTTTTTACTTCTCTTGAGAATTTTGACTATTCCTTGTTCGGCATCCACCTCCACCAGATCCCCGTCTTTCAAGATTTGCGTGGCGATTTTGGTGCCGATGACACAGGGCTTATTAATTTCTCTTGAGATAATAGCGGCGTGGCAGAGAATTCCACCCATATCCGTTACAATCGCCCCTGCTTTATGCATAAGAAGAACAAAGTCAGGCGTCGTCATAGGTGTCACAAGAATATCGCCAATCTGCATTTTATAAAAGTCGTCTGTAGCAAGAATAATACGCGCCGAACCTCTTGCTTTTCCCTTATTTCCAGTTTGTCCGTGTATCACCGCTGTATCTTTCTCATAATTTGGAAGAAAGTTCTTATTCAAAGCCTGCACTATATCTCGATCATCAATAATCCTGACACGCGAATCTAAGTCAAAATACATAAACCAATTATCATTTTTTCTTTTCTTGATTTTTTTCCGAGCCTGAGGAGATATATTATCCCCTTCAAAAAGTTCTTCTGGGACAAGATGCAGCAGTTCTCGGTCAGAAACAGAATTTTTCTTTGCGAAAGAAGAAAGAAACGGCAAAACTTTATTTTCAAACATGGAAGAGTATTCCGCGCCAGCTTGCCTAAGATAAGCGATACATCCGGCTATTTTCGCGGTTTTTTCAAATGAAGATGGTACTGGAAAAAACACTTTCCCCCTTTCTTCTTCTTTGAGATATATCATCTGCTCAAGAAGCTTTTCCAGTGAAAACTTTTCTCCTACCCAATTGAGTATTTGAATCCATTCATACTTTTTGATATGGTCACCAAATATTTTTATCATTTTTGGCGAACCTCCAATGGTCTCTATCATTTGTGGAATTTTTTTCGGCTTATCCTGCCACAAGCCATTCCTTTTAAGAATGCCCTTAAGCTTCTTTGCCTCCATTTTTTGATCTACCAGAGGCGTGACTGGCTGAATGATGCAACCAGCAATACGATCATCCGGGATTCCTGATTTGTCCGCTTGCGCTTTTAGAATGCTCCCAAAAGATTCAGAAAACATCCATCCCAAAGCCCAATAAAACATCAACCGTTTGGCTTGCTCAATGGCCGCAGTTAAGGATTCAGATAATGGCTTCTCTCTATTAGCCAGCGCATCAGTAAAACGTATTCCAGATCGAAATTCCTCATCAGCATATCGAACTATATGATCAAAATAAGCAACATCGGCATCATCTATTTTTTTCTGCAAAAAAGATTGGGTTTGTCGGATATTATCCTTGCTAAAAGCAGTGTGCCCTCCGCTGAAGTAACAAAAGCCGTAGTCCTGAACCTCCAGATCCAACCCTATTTTTTGAGCCAACTCATTCGAATACCATGCTGTCCAGAACCATAATGAAAACGGCAAACCTTTGTAATAGCCAATGTAAGAATAGTTTTCCGGCTTAATAAAACTTGGGATTTCCCCCGTAAGAACGTCTGTCATAAGACTAATCTATAATTCTCACCGTTCTATTATCCACCACACCAAAAAAACGGGTGAGCATCTACTTTCACTGAATCCCTGTCTTTAAACTGCGTGTGATATCTTCATCTCGACAATTCACAGCCTAGCTTTCTTTTCTGTTGGCATCGATAAGGGCGCGGACTTCGTCTAAGTTGACCGACGGGCGCTGGCGAAGCGACTTGAATTTCTTGGGACCCACGTGCTGGATCTGCGAAAGCGACATCGGCGCATCCGTTGAGGTATACGTTTTATGGTGAGTCACCCGCTCTGGGGGCGCTGTTTTTGGTGAAGCAGGGCGGCTGGCCACGTCGTTCCGCTCGTCACGGCGCTCGCGAGCGCCGGTGATGAACGACGGTGGCTGTTGCTGTACAGCGACATTTTTCGCGTCTACCTCGTTGCGCACCTTGGCGACCGAACGCTGATAATCACGCAGACAATCCTTGCAGAACGTCGGACGCTTGCCGTCCGGCACGAAAGGCACCTCAATATCGGCCCCGCATGTGGCACAGTTTGCCGGATAGAGTTTCTTTTCCTCCGTTTCCGAAACTGGAGCTTTTTCCACAACAGTTTGATCTGGAATTTTCTCCTCTTCTTTTTTTGATGGCATTTCTTTCTCCCACGTTGCATCTGAAACAGTCCGCGACATAATCTTGTGAGGAAGCGACGTCAATTTTTTTGAAGTTATTTTTTCATTCCGGTCCTTCGACAAATGCGCTGCAGGCATACGAACCATAGTTTCACTCTTTTTGGCAACCGGATTTCTCTCGACTACTGGCCTGCGGGGCGGCGCTGACTGACCTGGTAATGTCGCTACTTGAGATACTGTTGCCTGCGGCGTACTCATCTGTTTTTCGTCAACTATGGCCTGACGTTCCTCCGGTGTCAGCATTCCGCTCCAGCGGCGGATCTTATCCTCCACTTCCGCTTTGCTCGAGGAATAACGCTCGCGGGAACTGTTGATGATCTTGGCTTCATTGCCGACATCTTCGAGCTTGATGGGCGGTAGCGTCGTCGCAGAAAAGGCATCCCCCGCAATCCCGTCGATCATCAGCTTCAGATAGATATGATACTTCTCGAGATTCACGATATCATTCATCATGAACACCGGCTCGAATTCTTTCTCCAAAAATTCCGCATCCATCGCACCTACCCGGAATGAGACGATACTGCCGGCATTGCCGAAGATGGCATCGCGCACCTTCTCGTCGATCTGCGTCACGTACTGATTGGCGAGAATGAGATTGAGGTGATACTTGCGCGCCTCAGACAATATATTCGCGAATGATTCCGTCGCGAAATTCTGGAATTCATCGACGTACAGATAAAAATCCTTGCGCTCCTCCTCGGGAATATCCACTCGTCCCATCGCGGCCAGCTGGATTTTGGTGATCATCATAGCCCCCAAAAGCGCTCCGTTGTCCTCGCCGATCCGTCCTTTGGCAAGATTGATAATAAGAATCTTTTTCTGATCCATCACCTCTCGGATATTGAATGACGAGACTGTCTGACCAACGATGTTTCTGATGAGAGAGCTGGAGAGAAACTGCCCGACTTTGTTCTGGATCGGGGAAATCACTTCCTGCAGTACACGATCGTTCCACTGGGAAAATTCATCCACCCAGAAACTGCGCACCACCGGATCGGTGATTTTTTCCACCACTCGCGCCCGATACGATTTGTCCACCAGGATGCGCGTCACACCCAAGAGCGTGCTCCCCGGATATTCGAGAAGCGCCAAAATAGCGTTGCGCAGGATGTATTCGAGGCGCGGCCCCCAGGAATCCGCCCAGATTTTCTTAAACACGCCGACCAGACCAGAGGCCACGAGATGCCGGTACTCCGGATCGACTTTTTCCATCACGTTGAAAGCGATCGGGAATTCCTGGTCAGCCGGATTGAGATAGATGACATCGTTGATGCGCGAAGCCGGGATGGCTTTGATGAGCTTCTCCGCCGTATCGCCGTGCGGATCCAGAAAGGCGATGCCATGACCCTTCTGGATATCCTGAATGGCCAGATTCTCAAGCAGGTTCGTCTTGCCCATGCCGGTCTTGCCGATGACATACATATGCCGGCGGCGATCGTCTTGCTTGATGCCGAAAACCCTTTCCTGATTGCGGAAATTGGTCTTCGCAAAAAAAGTGATGTCGTTTTGATCGTGACGCGGCATAGTTTTTCAAATAAATACCTTCTTGCACAGATACTCTTCCTCCTCCCCTTTCCAAGGGGAGGATTGAGGAGGGGTTCGAATGATTGAGTCCCACCTCCCCCTGCCCCCTCCTCAGACCCGCTTCGCCCGCCTAGACGTCGAGGCTGGCCGGAGCTATAGCGAGGCGAGAAGGAGGGGTGGAAGAATTTTCAAACGCATAAGTTGTAAAATAGATGGCGCTGGCATTCATAATATATCATTCCTGAATCGGTAAATTGACCGGGGCTCCGCCGCGTTTGGCGGCCACCCGCACCATAGTCGGAGCGATGACCGCCATATCCGGTATATGAAAGACGGTCGCCAATTCTTCGGTGCTCAAAAGCATCCGGGTATTCGGCGGATCGATGTCGCGCTTGATATACCGGCGGAGAATCCGGCGCTGGCGATACCGTAGACGTTCCTCTGTAAACAGATAATTCGCATATGTCTTGGAATTATCATCAGGCTTGAAACTGTTCAAGTTGAAATCATTGAATTGCTTGATAGCGCCGATAAAGGCCGAGACGCCGGTCGGCTTATGGAAGACTTCCTTCCTTCCGATATACACATGCCGCATGCGGATCTTGAACATCTGTTTGCCCAAGTTCGCTTCCAATGCCTTGAGCACTTCCTTCTCACCCGGCGTGAGACGGAATTCCACCGGGGCTTCCTCTTTTTCTTTTTTCTCTTCGGCCGATTTAAACTCCACTTCTCGCGCTAAAAGACCGCCGCCGATATTTTTTAATACATCAACGATATCATGAAGGAGCTGCCCAAACACGCCCATCTTTTCCTTTTCTATCTTTCCCAAGAATTCATCGATGGTTTTTTGGCCGATATCATACCAATCTTCTTTGAAGGGTGTCACGATATACTGCAGCCACAGATGCTGGCCAGGACCGATTTTCGCCATCGTCTCTATGAGACCCCCCAGCGGATCGATCATTTTTCCCGTCACTGACTCCTCGAAATATTTGTACGTCCGGATAGGATAGAGATCATCCTTGGCAAAGACGTAATCCGTGCCCCACAAATCCCAGTCTTTATTGGGAATGATATACGGAACGCTCTGTGTATAATCCGGTACCTCAATGATCTCGATATTCGGGTACTGGGCGTAAAAATTCGCCTCGACCAGGTCGCGGAAACCCGCTTGCGTCCGGACATACAGATGGATGTTGCCCTCCGTACTGGCGATTTCCAAAGAAAAAGATATCGGAATTTCTCCCTTGATCCAGATTTCAGCCATTGTCAAAGTCTTGATAACGCCGGCAAATCCGGCAAAAATAGACTCCATAGGAAGCGGGCTCTGCTCTATTTCCCGCGGCGGGATGAGCTCCAAGAGCACCCACTTGAGCTTGGAATTATAGTCTTCCTGTACGCGCAATTTCCAGAGAAGTTTGAAGAGAAAGTAAAAAAGCGGCGGAAAAATGATGAACCACACATCCAGCACAGCGGAAACAACGCTCTGTAAAGCTGAAAAAGCGTCAGAAAAGCTGGAAAAGAGAATGTCCATGATGATTTGAGGTTCGTTGACCCCCACACCTATCTTCTACAAAAGCTAGTGAAAGCTCTTTGTTAAAGCCGATAGGCGACTACGTCTTATAATGTTTGTAATCAGTATTTCTTCCTGAGATAGGTGTGGGGGTTGACCCCATCGCTTCTTCTTCAACAGTTACTTTTTGACACTATAGGCATTCTTGCCGGTTCGGCTGAAAAAAGCGTTCAGATTGATAATGACGGTTGATTTCTTGACTTGGCGCACCTTGAGGACTTGGGCGAGCACTTCTTCACGGGAAAGCGGCCGGGTAGCTTTGCGGAGGATTTCTTCCAAGACTTCTTTGACAGTCCCTTTTTTGTATCCCCACTCGGAAAGCGCATAAATGCCCCTGCCAACGAGGACGAACCGCTTGTCTTTGATGAGCTCATTGTGCACGGTCTGCGGATGACTCTCTTGCTTCTTGCTGTTTTTCAATCCATAACTATCTATGAGCGAGGCGATCTCGCGGAAATGCAGTGGCACGCCTTTTGTTTTCAGCACCAGATGCGCTTTTTCGCGCGTTCCCCGCGGCCTGATGTCGCTCCAATCGGAAAGCCCCCATTTGCCAAACACGTTCTGACAGACATCTTTCGCGACGGCAAGAAAGTCAAAGAGCTTCTGCTGGCTTATCGCATTATTCTTTTTCTGAAAACGGGCGAAAAGGTCACCCTCCTCAAGCGCCTGATTGGCTTCTTCAAAAATCGCCTTGGCCGCATCCTTCACTTTCTTCCACTCGGCCAGCGAGAAATCTTTCAGCCGATAGATTTCCTCGTACTCCCTGGTCGCCTTCTCATATTTGATGACGGGAAGACACTCGATAAAAACGAGCAAAGCGCCGCGCTCCTTCCCTCCCCGAGGCGCCAACATATCAAGCAGCTTTTCTGTTTTTATGATACCATTTTTTCCTTCCAGCGTCGACTGGATGCGCTCGGATATTTTGACGAACGTCGGATGCTCATGCTCGCCGGACAGGAATCCCAGAGTGCTCGCGATCACTTGGCGCACGCGCTCCCGCGTGATCTGATACGTCCGCCCGATTTCTTCCAGTGTTTTCGGATACGCGTCTCCTATGCCGAAACGCGCCATGATGATTTCCCGTGAGCGCGGGGGCATTCGGCTCAAAAATTGCTCCAAGGCAAGACTAAAAAACAGGTCTTCTTCAGCGCCCGCCTTGATAGTCTTCGATAAAATACGATCATCGTGTGACATAAGCTCTTTGGTCTCCCTATCAGCTGCCATTTGCCTCTATATCGAATCGATTCATATTACCGCATATTCCTACTTTTTGTCAACCCCGTTAGAGAACGCTGCGCCTTTGGCGTGACTTCAGTCGCTCGTAGCGACTTTTCTCTAACGGGGTCAACCCTATCGTTATTTTTGGTAAACATTCTTTGAGTAGGAATTTCAGCAAGATTTTCTTTTCGTTATGCCAAAATTTGATTGGTGTGGGGGTCAACCCCGTCACCTGTCTCAAAATTTCTCCATCCATGCATTCCAACTCCAAACAAAGTCGTATTACACATGGTACCGATAAAAATAATTTGCAAAGATTTACAAAATCATCTATACTACAGACACAAAACAAACAAAAAAGATGGGTTTTCCGCAGGGGATATTTTCTTTTGCGGAATGACTCGGAAAAACAAAAGTATGACACCGAATAATACTACTCAAACCGATCCACAGGAGCGCAGCGCAGAAGAGCAGGCGATGAAGATCCGGGCTCTGCGCGATATGGTGATGAGCGCCGAAAAAACCATCCAGGGCGCCAAAGCCATGCTCCTCCAGCTCGAAGGCAAAAAGAAATCCGGCCGGCCGCGCAAGATGGAAGCCGACGCGACTGGCGGCACAGTCATCGAAGGGACGTTCGATGGTCAGGTTATGCTCGGCACGGATGGCAAGCAATACCCGGTGCCGGCGAATTACGCTTCCAAATCCAAACTCGTCGAGGGCGATATGTTGAAACTCACCATCACGGCCGATGGCGCTTTTCTGTATAAGCAAATCGGCCCGATCGAACGCCGCCATGCCATCGCCGTCGTGACCCAGGATGAAAACGGCAATTACTACATCCTCGCCAACGGCAAGCCATACCGCGTCCTCCTGGCTTCCATCACCTATTTCAAAGAGGCTCCCGGCGATGAGGTAGCCATCGTCATTCCGCAGAACCTCGACGCCACCTGGGCCGCCATCGAGAATGTCATTCAAAAGGGCGCCCACCAGGACTGGCAGTCCGCCCTCTCCAAAGCCGAAGAAGAGAACGAGGACATCAACAGCTGGAAAAAAGAGCTGAAAGACAAGTCCCCCGCCTCATCCTCGATTATCAAGCCAGGTGATGCCGCTCCCCGCGGCGATACGCAGATGCTGGACTCCTGGGTACGCGATATGGAAGAAATCGAAAAAGAAATCAAGCAAAGCTCTCAGCAGTAATATACAAAAAAATAAGTAACTTTTTATGAACGATGCAATGGCACAGAATCTTCCCCTCATGGCAACGCCTGCCGATCAGAATCTTTTCCTGAAACTTGCCAAGCAGTTTTCCAAATTCATCATCGTCGGAGGCATCAACACCAGCATTGATTTTCTCATTCTGAATATCCTCATCTACATCACCGGCATCACAGCCGGCGTTGAGCTCTTTATCTTGAACTGCATTTCTTTTTCGGTAGCTGTCATCAACAGCTATTTCATGAACAAACACTGGACATTCGAGGACAAGACGAAAACGGAGCAAGAACCCGTCAAATTCTCGCAATTCCTGGCCGTCAGCATCGTCGGCATCGTTATCAACGGACTGGTACTTACAAGCATCACTACCTACATTCCGCCGCTCTTCGGTCTGAGCGCCGTCCTCTGGGCCAATATCGCCAAACTGCTGGCTACCGGATTCTCTCTCATTTGGAACTTCATCGGCTACAAATTCTTCGTTTTCAAAAAATGATCCTGCTAAAGCGGGATCATCCTGAGCTTGTCGAAGGATCTTCTTTACAAAAAAACTCCTTTTCGGAGGAGTTTTTCTTTTGTGATATAATAATACCAAGCTGATCCATTCACTTATTGATTCAGCGGGTTGTTTTGGTGTTATTTTTGCATTTTGAATTGTAATTTTTCCTTTTGATTTTTAAGTTTTGATTTTTCTATGTCGTCCACCACTCTCTATCGCAAGTACCGCCCGCAGACCTTCGCCGAAGTCGTCGGACAGAAACACGTCGTCACTACTTTGACGAATGCTCTCAGACTAGGCCGGGTCGGCCAAGCCTATCTCTTGACCGGTCCGCGCGGTACCGGCAAGACCACCCTGGCGCGCCTCTTCGCCAAAGCCGTCAATTGCTCCGGTCGAAATAGTGCGGACTCGTCTCGCTCGCCTCGCTCAAGCTCCGGCGAAGCGAGCCAAAGCCTTGCGTTGGCGGAGCCCTGCAACAAATGCCAGCACTGCCTCCTCATGGCCGAAGGTCGCTCGCTCGACGTCATCGAAATCGATGCGGCTTCGCATACCGGCGTCGACAATATCCGAGAACTGCGCGAAACCGTCAATCTCCCGCCAACGCTCGGTTCGCATAAGATCTATATCATCGATGAAGTGCATATGCTCTCCAGCGGGGCATTCAACGCCCTTTTGAAAACCCTGGAAGAACCGCCGGCGCATGTCATTTTCATCCTCGCCACGACAGCGCTCCACAAAGTTCCCGACACCATTCTCTCGCGCTGCCAACGCTTCGATCTTTCCCGCTTCCCGGTGAAAAGCATCGTGACGAAGCTCCAAATGATCGCCAAAAAAGAAAAGCTGAAGATCGCCCCGGGGGCGCTCGAGATGATCGCGCTCACGGCCGAAGGCGGGATGCGGGATGCCGAATCATTGCTTATGCAAATCATCTCCCTCGAAGCCTCTCCCATCACCGAAGATAAGGTTATCGAAGTCCTCGGCACCACCAAAAAAGCCAATATCGTCACACTCCTCCGTCTCATCGGTAAGCGTGAACTCTACGCCAGTCTCCATTTCGTCAGCCAACTTTCCCAAGACGGCGCCGACCTCTCCATATTCTCCGGTACGCTCCTCCACTATCTCCGCGATCTCCTCCTCGTCTCCGCCGACCCCATAAACGGCCCGGGCGAACTGGATTCTCTCACCGACGAGCAAAAAACAGCGCTCCTCGAACTAGCTACCATATTCTCGCCTGGAGAGGTTGTCCGGATGCTGGAATATTTCCAAATCGCCCAAGTCGCCAGCAAAACTTCCATCATCCCGGAACTCCCTCTCCAAATCGCCATCGTGAAGATTCTTGCGAATAGTACGAATAGTAAACCGAATGACACGAATGATTTTCCTTCCTCTCCTGCTCCCCTTTCCAAGGGGAGCTCCCGCGAAAACGCGGGTGAGGGGTTGGAGAAAAACAATTCTGTTCCCCCGACAAATAAGAATCCCTCCGTCGCTAAAGCTTTGGCGGGCAAGCACGAAAAAAAAGAATTTACAAAAACAGCAACAACAATAAAGCAGAATAAAGAATCAGGAATCAGGAATCAGGAGGGGAAAACTTCTAATTTCTCTGTCATCCCGGACTTGATCCGGAATCCAGAAAACCTAGATTCCGGCTCAGCGACCGGAATGACAGTCAGTCTCGATACCATACAGGAAAAGTGGTCAATGATTTTGAACACCGCTAAAAATCTGAATGCTTCTCTCACTCTCGCCCTCTCTACCGCCCGACCCATCGAAACCATGGGCTTGACCGTCACTATCGCCGTCAAATATCCTTTTCATAAAGAGCGCTTGGATGAGAAACAAAATCAATTGACACTCTCTAGTGCCTTTGATACCATACTCAAAACAAAAATCAAACTCCGCATCGTCCTTGAGGCCGCGTCGCCCGCGAATGACAGCAATAAAACCGCTGCCACAAAAGAGCCTGCGATAAATCCACTCGTCAGCCAAGCCATGGACCTCCTCGGAGGCAAATTAGTTCAAGAGAACTAATTTGGATTTATGATTTTAGATTTACGATTTTTGAGTTACCTAAAAGCTAATAGCTAGAAGCTAAACGCTGTTCAATGGGGAGTAGCCCCTGGCCGCGCCCGAGGCTCGACCGCGGGCAGGCAAGCGGTAAAGTAGAAATATATGCGATGTTTTCTCTATATTCTAAAAAGTCTTAAAGACCAAGAATATTACATCGGGATAGCTGAAGATGTCGAAAAAAGATTAAAACAGCATAATGCAGGGAAAACTTTTTCAACTCGTAGTCGTCGCCCGTTTCTCCTCATTTATGAAGAAGAACATCCTACAAGAGAAGCTGCTAGAAAAAGAGAGATGTTTTTAAAAAGTTATGCTGGTGTGAAAGAAAAAAGAAAAATCGTAAACAGAATCAAAAACATTGGGCTGTAGCCAAGTGGTAAGGCAGCGGGTTTTGGTCCCGCGATGCGCAGGTTCGAATCCTGCCAGCCCAACAAAGAGTAGCCCCTGGCCGCGCACGGGGCGCAGCCGCGGGCAGGCAAGCGGTAAGGCAGGCGCCTTTGAAGCGCCCATTCGCAGGTTCGATCCCTACCTCCCCAGCCACGAAAAGTGGCTTCGCCACCTCGTGGCCTGAGGCCATGAAAATGGCTTTTCAGGCCTCG
>MFSB01000047.1:11587-17054 GCA_001784735.1 Candidatus Moranbacteria bacterium RIFCSPLOWO2_12_FULL_48_12
TTTCTTTATGGAAGTTACAATACATCCGAGTATTTACCTGGAACTTCGGATCTGGAAATCGGCGTCCTGCGTAAGAATAAAGGAGACGTCACAAGTGTTGTATTGAGACACATCGCTGAGAAGCACTCGACAGTGAAAATTCGTTTGCGTATCTATGCATATGATCTAGATGGGTTCAAGAGAAAAACCATCAATTCCCCTTTTACTAAATCCGTGTTTATCCGTCATCTTATTCTCACTGCAAAAACTATCTGGGGAGAGGCAATCATAGAAAATCTCCCACTTCCAAAAATTACCCTTCTGGATGCTTACCGAGAAGCCTGTTTCACCACTATGCGAGCCTTATCCGCGTTGTTTTTCTTGCGGGCTGGAAATATGGAAGAAGCGCAGGAAATGACTTACAAAGCCTGCCTGTTTGCCACTTTAAGTCTAGAGTATTTGAACAGCGACTTTCCCATTGGTTTTGCCAATATTATAAAAGCTTCCAAGAAATTAAGACTGACACCGGGAGAGAGAAAAATGTTGGAACAAGCTCACAAGTTACGAAAAGGAAAGTTACGTTTACCAAAGGAAAAAATGTACAACCTGGTGTTTTCTGTCATAACATATTGTAACCAGACAGTAGAAGCGAGGGTAAGGGAACAACCAGAGAAAGGTGATAGAGTTTTGATAAAATAGACATTTTTGAAATTATCCAGTAAATAGATAAGTTTAGTTTATGATTTTTTTCAAAGCAATTTACATTCTATTTGGAATCATTTTTGTTGTTTGGCAAGGTCTCTTTTATTACTCTTGGCATCCCATGCGAGTTACTCGAAATAGGCATGTCAGAGAAATTTTATTAAACACCTCTTCCTCTTTACTTGGTTGGTTAGTGGGCTACTATCTGCTTTTTTATCGAACAGGTTGGCCCATCAGTACGCTTGATCTAAAATTCTCAGATCTAATACTGTTCTTGATAGCTTTCTACGGAATGAACGGCGAGCTTCCAAACGTGATGATTAATAAACTCAAATTTGGTAAGGATTAGAGGTTACCGTTTACTAAATAAACAGGTT
Organism: Candidatus Moranbacteria bacterium RIFCSPLOWO2_12_FULL_48_12; assembly: GCA_001784735.1. Classification (GTDB taxonomy): domain Bacteria; phylum Patescibacteriota; class Minisyncoccia; order Moranbacterales; family UBA1568; genus UBA1568. The sequence continues at coordinate 12,646 of MFSB01000047.1, forward strand.
CCCACAGCGTCCCATAAGTTCAGCAAACAAAATTATGCAACTGTACAGATTCAGTCCGATAAAAGATAAAGAACAATTGCTTAGAGCGATAGAGCATACTCACTTCGCTTGTTTTGCATTGTGCAAGCAAACTTTCGGAAAATATCTTCCGGTCGCTGGGAACATGGGGGTATTTTGCCACTATGCGGATGAATATCAGTTTCTGACTCAATTGAGAAAAGAACTGACAGAAGATTCCGACAATCTGAACCAGAAATACTACAGGCTGCACGAACCGATAGTCATCCCCGCTAAAAATGATGTCCCTGAAACAACGTACACTTATCTGTATATCCGCAGACCAGACCAATACAGGGCGCAAGTAGGAGATGTCGATTTTGTTTTAGACGCTGAAAGGTATAGTGTACTCAAGAACTCGCTACCACAAAACGCGGAAATCAACGGGATAAAAGTATTTGATCGCCCTAACCTGGATATGGTTGAACTCTCCAACCCGGATATTGACGCTCTGGCCTACGTCAGCCCGAGAGCAATGACTGAAAAAGGAGAGTCAGAACGAATTAAAGCTGTCGCCACGGGCTCGTAAAGTTTTTGTTACAAAATCAACTTACGATAAAATGCTTCAAACAGAAGAACTTACAACTAAATAGCCCCCACTTCATCCCACAAGCTCAGCAAACTTATGAAATTGATTGTTCTCAACGGTTCTCCTGCGGCAGGAAAATCTACTCTTGCAGAAAAGTTGCATCAGGACTTACCAATGTCGCTTCTTGCTGATGTCGATAGTTGGCGCAAACTTATAAGTGGTTGGCGGGAAAATAGAGAAAAGAGTTTAAAATATGCGTACACATTTACAGTGGCTGCGGTAGATGCATACTTGCAGACTGGAAACAGCGTTATCGTTGATAAGGCGATTCTTAGCGACGATAGTGTCATTGATACCATACTGAGTAGCGGTAAAAAATACGGTGCAGAAGTATTTGAATTTATTCTTACTGCCAAGAAGGATACTATTATCAAGAGAGCGGCGCAAAGAGGCTTCCACAAAAATGGCCTGCTGACCGCGGACAGGGTTATAGAATTATGGGAAATCACTCAAAAACTCATTAGGAAAAGATCGAGTGCCATAATTATAGATACTTCTACTTTAGACCCAAAAGAGGTATACCAGAAGATCAGAGCAATCATCCTGTAGCGGTCTCTATATTGGTCCAAAGCCTCAGCATCAATAATATGAAAATTGAGAAAAAGGTATTGCCCGGTTATCTTGATAAATTGCTGTCTGGCGAAAAGTCATTTGACCTACGCCTCGCGGATTGGGAGTGTTCGGTCGGAGATACTCTGCTTCTCCGGGAATGGGATCCTGAATCAAAATCGTATACTGGAAGAGAAATTGAAAAAAAAGTTACATATATCCTCAAGACCAAAGACGCTAAACTCTTTCCAAAAGAAGATGTAGAAAAATACGGCTATCAAATCATTGCTTTACAGTAAAGGAGGCTGTTGATTTTTTTGACTCATCAACAACATACCAACATACTTGAGAATGTTGGTATGACAAATATAAAGTTAAAAATTTATTGAAATGTTTCTGATATTGACTTGATTCTCACTTATTTTAGACAAAAATCAAATGGCGGGTTACTATTGACCAGTAAGTTGAAATTCATTCTATGGAAAGAACATGTATTGATAATCTGGCTTTCATTGAGCAGATAACCTCAAAGCCAAAAATCTCATTGATTGAAATTTCCACGTCGTCCCAGAGACTCAACTCGAAAAGTTTTATCAAGAATATGCCTAATCCAAAACCGCGCAAACCGAATCAGGCGAAATATATATTTAGCGAAGGTATAGATTATTTAAAGACGGGCAAGCGTTCGATTTGGGGAAAAGGAGATCGAGAGACGCTCGATTTTCTGAATAAGGCACCTCTGCATGGGAAATGGTTAAACCTGGCTGCCGGAGATGGGCGTTACAACACACTGTTACTCAAGAAGGTTGATTGCTTGATCTCTTCGGATATTGAAAAGAGCGCCTTGATAAAATTAAGACGCAATACTCCTAAAACACTCAGGAATAAATTACGCATGAGCGTCTTCGACATCACCAGAAAATTTCCATTACGAGATAGTTTTTTTGATGGCGTTCTCTGTTTCGGAACTCTGCATTTATTTCCGATGAGGATTCTTCAGAAGATCGTAAAAGAAATCAAGAGAGTGCTCAGGCCAGGCGGTATAGTAATCATAGACTTTCCGACTCATATAAAACGATACCGTTTTGACGGTAAGCCGTATGTAATTCGCGGTGAACCCCATTACTCAAACACCACAGCAAAGATGACATTGCAGCGGCTGTTCACCGGGTATCATATAAAGATGATACAGGGAAACATCTCGCCAGAGTCATATCCTCAAGCAAATCCTCCTTATACCTATAGCTCAAAATTCATTTTGTTTACGGGCATCAAGAGCGAATGGCGTCCTGGGAATCGAATTAGCTAGTTTTTAAAACTGATCAAACTCCGTCCCACAAATTCAACTGACTTAATCCTATGGCAGAAAGTATTTCACACGATAGCGAAACGCTGGCGCAGGGAGAGCAGGTCATCACCGCCTGTGCTTTTATTCACCATAACTTCGATGGAATAGAAAAAGTATTCTTTCCCAAGCGGGCAGATACCAAGAAATTCCTACCCGGAGTGTATGAGCTTCCGGGTGGCCATATTGATTATGGCGAAGATATTGCCGAGGGACTGAAGCGGGAAATTATGGAGGAGTTTGGCATGCGAGCGGCAATAGGAGATCCTTTCGCTGCTTTTACCTATCTCAACGAAATAAAAGGCTCTCATTCTGTAGAAATTATCTATTTCGCGGAGTTTGCCGATCCTATCAAGAACATCACCATTCATCCGGAAGATCATTCCCGATTCGAATGGATTGCAGAAGACGAACTGCAAAAAGTCTTTACCGAACACAAAAGAGGAGATGATCCAGAAATGCAAGCTGTAAAAAAAGGTTTTTCTCTTCTGAATGGAAAACCATCGGCCTTTGACTAAAGAAATTTCGTTTTGTATATAGGTTCCAACCTCATCCCACAAGCTCAGCAAATTTTATGAGATTACTTCAGTGGAACATCTGGTACGAGGAAGATATCAAAAATATCTTGAAAGTTCTCAAAGACATACAAGCGGACATCATTTGCTTACAAGAATTGACGGTGAACCATAAGCGCCATGAAGTAAACACAGCCCAATACTTGGCCGATGAGCTTGGATTCAATTTCTTTTTCAAAGAATCGCAGACTGACATCACAGAGGGAAGAACAAGCAGTTTCGGCAATAGCATATTTACGCGCTATCCAATCTTGAAATCAAACTTTGAATATATTCAAGAGCCGCGCCAACCAGAAATCGGGTTATCTGATTATTCTCAGGAAGGCCGAGTATATATCGAATCCGCGATACAAATACCGGATCGAATACTTGGGATAGGAACAGTGCATATGTCATATACGGATAAATTCTTGCCCACCCCGGAAAAAGAAGCAGAAACGAATGTATTGATTGATATTCTCAAAGAGAAAAAGCACACATTTCTTTTGACAGGCGACCTGAATTCCTTGCCAGGTTCTTACACAATCCAAGAAATAATGCGATATCTGAAAAACGTAGGACCGGCGTTAGAAGAAAAAACATGGACTACCAAACCATTTTCTTATAAGGGATTCGACGCCAATACTCTGGACTGGCGGCTTGACTACTGTTTCGCAACACCTGATATAATTATCAAGTCCGCGCAGATTGTCGATACGACATACTCTGATCACTTACCTATTCTCTTGGAGTTCTAAATAGTCCCTACTTTGTCCCACAAGTTCAGAAAATAATATGGATGGCTGCATTTTTTGCAAAATAGCTTCGCACCAAATCGAAAAGGAGGAAATCTTTTTTGAAGATGAAAAGGTATTTGCTATGCTTGATGATGATTGGACCGTGAAGGGGCATTCGCTGGTCGTGTGGAAAGAACACGTCGCTAACATGTCAGATTTATCAGAGGACGACTTCTTACACTTCTCAAGTGTTTGTCGAAATGTTGAGGCACGCTTGTTGAAAATATTACACTTGAATAAATCAATAGTGCTGAAAAGCGGCTTATTAGAGCCGCATTTTCATTTTCATATTTATCCCGTCACATCAGATATTCAGTGGGATACCGTCCGAGATATGCTTGAAAAAAAGATTCAATACACACCTGTTAATAAAGAAAAAGAAGAATTATTAATTGGTCTCCGAAACCTCTAAAGTGTCCTCTCATCTCGCATTACAAACTCCTATGACAATAGATACGTACGATAGTTACTTCAAGGATTTTTCCGGAAGAACCGAGCGAATAAATAATCCTCGCGGC
>MFSB01000048.1:0-5367 GCA_001784735.1 Candidatus Moranbacteria bacterium RIFCSPLOWO2_12_FULL_48_12
AAATTGATGATAGCATACTTTTAGATAAAAGTCAATAGTAATTAACTGATTTCTCCTTAACTAAAGCAAAAATGACGCTTTAGCGTCATCCTGAGCAGAACGAAGGATCTCGAATAATTCTACGAGATTCCTGCGCCACCGCTAAAGCTAAGGGCGGCACGCGGTCGACAAGCTCGGAATGACATATGTAATAATAGAATTTAACGAAGAACGTATATGAAGGCAGGAAAAATTATTCAGGTCATCGGGCCGGTAGTGGATGTGGAGTTTGGTGATGGCAGTGAGTTACCAAAGGTTTATGATGCTCTGGAAGTGAAAATATCGAAGGGTGATTTGATTGTGGAAGTGCATCAGCACCTAGGCGGCAATCGGGTACGGGCGGTGGCTATGGGGACGACCGATGGCGTACGCCGCGGGATGGAAGTGACAGCGACAGGAGCCCCGATTTCGGTGCCGGTTGGCAAAGCAGTTTTGGGACGGATGTTCAATGTGTTGGGGGATGTAATAGACGGATTACCGCCTATCACGAATGACTCACAAATTTCCCACGGATCAAACACGAATAAAATTCAAAGGCGATCTATTCACCGTACGGCGCCGGCCTTCGATGAGCAGTCAACGAAAGCGGAAGTCTTTGAAACGGGTATCAAGTCTGTCGATCTCATCTGCCCGTTTATGAAAGGCGGGAAGGTGGGATTGTTCGGCGGGGCAGGGGTAGGCAAGACGGTGGTGATCCAGGAACTCATTCGCAATATCGCCCAAGAACACGGCGGGTACTCGGTCTTTGCCGGTGTCGGCGAACGGACGCGCGAGGGCAATGATCTCTACCATGAAATGAAGGAATCCGGCGTGCTCGACAAGACGGCACTCGTCTTCGGCCAGATGAACGAGCCGCCGGGATCGCGCCAGCGGGTGGCTTTGACCGCGCTGACCATGGCGGAATCATTCCGCGATGATGAAGGGAAAGACGTGCTGTTTTTTATCGATAATATTTTCCGATTCACGCAGGCGGGATCGGAGGTTTCGGCGCTCCTCGGGCGCATTCCCTCCGCAGTCGGTTATCAGCCGACGCTTTCGGAAGAGATGGGCGGTCTGCAGGAGCGGATCACCTCTACCAAGAAAGGCTCCATCACATCGGTGCAGGCGGTGTATGTACCGGCTGACGACCTGACGGATCCAGCTCCGGCCACGACGTTCGCTCACCTGGATTCGACGGTGGTGCTCTCGCGCGCCCTTTCGGAACTGGGCATTTATCCGGCCGTCGATCCGCTCGATTCCAACTCGACTATTCTCGACCCGCAGATCATCGGTGAACGCCACTATACGGTAGCGCGCGGCGTGCAGAAACTTTTGCAGCGCTACAAAGACCTCCAGGACATCATCGCCATTCTGGGTATGGAAGAACTCTCCGATGAGGATAAACAAGCGGTGGCGCGAGCGCGAAAAATGCAGAAATATCTTTCCCAGCCGTTTTTCGTGGCTGAACAGTTTACCGGGAGCCAGGGGAAATATGTGAAGCTGGAAAACACCATTGCCGGGTTCGAGAGGATCCTCTCCGGCGAGTTGGATGACATCCAAGAGCAGGCATTCTATATGAAAGGTTCGATTGAAGAAGTGATCGCGGAGGGAAGGAAGTGATAAATAATGTAAAATGTAAATCTCAAAAATCAAAATGACAATGCAAAATGTAAAACTTCAGAATCCGCTTTTATTTTTAAATTTTCATCTGTCATTTTTCACTTTGATTTTTACATTTTGATTTTACTCCGTTATGGCTTCAATAAAATTAAAAGTAATAACACCGGAAAAAGTAGTGATCGAGCTTGAAACATATCAGGCGACGCTGCCGGTTGAGGGTGGCGAAGTGACGATATTGCCGAATCACATGCCGTATATCGGGGCTATCCAGGCGGGAGAAATCATCCTGCGCAAGGAGGCTTCCGGCGAAGAAATCAGCCTGGCGACGTCGGGCGGATTTGTGGAATTTCATGAGAATACCCTGGTTGTCCTGGCGGATACGGCGGAGCGGGCCGAAGAAATCGACCTGGCGCGCGCCGAAGAAGCGCGGAAGCGAGCCGAGGAGCTGAAAAAAGAAACAGTGCATATGGGAGAGGAAGAATATGCGCGGACGGCGGCGCTTCTCGAAAAGGAGTTGACCCGCGTCAAGGTGGCGCGCAAGCACCATACGCGGCGAGGGATTTCTCTTGGCAATGGGGGGTTTTAAGAGTAGAATGAGAGCATAGAGCGAATGATTTCTACTGCGTAATTTTCGAATATGGAAGAGAGCCTGCGGAATAAAAAACTCGTGTGCATCGTGGATGATGATGACAACGTGCGGGATATCTATAGTACGAAGTTTAAGCGTGAAGGATTTGCTGTAGTAACGGCGAAAGACGGAGAAGAAGGCCTCTCTGTGATAAAAAAAGAGCGGCCGGATGTCGTTGTGCTCGATCTTCAGATGCCAATTTTGGATGGCTTGGGCGTACTGCAAGCACTCAAGTGCGATCGAGAGCTGGCCAAAATTCCCGTGGTTATTTTGACTAATATCGATAGCGATGTGATGTTCAAGGAAGTGGGGAGATTGGACGCAGCGCAATACTATCTCCTGAAAGCGCTGACCGAACCGCAGAAAGTAGTGGACGTCACCTTGGAGGCTATGGCGCAACGGTAAGGGAAAAATTTTTCGGGATAAGGCAGTCCCGCCTAGGCGGGACTGTTTTTTCTTGAAAAAAAGCCGTATTTCGGGTAGAGTAGAGAGTATGTTGGGGAAGCGTTTGGCGGTTAGTATTTAGTGAAGAAAAGAGATGAAAAAAGCCTACAATCCGAAGAAAATCGAGGCCAAGTGGCAGAAAGAATGGGCAGAGAGCGGCGTTTACCTTCAGTATGGGCGAAAAAAGAAGTTTTATGTGCTCGATATGTTTCCTTATCCGTCCGGAGCGGGGCTTCATGTGGGGCATCCTAAGGGCTACATTGCGACCGATGTGTTGGCGCGGATGAAGCAATTGCAGGGGTATGGAGTGCTTCATCCGATGGGCTGGGATGCCTTCGGTCTGCCGGCCGAGCAATTCGCGCTCAAGAACAAAGTCCATCCGGAAAAGGCGGTCAAAGAAAATATCAAGACGTTCAAAAAACAATTGGGGAAAATCGGCTTTACCTATGATTGGGAACGGGAAATCAATACCACTGATCCGGAGTATTACAAATGGACGCAGTGGATTTTTTTACAAATGTGGAAAAAAGGACTGGCATATGAATCACACGACCCCATCAACTGGTGCCCCAAGTGTTTGACAGGGCTGGCCAACGAAGACTTGGAGAATGGGCGTTGTGAGCGCTGCGGGAGCCTTGTCGAGAAGCGGCCACTGCGCCAGTGGGTGCTCCGGATGACCAAGTATGCGGATAGATTGCTTCACGATTTGGATACGGAAAAGCTTGAGTGGAGCGAATCCATCAAAGAACAGCAGAGAAACTGGATTGGCCGTTCCGAAGGGGCTGTGGTGAAATTTCCAATTTCTAATTTCCAATTTCTAAATAAATCCAAAATCCAAAATCCAAAATCCAAAATCGATTTTCTGGAAGTATATACGACGCGCTTGGATACGATTTTCGGCTGTACGTATGTCATATTGGCACCGGAGCACCCGCTGTTAAAGAATCTCGAATCTCGAATCTCGAATCTTAGTGAAGTGAAAAAGTATATCAGGCAAGCAGTCGGAAAATCGGATCTTGAACGAACCGAGCTGAATAAAGAAAAAACAGGTGTTGAGCTGAAAGGGATTTATGTTATCAATCCGGCAACAACGGAGAAAATCCCGGTCTGGGTGGCTGATTTTGTTTTGGTGCAGTACGGTACCGGGGCGGTGTTTGCCGATGCGCATGATAAGCGCGATTTCGATATGGCCAAGAAATACAGTATTCCTTTGAAGGTATCTATCAAACCCGCTGACAATGAAGAGCTGTGGCACAAAGTGGAACGTTTGGAGGAATGTTTTGAAGGAGAAGGAATTTTGGTGCATTCTACTCAATTTGATGGACTAACTTCGGCAGATGCTCGGCCGAAAATAATTGATTGGCTGGCGAAACAAAATTTGGCAAAGAAAAAAGTGAATTATAAGATGCGGGACTGGCCATTTTCGCGGCAGAGGTATTGGGGCGAACCGATTCCACTTATTCATTGTGATAAATGTGGCGTAGTAGCAGTGCCGGAAAAAGATCTGCCGGTGAAATTGCCGAAAGTGAAGTCCTATGAGCCGACCGATACCGGAGAATCACCGCTGGCCAGTATCGCTTCTTGGGTGAACGTGAAGTGTCCGAAATGCAAGGGAAGTGCACAGCGGGAAACCAACACCATGCCACAGTGGGCTGGATCGTCATGGTACTACCTCGCATATGTCATGCGAGGAATTTCCCCGCCTGCCGGACGGGCAGGTAATTTCCAATTTCCAATTTCCAAATACAAGAAAGCTTTTGATTACTGGATCCCTGTGGATGTCTATGTCGGTGGGACGGAACATGCAACACGCCATTTGCTCTATGCGCGGTTTTGGCACAAATTTCTCTATGATATCAAGGCGGTTTCCGGGAAAGAACCGTTCAAGAAGCTCGTCAATCAGGGGCTGATCGTGGCAACAGATGGTCGCAAGATGTCCAAGCGTTGGAATAACGTCATCAATCCGGACGATATGGTAGCCCAGTTCGGGGCGGATGCTTTCCGTATCTATGAAATGTTCATGGGGCCGTTCACGCAGTCGATCGCCTGGAATACGGCCGGTGTCGTAGGGGCAAGGCGTTTTCTGGAAAAAGTTTGGAAACTTGGCTCACGAATATCCACGAATAAAACCACAAATGACACAAATAAAAATATTGAGATCCTTTTACATAAGACGATTAGAAAGGTTGGAGAGGATATTGAGAATTTCAAATTCAACACGGCTATCAGCGCGCTGATGATTCTTGTCAATGCTCTTGAAAAAGAAGATCACTTATCACGTATCACTTATCGAACATCTCTCCTGCTCCTCAGCCCGTTCGCGCCTCATATAACCGAAGAATTGTGGGCGGCAGCGGGGGAAAAGAAATCTATTTTTCTCGCGCAGTGGCCGAAATGGGACGCGAAGAAGATCATTGAAGAGATGAAAACGATCGTGGTGCAGGTGAACGGCAAAGTGCGCGCCACGCTTCAGATGGTGACCGGTTCGGACGAGGAGGCTGTAAAATCCCAAGCACTCAAAGATATCAAAGTTCAGGCACACATCGCTGGCAAAGAAATCCACAAAGTGATCTATATTCAGGATAAGATTCTGAATCTGGTGGTACGAGAAAGGGTATGAAATTCCTAGGGGATTAAGATGAATTTATGGAAAAAGT
>MFSB01000048.1:5377-5866 GCA_001784735.1 Candidatus Moranbacteria bacterium RIFCSPLOWO2_12_FULL_48_12
CAAGAATCTTTACCGTTTGATATTAGTAGGGAATTTTCAGAGATGGATATTTTTGGATTTAAAGATTTTCTGCGAAAGAATCGAGACAAACAATCTCTTTCAATTATTGTGGATTTATCGGGTTATGACAGAGAGGCATATGTCATTGTTGCAAGACGTCTCAAGGCTTTTATAGAAGATTTTTCAACGCGCCCCCAAGGAGGTAAACAAGACAGACACGCTATTATCAAAGGAACAGTTGAACAACGTAGCTTTGAACCGAATGTATTAAGCTCTGGTGTGAGTTTTGAGGAGTTGCGGTAATTTTATTCCAAATAAGTGTATGCAGTGTGTGATCTTGGCAGCCGGGAGAGGGGTACGGATGGGGAAGCTGACGGAAAATACTCCGAAGCCGATGCTCTCGCTTTTTGGAAAACCGATGCTTGAGTGGAAATTGGAGATGCTCCCGAAGGCCATTGACGAAGTGATTTTTGTTATTGGTTATTATGG
>MFSB01000049.1 GCA_001784735.1 Candidatus Moranbacteria bacterium RIFCSPLOWO2_12_FULL_48_12
CTTCGATACCCTTTCGGGTACGACAGTTTTCAAGACTGTTGCCTTCAACCACTCGGCCACGCTTCCCCTAAACACACCTTCCCAATTTCTTGCCATTTCATCCTAGCAAGCCGCTCACGCTTTGTACAGACTTTTTTGCCTCCCCATCTGCATAGTACTTTTCTTGCAATTGCAAGAAAAGTACTACGGCAAAATTACTAAAAAACTACGTCATAAAAGAGCCCTTTTTTTCATAAAATATGCTATAGTAAATAGGAACCAATACCTCGCCTATGCCACAAGATTTTTCCTCTGAAATGTCTCAACAAGAACACAGCCTTTCTTCCGCCTATGGCGAGGTACTGCTTCATTGGCAAGCTCCGGAACATGAGCCCTTGGAACTCGGTCCTCGTTCGCGCATCATCGTCACGGTTCTCCTCATCGCCATCATCGCCTACGCCCTCTATACCGACAGTCCGCTCATGGCCATCACCTTCATCCTGATCGGTGTCGTTGGTTACCTCTCGCTCTATCGTGAGCCACGCATTCTTTCTTTCTTTGTTACCGCCAGAGGCATCATTGCCGGCAGTGAATTCTATGAATATGACACGCTCCAATCCTTTTTTATCTATACCGATCCGCCGTTCGAAAACATTCTGAGCATCCAGACCGCGGGCAAGCTCGTCCCCTATGTGCATATTCCGGCTATGACAGTTGATATCAATGTATTGCGTGACACTCTCGATGAGTTTATCCCCGAAGAAAAGCACGACCCCGGTTTAGTTGACACATTGGAGAAATTACTGCATATTTGAGTCTGACAAGGAATTACGAAGTACGAATCAGGAATCATGGGAACCGATCGTAATTCGTGATTCTTTATTCATAATTCATCACAAGAAAGCGCTTGTTCCGCCAGCCGGCGGATCAGTGGATAGTAAATAATGCGCTTGTAGCTCAGTGGATAGAGCATCTGGTTGCGGTCCAGAGGGTCGCAGGTTCGATTCCTGCCAAGCGCACAAATGAACGAAGTGAATTTGTAAGCTGGAATAAGACAATTGCTTGTCTTGTGTCAGAAATCGAACGCCGGAACGATATTTTTTCAGTAGAAAAAACCGTGAGGCGGTGCCCAGACAAACTTTTGTGACGACAAAAGTTTAGTCGAGGGAGTTTCCTGTTTACCCGCCCGTAGTTTTAACGGAGGAGGGCCAAGCGCACCACTAATAAATTTTCTGTGGAAAACAAACTTTTTCTCAAACAAAAACCGACTCTCAAAGATTTCCAAGAGTACCTAGGAAAGGCTCTGCGCGTGCGTGGATTTGAACGAGAGACGGCAGCGGAATTGGTGCTCTTGTTCCTCGAAGAAGCCGGTGAAATGGCCAAAGCTGTCCGCAAAACAACCGGTGTCAAAACCGGCACCCATTCCAAAAAGCAGCACCTCGACGAGGAACTCGCGGATGTTTTCATCTATCTTCTGGAAATCTGCAATCATTTCCATATCGATCTGGAGACGGCCTTCCGCAAGAAAGAAGAAAAGAACAAGACAAGAACATGGAAGTAACAAAAATATCTCCATTTACGAAAGAATACTTACGATTCGTCTCTATCGCGACGAAGACGTTCCCGATGCATTTTCCTTTGATAATTTTGGCTTCTTTGAGAAAGAGAGCCGATATCATCATCTGTAAAATTTATGGTAGAACAATAGGAGGATTCATCATCACTGATTTGCCGTTAAACACCTTTATTTTTCGTCCAAAGATCTTTTTTAGCACCCTAAAAACAAACGCCTTTAAAAAATTGATGAGCGAGGGATACAGATACTTGACTTATGTGGTTATAGACAAAAAATATAGAAGAAATGGCTACGGGTTGAAAATGATGCGTGAAGCAAGAGTAAAATATGATATCAAATCATATTTCACCCCTTTTATGGATGAACTGCAGAATTTCTATGAAAAATCCGGCGCGACCGTATATAAGACAAAAGATGGGAAGACCTTGGATGGATTATGCGGCCCGGTAATGGTTTTTGAAGGACGTAGTAATAGCATGATACACCCATAGCTAAAGACAAGACAGCTAAGGTAAATAGAACATTTCCCTCCGAAAGAAGAGATGCAGGCTCCCTGCCTGCCGGCAGGCAGGAATTCCAGTTTTAAAATTTGCCCTCGTCGTATAATGGATACCCGCCCGTACCGAACGCGGTACGTTCGGGCGGGAGACACCCCCCTGCCCCGTACGCTTTCATCGTTCAATGGATAGGACACTTCCCTCCGAAGGAAGAGATGCAGGTTCGATTCCTGCTGAGAGCACAATTATTAGAAAGCGTTCTGGGGCGAAGGAGAAAATCGTGGTTCCCCGCCAGAACGACTCTGTCGGGCTGGGATTCCTGCCGAGCGCACAAATTACACGTAAGCTTTTGAAACGGAAAAGAAAGTAAGTAGTGATTTCTAATAGGATGAATCCCGTTAGACATCGCTTTATGTTTAAGCTCCATATCTGTAAGCATATTTCAATCTTGTGCATCCTCAAATGATTAGCCGGTTTTGTTCATGACAGTGGCTACTCATATATTTCAAAGAGAGTTTGGGTAACCGTGGTTTACATAGAAGACCTAAAAATACGGCTGTATGTATCGTTTTCGTTCTATGTTCAAAGGAGAGTTCGGAGAAATTTTTGCAGACCAATCTTCAAGTTTTTTACGCAATATTTCCGCTTCCTCTGGGTATTTGTCTATAACATTTTTCGTTTCCAACGGATCATGAACCATATCGTACAATTCGGCCTCCGGTATATGCACCGGTATTCCTGTCAATGTCTTCCATAAAGATATTGCTTCCTCGCGTTCACGCGCAGTTCTCAAGATATATTTCCATTCGGGCGTTCTGATCGCAATATCCTTATACACCCCACTCACGACACTAATACCGCGCACCTCCAATGCATTACGCGACGAATGTTCTGCCTCTTCCCACAAAGGAATGCGCTCCAGAAATACCTCTTTTCGGAGGTTGTCATGTTCCCTACCGCTGATGATAGGCACCAGACTTTTACCCTGTATCCAATCGGGAACCGTGTCACCTAACAATTCTATAATCGTCGGAAATATGTCTATAGAACTAGACATCGATGACACCCTCTGTCCGCTTTGAAGAGACGGGATAAAAATATAAAGCGGAGTATGTGTCTGAGTATCAAACACATCATAATGAGCGACGTATCCGTGTTCGCCAAGACCCTCGCCGTGTTCGGATTCTATAACTATGAGCGTTTTCTTCAGCAAATTCCTCTGTTTGAGTTCGCTTAGCAGTCCGCCCAAAAAATCATCAAACTCCCGTACCCCGTTGTCGTATTGATCGCGGACGTACTGCATATCTGCTTCATTCAATTTTTTACCGCTTGGATACAGTACATTTTTGTACAAATGCATAAATACATTTTTATAGTCCAATTGCACCCCTTTAAAGACTCCGTCATATTTGTCATCGGCATATACGTTATTAGCGGTCCAGCCGTAAGGCCAATGCACTCCCCCTACTGCAAGCCACAAGAAAAATTTTTTATCGCCTAATGCATCAAGTTCTGAATCCAATTTGGATTGCACAGGAAATTGTCTGAATCTGCTTTCATCTTCGGCTATTAATGGATTGACATACTCATATCTGTCAAAACTTCTTGAAAAACTGGCCTCTATTGCCGGAAAAGCTTTAAATTCAGGCGAGGAAAAAACTGCTGATGTTTTGTACCCCTTGCTTTTCAAGTACCGTGTAATAGTCACTTTGTTATCCGGCAAAACCGTATCAAAATTTGTCACACCATTAGACGAAGGATAGAGGCCTGTCTGGACAGACATTTCCGAAACAGGAGTAAGAAATGAGGTTGAAAAATTATTGAGAAACAATGCACCCGATTGCGAAAATTTGTCGAAGTTAGGGGTAGTGTCACGCCGATATCCTAAGGTGCTCACATGATCGGCTCGCAAACTGTCAACGGAAAGCAAAATAACATTACAATCGCTGCAGATGCCATGAACCGTACCTGGCTCAATCCCCAATGACTTCAAGGTTAAAATACTTTCATTGTTTGCTCTTTTGCCATAGCCACCAAAAAACACAGCTCCTGCGAGTATAATAATAACGACTGAAGAAATGGGTAGGATGATGGAATACTTCCGCATGTTGCGCTTACTTACACTGATCACCATAGACCGGAACACAGCTTATCGTCCATACGCCCGAAAAACTCGTTCCCATAGCCTCGATATGCGTGGTGACTTTTTGCTTAAGTTCCGAAACTACGTCTGGATACTGCATAAGAATATTTTCACTTTCCCTAGGATCGCTTTTCAGATTGTAAAGTTCTTCTTTCCCGGTCTCTATTGTCACAATATATTTCCAACCATCAGCGGTTCTAATCCCACGCTTGTGGGTATAATTCCTGTAATCAGTCTCCATAAAAACATCCTGTGCGCCCCCTTTACCCGTTTCCAAATACTGGAGGAGACTTTTGCCGCGCTCCTGAGAAAGGTATTTCTCCCCCGGACTGATGCCTGTCAGGTCAATAAGAGTCGGTGCTACATCGAGGGTTGTCACCTGGTCGGAAATTATTCCCTGACTTGGAAATCCCGGAACCACAAAAGCTAAAAGGGTATGCTCAAGCTCGTCATAGAGAGAAAATCCGTGATCGATACGCCCGTGCTCAAAAACTTCCGTTCCATGATCCGAAAGAAGAACAACTATTGTTTTATTTGTAATCCCAATCCTGTTGTAAGCATCCCAAAACTGGGCGAACCGGTCATCGGCATCTCTGATTTTTGAATCGTACCATCCGCGCCAAAACGCGATATCCACAGACGTCATATTTAATTCTCCATCGGCAAGCCCTTTTTCTCGAAGCGCCGCCTGTTCCTTCGCTGTGCCTTTATACGATCCGGCATAGTCCTTCGGAATAAACCGTCCGGTAGTTTGCATATCGGACTGCCCATGGTCATCATAGCCATGGAGAAATACAAAGAACTTTTTATCTTTATTTTGTTCAATCCATGGGAGAGCGTGGATCGCCGCGTTCTGCATAGAGCCAAATGTCTGTTCATCCGTATAAACATCGAATCCTTTGCCATAACCGAACTGAGCTCCGACACCAGCATCTCCGGTGAATCCTCCCGTTACATACCCGTTTGCCTTGAATACTTCAGCCAGAGTTTGCACATCGGGCGACAACTCACTCAAATTGGCTATGACCTGCTCTCCCGTGGTAAAGATACTGTATTTATTCACTACTTTATGTTCCGAAGGGTAGAGCCCGGTGAATATGGACATAAACGAAGGAACAGTCCAAGGAGCGACCGATATGGCGTTCCCGAAAGAAGTCCCCTTTTTTGCAATAGCATCAAGCGCTGGGGTAGTATTGGTTTTGTTTCCTAAGTGAGATATGTGCGAAGCTCCTAGGGCATCAAAGGCTATAATGATAACGTTGCAATCCTGACAAACAGGTGGATTTTGAAAAATGTGGCCGTTATTTTTTTTTATGACAAAAACAGCAAAAACAACTAAAAATAAAAATGGCAGTTACAAGATATTTGTTCTTAGCCATATTCTGATATCTATAGTATAACATTAATGCACGTTAGACTATATGATATTATAATTCCACATTATGGATTATGATGAAACGCGACGGGATGAAAACAAGGGAGGTATGCTCCCCGCCAAAGATCGTTTTTACACTTGGAAACCCACATCGTAAGCATGTTCAGAGTTTGCAAACTATAGCCTATAAACAGTAATTTCCATCAGGATGAATATCGGATTTTTTGATTCAGGTCTGGGCGGGCTTTTTGTTTTGCACCACGTCATACAAAAACTGCCTGCCTATCACTATGTTTTCCTCGGTGATACGGTCAATGTTCCGTACGGTACCAAAAGCGATGAGGAAATATATACGCTCGTCAAAAAAAGCCTCTGCATGTTTTTTGACCATAACTGCCAGCTGGTAATCTTTGCTTGCAACACCGCCTCCGTCACGGCGCTCAAGCACATCCAGAATGAATTTCTTCCCGAGTTTTTTCCCGATCGCAAAGTGCTCGGTGTCATTATCCCGACCGTCGAAGAAGCCATCGCCCGCGAATCCAAAACGGTAGCCATCATCGGTACCGAGCGAACCATCCGCTCCGGCAAATACAATCGCGAACTCTCGAAACTTGATCCTCGGATCAACGTCATCGCTCTCGCCACACCCACTCTTGTCCCACTCATCGAACAAGGCCTGCTCCCAAAAGCGGAGGAAGAGGCAATTGCTCTCATCCGAAATAAAATCCTCCCAGCAAGCCCGGATACGCTCATATTGGGATGCACCCACTATGGACTCCTCAAAGTCAAGCTGCGCGAGACTTTCCCCGATTTGCGCATTCTTGCCCAGGAAGAAATTATCCCAGAAAAACTGAAAAGTTATCTCGCTAAACATTCGGAAATAGAAGGAGTCCTCGCTCGCGATTCCCGGCGCGAATTTTTCTTGACCAAAATCACTCCCACCTATACAGAGGCTATTCACCAATGGATAGGTGAATTCCCGATTACCTCCTACACTCCTAAACCTTAGTATTCCTCCTCTTCCATTCTCAATATCGCTAGCTATGGACAAAACGGCCTTTTTCTGATATAAAAGAGAAAAGGCTCTTTAACAATAAAGGGGCAGAGGGAAAGAAAAAACCACAAGATTGGAGAACGAATGAAACAAAAAGCGTTGGTGAAGAGCATCGGTGGGAACTACACTCCACCGATAGTTAGGGAAACCCCGAAAGTGAAAAATGGGGTCGCCACAATCACGCTCGCTGCACCATTGAGCGAACGTGCTCTTGAAAGCCTGCGAACGGCGTTCAGGAATTGCTGCGCACAAAAGGGTCTGCGGTTACGGATGTTCATCAATGGATGCATCATCACCATTATGGAAGCCGTATCCAACATACTCTGGGAAGTGATCGAATGGCTGGAGCTGAAACTTCCGCCGAAGGCTCCCCCAGCGCAAAGCAAAAAACCACCGGTATTGAAAAGAAGTCTGAAGTCTCCGCCATTGTTTCACCCGTCTGGCGGGCCGCGTCTCGTAACATCGAACTGAAATTTTTCGTTAACTTTTTTCCCTCTCTCCTGCGAGTGGTTGAGCTCAATCACTCGTAACACGGTGTCACCCAAGCCTCCAGGCTTTGGCGACATCTTCCCGGCGGTTTCTCCCCAAGTTATCGTCGGGCTTTTTTTATCCAAAAATAATTTTTATGAAGTGGTATACTAGAAAAAGACGCAGTGAGCGATTAGTAATTAGTATTTGGTAAAAACATCCTTTTGTCATTTGTCGACGGCCGTCTACAAATGGTATTGTCTGTTATTATAACCATTTGGAGTCTTTACTTAATTGCTATCCCCTTTACCCTAAACGCTGTTCATATGTTTTCCTTCGACACCCCACTCGCAAACATTCCTTCCATCAAGAAACTAACACTCGGCAAACTCGAGCGTCTGGAGATTTTTTGCGTGCGCGATATGCTCTACCATTTCCCGCACCGCTACGAGGACTATACGGAAATTCGTCCCATCGATTCCCTCGCCCCCGATGAAAAATGCACGCTCGTTGGGAAAGTGATAAACATCAAAGCCGGACGCACCTGGAAAAAGAAAATGTTTCTTACCGAAGCCGCGCTTAGAGATGCGAGCGGACAGATCCGTCTCATCTGGTTCAACCAGCGTTTTGTCGCGCAGACCCTGAAACCGGAGATGCAGATCCGCGTCAGCGGGAAAGTCAGTCGCGACCGAGAAGGACTCGTTATGCAAAATCCTGCTTTCGAACGCTCGGGGCGCGATGCCACCCATACCGGACGGCTGGTCCCTGTCTATCCGGAAACTGCCGGACTGACTTCCAAATTTTTCCGCTGGCAGTTGACTGGTATTTTTCAAAAGCTCAAAGAATTTCCCGATCCGGTACCGGAAGAAATTTTGGAACGACTCCATCTCCCCTCTCTCAAAAAAGCTCTCTTCTATATTCATTTCCCCAAGACTGAAAAGTTTTCACTTCTGGCCCGCAAACGGTTTGCTTTCGATGAGATGTTTTTCATCCAACTCAAGGCGTTGCAAATGAAAGCGCTCTTTGAAACGGCCAAGGGCAGCCCTCTTACGTACGATGAGGCCGCCCTTAAAAAATTCATCAAAACGTTCCCCTTCACTCTTACGGACGCACAAAAGAAAGTCCAAGAAGAAATTCTCGCCGATCTCAAAAAAACACGCCCGATGAACCGGCTCTTGAATGGTGATGTCGGGAGCGGCAAGACCATCGTGGCCGCCATGGCGGCTTTCGTCGCCGCTGAAAATGGTTCACAAACAGCGCTCCTCGCGCCGACCGAAGTTCTGGCAAGACAGCATTTCAAAAGTCTTTCCAAAATTTTCAAAGAAACGCATCAAGGTATCGCCCTTTTCACGGGCAACTATCGCATCCTCGATGGAAAAATTGTGACGCGTCCGACTCTGCTCAAGGCCATTAGCGCTGGCATTCCAAAGATTATTGTCGGTACCCATGCCCTGCTCCAGAACGATGTAGCCTTCGATAACCTCGCTCTCATCGTCGTCGACGAACAGCATCGCTTCGGCGTTTCACAAAGAGCCCGCCTGCAGGAACTCTCATACAAAAGTCTTGATGGATCAAAAGAAATAGTGCCTCACTTCTTAAGTATGACCGCCACACCTATTCCCCGGACACTGACACTAGCGTTTTTCGGTAACCTCGATCTCTCATTTCTCGACGAACTCCCCAAAGACCGCAAACTGATCATCACCCGCATTGCCACGAGTAACAGTGAGCGCGAAAAAACATACGCGCTAATCCGAAGCGAGATTGCCAAAGGTCGCCAAGCCTTTATCATTTTCCCACTCGTCGAGGAATCTCTCGCATTGAAAGAAATCAAAGCAGCGGTTGCGGAACATAAGCGACTCGAAGAAGAAGTCTTTCCGAATTTGAAAATAGGTTTGCTCCACGGAAAAATGCCCGCCCGAACCGGGTCTGCCCGGGGCGGGAAAGCGAAAGAAACCAAGGAACAAGTTATGGAAGACTTTAAAAACCACAAATACGACATCCTTGTCGCCACCGCGGTCGTAGAAGTCGGCATCGACGTACCGAATGCCAGTATCATCATCATCGAGGAAGCCGAGCGTTTCGGGCTGGCCCAACTGCACCAATTTCGCGGACGTGTCGGTCGCGCCGAACACCAATCATACTGCTTCCTGTTTCCGCATCAAGAAGCTCAATCGATAAACGAGCGACTGAAGATCTTGGAAAAAACCACCAATGGTTTTGCAATTGCCGAGGCCGATCTCGGTATCCGGGGGCCTGGAGCCTTCTTCGGCACGCGCCAGTCAGGCATGCCGGATATCGCGATGGAAAATCTCACCAATATGAAACTCATTACTATCGCCCGTGAAGAAGCCAAACTCATTCTTTCCGAAGATCCTCTCCTTACCAATCATCCATTGCTCAAGGAAGCTCTCCAGAAATTTGAGGAACGGATTCATTTGGAGTAGCGCAGATACAAGATAATAGATAAGTGATAACAGGGATCTCTTATCAAACATCCTGCATCTTGCATCATCCCTGCTTCCTCATTTTCTCCGTCACCCAAAATTCGCCGAAATATTTTCCCAAAAGAATGCGCGTCTGCGAATCAACCGCCGGAAAAGCCGAAAGGAATCCGACGAGCGGAATGAGTATCCATTGGAACAGCATGAGAAGATGCCGCGACCAATGATATTTTTTCGGCCGGGGCGGCAATGACAACAATGACATCGGGATAGAAATACACAGACCCAGCATGCCGAGCGTCACGAGCGTCTTGGTGATGAAGGGCAGATTATGCGCCAAGACACTCCCCCGAAAAGACGTCCCACCGAGAAAAAGCGGCAGCCAACCGAGAAACGTCAGGATAAACGACGTCGTCGCCCAGGAGTAGTGTCCCTCGAGCATCTCGAACGTCACGCGCAACTTGGTACGGAGGTTGATCAGCTTGTCCGGCCAGATGGCGCGCATCGTCACCGGAAAATTCTCGATGCCATACGCCCAGCGGCGCTTCTGCTTGTATTGGTTCTTGAGCGTCTTCCAATATGTCTCCGCGAGCACGGCATCCAAAGATGCCGGCAGATGGATCGGATGCACTTCGTAGTCGCCATGAAAATAGGCGAGGCATTTCCAATAGATGACGGAGTCCTCGCTGATCATATTCACAGGCCAAAAACCGACCTTCACCAATGTGTCGAACGGCTCGCTATGCGAAGAAAACGTCACCATATGTCGCCGCGTGCTCTGATAGAGGTGCCAAAAGGACGAGCCGGTCACCACGATCCGCACAACCGCATTCGTATCCCACAGGTTGTTATGATAGACAGGGATCGGCTGATAGGCGCGCTGGAGCCGCTTTGGATTCGTAACATAGGCATAGGTAAGCGCCGCGAAATACTCCGGATGCGCCACCGTGTCGCAGTCAAAATTGGAAAAGAGAACGCGCGTATAGTCAATCTTTTTCTCATCCAGATATTTCATGAGTTCTTTTGCGGCAAAAGTGGCGTTGGATGCCTTGCACTTCATCTCTCCCGCAGCGACCACGTGTGTCGTGACGAGAAAATCACGGAAAACGCCACTAAATTTTTTCGTGAGATATTCCACTTTCGGCAGGCGCGTTGAAAGATCTTCGCGTTCTTCCGTCGCCAAAAGAACGATCATCTGACTTTTTGGAAAGTTCGCATCCGCAAGTGATTGGATCGCCGGCTCAATGATTTCCGCCGGTTCCCCCGCCGTCGGCAAGAGAATGACGTGCACGACCTCGCGCCAATCCATAATGTCATTTGCGCGCGGAATTAAAGCGCGAACCTGCACCAGATGTTTCGTGATTTTCCTATGGCGACGAAGGAGTGCGATGCATGCGCGCACATTCCACCACTGCGTTTGTCGCAAAATATCCTTAATTGCGATGCGTCGCTCTTCCAAGAGGCGCACGTACTGCTGTGGATCGGCAATGTTTTGGCATCGCTCCCACCAGTCGATCCGTTTGTGTTGGAGAAGAAGCCAGTGACCTTTGAGGGAATAATATGAGACGAAGACAATCCGATAGAGCCAATAG
>MFSB01000050.1 GCA_001784735.1 Candidatus Moranbacteria bacterium RIFCSPLOWO2_12_FULL_48_12
TGGCGCAAGGAATTGCGCCGGGAACATTGGTATGTCTCGAGGGTGACTTGGGCGCGGGGAAAACGACTTTTGCCCAGGGATTTCTGGAAGGTATGGGAGCCGCTCGCCCCTATGTCAGCTCGACATTCGTCATTATGAAACAGTATGATTTACCCACCTCGACCGCGCAAGGTATCAGGCGTGTCTATCACGCGGATGCTTATCGGGTGAAGGCCAAGGATCTTATTCATTTAGGTTTCGCCGAATGGTGCGCGGACAAAGAGGGGGTGGTCATTCTCGAATGGCCCGAGCGCGTGCAAGAGTTACTTCCCAAAAAAAGGATAGAAATAATATTCAAAAGTTTGAGTGAAACGGAAAGGGGGATTACTATTGAAAAAAAGGAGAAAAACTGATATCCTCAAGAACACATTATGAAACTTATCACACAAAACGAAAAGGTATCACGAGCCGAACTTAAATCTCTGGCTGGGCGCATGTTTGGCGGGATGGTAAAGGCAGTGGTGGACATCAAGAAAGGAATCATGTTTATCGATGCCGAAATGCATGCCGACGAAGAGGCGGCGCTTCTAGAATCTGGATCGAAGCAGGAAGATCTGTGGGGCATCAACTTTCATCCGGCAGAAACGGAAGAAAAATTTGTCGAATTCGATTCGATGATCAATATCCGTCCGAGACAGGGAAATCGCAGTCGAGGAATCGATGATGAGGCAACCAGAATAAAAATTTTGGCTGTCGTAAAAAAATTAATGTTATGAAAAATGTCTTTCATACAGAAATGGCGGCCGGGCGCTGGAAAGAATACTCGCTCTTTGAACAATTGGGGAATATCGGGAGCGAAGTAGGGCGCTCTCTCAAATGGCGTGTAGCGAAAGACGAGGCCAAAGCCACCAATGCCGCTTACCGCGCCCTGGAGCTTTTTGACTGTACACTCGAAGATCGTAAGCACTATGTTTTGCCTGGACGACTGCGCGAAATTGCCCGAGCCCGTGAAGTCTTTGTTGATTTTTTCTTTGGTGACAACGGATATCACTCGACTGCCCAATCTCTCGATAGTTACTTTTTTGATTACGCCCTAGCCGCTCGGCAAGGGAGATAAATACCACCTTGCTATTACCTAGACTTATACCTCTTTACCGCGGCCGCGGTAAAGAGGTATAAGTACTGATAGAGGGAATTTTCTCAAAATAAAAACCACCCATTCGTCTGCCAGTCGGCGGATCAGGGTGGTTTTTCGCGGCGTTTCTTTCCACTGTTCCGCGGGCGAATAAGTATTCTAGTCTTTTGCCAGCCTCGACGTCTAGGCGGGCAAAAGTTACTGAAATAGAGAGTGTCGTCAAGGTGTTTTCCTAGGGAGAGAGACAATACCCAAGAGAACAGAAGACACAAAAGATTCGCCCTACGGAACAGAAGAAAGAAAATTTTTCATACACGAGGTTGCCGCCTCCTTCTGTCATGCCATTTTTTCGAATATCACGATTTACGCAATTGCGTAAATAGTGGTACTTAATGATAAAAGAGACTCTAGAATCTGACTTTTCTTGCAATTGCCAAAAAAGTAAGATTTTATAAAGTTAAAAAAATATCTCGCAGAACTTTCATCCCGCAAGCCAGGATAAGAATTCAGTTGAGAGTCCAAGCATGCATTCGCTGACGCATGCTTGGACAGGTGATAATAGTTACTTTCCTTTTGCCCAGTCCGGCGCGGCATCGCCTAAAGCGAAGCCGAAGGCGGCGGCTCGGCTTACTGATTGAAACGGCCCTTCGCCGTTGTACATGAAACGGAAAACCTTTCCGTCAGGCGATATGTACCCCTTGGTATCAATGACACCAAAGAGTTTTCCCTGCCAGTCCTTCCCCTCGCTCTTCCGATCGCGCGGCGTTTTCTCTGCAATCATTGAAATGACCCAGAGTGCTACCGGTTCAGCCAGTGCGCCGAAAGGACTGATAAACCATTCTCCGACCGGTACTCGCATCTCAAGTTTCTGACTGCCGCATTGCCCGAAGATTACGAGTGAACCATCAGCGTCGACACGAGCATCTTCATCGGCGATATCTTCGCTGAGTGCATCGGGCGATATCTTCGCCAATCCTTTGTTGATAGTTTCCTGCCACTGTCTTTGATACGAAAGCGGTAAAGAAACCAAATCAAGCAGATTCAATTCCATCTTTTTCTCCTTTTAAAAATTTCTCAATAGGTTGTTCGATTAAAAATTATTTTGAAAAACCACTCCATTATTTGAGACTTTGTTCTGTCTCTCAAGAAACAAATCCTCAAAGATAGAAACGGTTGACTAGTTTACTTTTTGCTGTATACTTACAGTAAGATTCAGCCAATCAAGACTCAAACGTATGCTTACCCAAACCAAACAATCATCTTCTGAACGAAAGCTTTTGCGTGATATTCTCGCGGAACTGCGCCTTTTGCGCGCAGAATTTTCACTCTTCCTGCCATCAGAGAACCTGAGCGAGTACGCCAGTCCCACAGAGATCAAGCGTCTCTTCAAGAAAGCCTTGAAAACCTATCCGCTCGCCAAGCGCTAGTATGGAAATCTTTCAAACAGCTGACTTTACGAAGCAGTTGCGGAAGTTCCCTAAAGACTCGTTGCGGCTTTACATGGTTCAGGAGAAGCGCTTCCGTGAGAATCTGCGCGATCCGCGACTGCACATGAAAAAGCTGCAAGGCCTCGATGGGGTCTACTCGTTCCGTGTCACCCGCCTCTACCGGGTGCTTTTTTATTTCCAATCCTCAGACGCGGTGGTTTTCTTTGCGATAGGTCATCGCAAAGATGTTTACCGCTAGCCATCAAAAATTTCTCAATAGGTTTTTTGGTTAAAAATTAGTTCGAAATATCGTAATATATATGATTACCCCTTCTTTCAGCTAAAATTACCATTTCATATACCACAGATTACGCAATTGCGTAAGTTGTGGTACGTGATGATAGAGCGGGAAATTATGGATCACTTCAAAATTGCTTTATCCATTGTTTGAATTCAGCACATATAAAATGTGGTGAGCTCAAGAATAGAGAGGAGCCAGTAACCAACCAGGCTCCCCGTTGACCTAAAACTTATCGCGAACTGTTTTCGGAGTCGCGAAAACTCCGGTTATGTTCTGACTTTCTTGGCCTCTTCTTGCCAGAACCTGGCGCTGGCAATGAAGTCGCTGTCGAAGAATTTTGTTAGATCTTCGGTCGCAACTTCCATCGCAACCCCGACCGTCAGCTTTTCCTTGGACAGCAATACTTCGCTGTCCAGCATCCCGTACTTCTCTGGGAGATCCTTGATCGTAACCTTAAACCCAGAGTTGATGAGGAAACATACCCTGTCAGCCGACGAGAGCATCGCTCCGTCCGTCAGCTGCTGGAAATACTCCCCTCCCATCGAGAGTTCCTTGCCATGGAAATCTCGGACGTCTTGATAAAAGTAACGATCCTCTTGGGCGTGTTTGGAAAAAACGAGACACTTTTTTCAGTTCCTGACGCAGTTCAGGTACGTAAGATGGAGCCGCCTGTTTCAGTTCGATAAGAAATCTGCTAAGTGAATCAATATTATCTATGGTTATCGGAAGTGCTTTTTGATGAACTGTTTCCCGTGAGAAGACTTCCTCAATGGATCCGTCATGATGGCTGTATATGCTGCCAAATTCAGAACTTATAAGCGAGATGAAGGGGTCGCGGGCTTGATCCCCTAAGGCATAGCAAGCGTTCTCTGATCGAGGAATAGAAGCAAGGGATTGAAGTTGGGAATCAGTGATAACCCTTTTTTCTAGACTGGCATCTTTTAAATTATCTACGATATCCCATTCCTGCAACTGGTGATCAGAGATCCAGCTACTATCAGCAACGAACCATTCATTAGTAAGACGATAGATATCGCTTTCAGGAAGATCGTCTACTGAACGGGCACTTATGGGTACGGAAGAATAGCCATGACCGACATAAATCCAAGCTTCTCCGTCTCGAGAACCGTAACCCTCTTCCCAATTGCGCCGCACCATCTCTTTACGCGCCTCAAAAGGGGGGTTGGGAAGGCCTTCTTTCAAGAAGCTTTGCGCGAGGGATTTCAAGAAAAAGTTTTTTTCGGCGGATGGTATAAAGCGTAGTGCGGCATCACTTCCTCTTTCCTCGGATTCCCAATCACCAGGCGAGGCATCTCGTAAAGTGCGCTCCAACATTTCTATGATAGAAAATTTTTCAAAAAAAGTGGTATTTGACCGTTGCCAAAGCATCGTTACAATTTGTTCGATAGCCAGTTGCTCTTCGAAAAAAAGTGTCGGATGAGATTTCTCTAATTCATCAGACCAATGGAAATCACGATCACATATAACTTTTTCCATTACGGATAAAAGCTCGTTTGTAGGAATGGAGCTAAAAATCGGAGAGAGTTCTTCAAGAGTAGCCAAGTGGAGTCTCGGATTTTTGCCCGGAATAAACGTATAAACAGAGGCTTGGTCAGCTTTTCTATCGAGCGATCCTTTTACGCTTTCTGTTTCATTGTCTGAAGCAGTTTGTTTCTGCGGTATATGAGATAAAGACACTCCTTCTCGCATAACGTGGGGAGGGAAAGGTAAAATATTTTTTGGGGACTCCAAAACGTTTTTCATATGTCGTCATTATACCAACTTTTTCCTCTTTTGCCTTTCTTTTGGGATGCGTGCGCGTTGTTCTTGAGAGGGAAATTGATTGAATATATAATTCTGGTAGTGTAATCCCAAAATTTACTTTTTCCTGAAGTATACTTTATATAAAGCGTTATTGAGAGGATAAAATTTCTGAAAACCTCAAAAAAGAGAGCTACAGAGGAAAAATGGATATTTCAGATAAGTGTGATACTTTATACTTTTATGCAAATGAAAAGTGAATGAATTGCCTCACAAAAGTATTGATCACTTTTCCTCATATATGGCAAAGAATGAAACAAGGATTTTCTCAAAAAAAGCTAATTATAAGGCAAAATAAAGGTATGTTTTAATGCTTGTAAATTCTACTTGACAAGGAAATTCTTGTATGATACTATTGTTTCAGGAAAGTACACTGTTTTATACTTTTATGAAATGCAAAAGGTTGGAAATATTTTCGGTTCTGGAAGGATTAAAAGCCAGAAATATGCGGATATTCACCCCGCGGCTCTTTCGGGGTGTTTTTCCGGTAGCGCCAACACGGATAAAGTATTTTCTCGAAACGGCTACAAAAAAGGGAAGAATTGTTCGATTGAAAAAAGGCTTGTATGCAGTAAAAACTCCTCTGCCGAGCGAAGAAGAAATTGCCAATGTCCTTTATCAGCCATCATATATATCTTTCGAATATGCGCTCATGAAACATGGTATCTTGCCGGAAATGGTCTACGCAGTGACATCTGCCACGACCAAACCGACACGCCTGTTCACTGTCGGCGGTTTGGGGTATTCTTATCTCACTATCGGTGAACGCGCTTTTATCGGGTATACGCTACAGAATGAGAATGTATCAGGGGAGACTCGCTCTGTCCTCTTTGCCGAACCGGAAAAGGCTTTGGCGGACTATCTCTATTTTGTCGCTTTGGGAAGAAAAACGCTTAATGATCGGCTGATTCTGGAACGGTTGGACAAAAAGAAAATCATACAGTATGCCAACCTTTTCAATAATCGGAAACTTTTATCCTTGATAGACAGTCTGTATGCTTGAACGAGAGACGATCCGAAAACTGGTCAAAAAATATCAAACCACGGAGGAAAACATCTGGAGAGAATACTGCCAGCACCTTTTTCTTTCCATATTGTACCAAGAGAAGGGCAGCGAACACCTGTATTTCAAGGGTGGTACAGCGCTGCGCATTGTGTATGGCAGTCCTCGCTTTTCCGAAGATCTCGATTTCAGCACGCCCTTGTCAGGAAAGAAGATAATCGAACGCCTTATTATTAACGCGCTTTCGGAACTGGAGCGGATCGGGGTAGAGTCTTCCATACAGGAGGCGAAATCGACAACGGGTGGGTACCTGGCACATATCTTTCTTACCGTCGGCGAGAAAACAGTTTCTATCCGGATCGAGATATCTCAGCGTGCTGGAAAAAAAGAGGGCGAAGTTGTCATGATAGCGAGTGATTTTCTTCCGCCCTACCCGCTCATTTTACTGAGAGAAGATATCCTCGTGAAGGAAAAAATACAAGCATTGCTTTCCCGCAAAAAACCACGAGATTTTTATGATATTTATTTCCTTCTGCGTTCGAACATGGTTCCGGTAGCACAGAAGAAAATGTTGCTTCCGAAAGTGTCGCGGGCGCTCAAAGAATCCAATATCAGCTTTGAACGGGAATTGAAACAGTTTCTTCCGCAGAGCGCATGGCTTATCATCAGAAAATTCCAGAATGTCCTGGAGCGCGAAATCCGGAAATTTGCATAAGAGATTAAGAATGAGAAAAAAGGATAGATTGAAGATAAAGAAAAGTGAAAACTATGCAAAAGAAAGCGAAAACATTGGTTTTGCTGGATGGGAACGCCCTGATTCATAGAGCCTTTCATGCCTTGCCGCCCTTGACGACCAAGGAGGGAGAGCTGGTGAATGCCGCCTACGGGTTTACCATGACGCTCCTATCGGTCTTGGAGAAATTCCATCCGGAATATATCGCGGCGTCTTTCGACCTGGCGGGACCGACCTTCCGGCATGAGCAATTTGCCGAGTATAAGGCGACGCGGGTGAAAGCGCCGGATGAATTGTATGCGCAGATCCCGCGCGTGAAAGAGATCGTGCAAGCTTTCAATATCCCGATTTTCGAGAAAGAAGGCTATGAGGCGGATGACTGCGTAGGGACGCTCGCCCGTCAGGCGGAACAGCAGAATGTGGAGGTGATTATCGTGACGGGAGATAACGATGTCTTGCAACTCGTGACGCCCATGGTGAAAGTTTTTACCCTGCGCAAGGGCATCAAAGACACTGTGCTCTACGACGAAAAGGGAGTGGAGGAAAAATATGGCTTCCAGCCTGGCCAGCTTCCGGATTACAAGGGCTTGGCCGGGGATGCCTCGGATAATATTCCCGGGGTAGCGGGCATCGGCGGGAAAACGGCGACGGATCTCATTCAATCATTCGGAACGCTAGAAAATATTTATGCGCACCTAAAGGAGGTGAAGGAATCCGTGCGGAAAAAATTGGAGACAGATAAGGAAAAAGCCTTTCTGTCCAAAGAATTGGGGGCGATCGATACCGATGCGCCGATGGAGCTCAATCTTTCGGCATGCGTCAGCAAGGATTTCGATCGGGGGACAGTGACGAAACTTTTTCAGGAACTGGGATTTTATAGCTTGATTAAACGGCTTCCCGGAAGCCGTGAAACCGGAAATCAGAAACTAGAAACAGGGGGTGACCCTTCGACTGCGCTCAGGGCGGGGCAAGGTAAAAACAAGCCCCGGAAAATTGTTACGAAAGAAGAATTAGAGAAGTTTTTGGGAAAGGCCAAAGAGGCGGCGGTGTATGTGAAACAAGCAGAAGGGACGCTTTTTGGCACGGGGATCGAAAGCGTGCACATAGCTGTCGCGAAAGAAAGTGAGGCAAGCATCGCTTGGAACGAAGCCACAAAAAAATGGCTTAAAACATTTTTGGAAGATGAAAAAATAAAAAAAGTGGTCTATGATGGCAAGGCGCTTCTGCATATTTTCCAAAAAGAAAATATCGACCTTCGAGGAATCACTTTCGATGTCCTGATTGCGGCCTACCTCCTCAATTCCGGCGGGAATGTGGAGCTCGGGTACTTGGTACTTGAGGAATGCGGCGAGGAGGAAGTAGTATTGCCAGCAGAAAAACTACTTATCTTGCGCGAGGCGTATGAAAAGCGCATAGATAAAGTGAGTAAGACGCAAAAAAAGGGGAAGACTTTGCGCCAGGTTTTTGAACATATTGAAATGCCGCTTCTTTTCGTCTTGTGTGAAGTGGAACAGAATGGCATCCGCCTCAACACGGAAAAGTTCCGAGCGCTGTCCGACGAATTGGCGAAAGAATTGGCGGCGCTGGAAAAAGATATCTACGCATTTTCCGGCAAAGAATTCAACATCAATTCGCCCAAGCAATTATCCGAGATTCTTTTTCAGGATCTGAAAATCCCAGCCATTAACATCAAGAAAACCAAGACAGGCATCTCGACGGCCTCGGCAGAGCTGCAGAAATTGCGGGCATACCCAATCGTGGCGAAAATTGAGAGTTATCGCGAACTGTTCAAACTGAAAACGACATACTTGGATGCGATACCGTTGCTTGTTGATGGCACATCGCGTCTCCATACGACATTCAACCAGGCCGTAGCGGCGACAGGACGCTTGTCATCGTCCGATCCGAACCTGCAGAATATTCCGATACGCAGTTCTTGGGGCGAGCGCATCCGCGGAGCCTTCGAAGCAGAGAAAGGATATGTGTTCATCGGAGCGGATTATTCCCAGATTGAACTTCGGGTAATGGCGCATTTGAGCGGAGACACAGCTTTGATAGAAGCATTCCGAAAAGGTGAGGATGTCCACTCTACGACGGCGGCGGTAGTATACAAAGTCAAGCCGGAAGAAGTAACGCCAGATATGCGGCGTCAGGCCAAAGTATTCAATTTTGGCATTATGTATGGCATGGGGTCGTTTGGGCTTTCCCAGGCGGCCGAGATTGATCAGAAAATAGCTACCCAATTTATTGCCGCCTATTTCAAAAAATTCTCCGGTGTGGCGAGGTTCATTGAAAAAATGAAAGAAGGCGCCCGCAAAAATCATTATGTGGAAACGGAACTGGGGCGGCGGCGCTACACCCCGGAAATCGAGAGCGGCAATGTGCAGGTGGCGCGAGCCGCCGAGCGGATGGCGATCAATATGCCCATCCAAGGGCTGGCGGCGGATATTATGAAATTTTCGATGCTCAAGGCTCAAGAGCTTGTTAATGATTTCAATAATGAAGCAAGTCCGTCCATATCCCGCTTAGAGCGAGAAGCCTCTCGGGCAAGGATGGTGCTCCAGATTCACGATGAGCTTATTTTCGAGGTGCGAGAAGACTGCGCGCCGGAATTTGCCAAGAAGATAAAAACGGTTATGGAGAGCGCCTATCCGCTCCGTGTGCCGCTCACGGCCGAAGTGCTCATCGGAAAAAACTGGGGAGAAATTTGAAGCTTCGCTCAATGTTCTAATATCTAATCCCCAATCTCTAAATAAATTCATAAAGATTTAAAAGAGAGCAAACAAAAAACTGGCTGAAGCCAGTTTTTTAGTATTTATTAATGAGTGGTCTTTCCCCCCGTGAGCTCTCTAAATCTCTTCTTTATTGCTTCTAGGCTTTCGGCCGCGCCTGGTATTTTTTCCAGAATATGTGGATCACTTACATATTTTTCAGCGAATTTATCCAACATGTCAGAGAGCTGATCCAAATCGGCTCGCAAAATCTGGTCTTCCGCCGCCCTTGTCATAGCCTCGTGTTTTGCCAAAGCTTCTTGTCTAGGGTTTGCAGCTGAATCGTATTGCACGCCCTCTTGCATCTCTCCCATATTTGTTTTGTTAAAAATTAAAAGCGGGGCTACACCCGCTTCTTTGCCCTCCTAGTATAGCAGAAAAAACGGTCGAAGTCAATCACCGTCGTTCGCGAGCGACGTGATCAATCACATTCTCGCTTCGATTATGAAAAAGCCTTATAATGAAGAGTAATCAAAATTATCGTCTATGCCAGAACTGCCAGAAGTCCAGACGGTCGTAACGCAACTGGAGCGGAAGATCGTCGGGAAAACTATCAAGAGTTTTTGGAGCGATTGGAAAAAAAGAATCTTTCCCTCTTTTGCCGTGTTTGCGAAGCAGGTGAGGGGCGCTATTATCCTTGGGACGCGGCGCTTTGGCAAACATATAGTGATTGATTTGGATGACGGTTACTCGGTTGTTGCCCATCTCAAGATGACGGGGCACTTTCTGGTGAAGGATAAGGGCAATCGTTTATCGTCGGCATTTACGAAAGATCCGGTCAACGGGTACATCCATCACATTTTCACTTTTACCGACAAGACGACGCTCGAGTTCTCCGATATGCGCAAATTCGGCTGGCTGCGCGTGATGAGGACAGGAGAAGTGGAGACGCTCCCGAGTATCGCATCCCTCGGCATCGATGCGCTTTCGCCCAAATTGACGCAAAAACATTTCCAAGGGTTGCTCTCAGAGAAAAAGAAACGGCCGATCGGAGTGGTACTCCTCGAGCAGGATCTCATCGCCGGTATCGGCAACATCTACCGGAGCGAAGCCTTGTTTCTGGCTGGGGTTCTTCCGACACGGCGCATCGAAACACTCACAAAAAAGGAATGGCTGAAAATTCTGCCAGCCATCAAAAAAGTTTTGCAGAGGGCGGTAAAGCTCCGCGGGACGAGTGACGGAGACTTCCGTGATACGGATGGTTTGGAAGGGCGCTTCCAACGTATGCTGCACGTATACGGGCGGACAGGAAAATCTTGTAAGAAATGTGATACAATAATACTGCGTAAAAAAATCGGACAGCGCAGCGTTTTTTATTGCCCGCGTTGTCAGAAGTGACACGAAGTGTCATCCTGAGCGAAGTCGACCGCGTGCCGCCAAAGCTTTAGCGGTGGTGCAAGGATCTATAACTAAGAAAGATTTTTAGATTCTTCAACTACGTTCGGAATGGCAAAGAAAATTTATTTATTAATATTTTTTATGCAAAATCGTCAAAAAATCGTGATCTTTCTCATTGTCATCGCGATTGTGGGTATCGGCAGCTATTTCGTATTCGGGAACAAGGTAGCACGCAAACCCATCGAGCTCAATAACAGGAATCAATCACTGACCATTTCGACTGAACCTCTGAATATCGGAGAAGTCAGCCCGATTTCCGGATTGCCGTGTGAAAACTGGAATAGGCGTCCGTTGGCGGTGATGCAGCCGGGGGATGTCACGGCTCGTCCGGCAGCCGGATTTTCTGAGGCCGATATGGTGATCGAGATGCCGGTCATTACCTCGAGCGTCACCCGTCTTATGGCGATCTATGTGTGCAATACGCCGACGGAAGTCGGATCGATGCGTAGCGCCCGCCACGATTTCATTTCTCTGGCCAAAGGCCTGGACGCTATCTTTGTCCCATGGGGGAGATCAGAGTCGCATTCAGGATCTGATAGCGTGGGCCTGGCGCAAGGCATTCTGAACCGCAATGAGATCGACAATATCAATTGCAATCAAGACGCCGGAAAGTCAGCCACCCTCTGTTCCAAAAATCCGTGTTTCAGGAAAGAAGGGATGGCGCGCGGGGTGGATAGCGGCTATGCCAAACCGGCAGAGCTTTTCATATGTGCCCAAGAGTTCGGGTATCGTTTGGAAAATAAATTTTCCGGCTACAAACATGTCTCCGAAGCGGCGCTGGAGAATCGGCCCAAGGGCGGACATCTGCGAGTGGCATTCGCCGGGCCATTTGCGGCTGAATATGATTATGACCGCGACACCAACAGCTACCTGCGCACCTGGGGCAATGTTCCCGATGTCGATCGCAACAACAAAAATCGCAACGCCCCAAAGAATGTCATCGTGGTGATGGCGCAGTCCGAGCAGATCGAGGGCCAGTACAACAATGTCCAGCTCGGCGACCCGTGGTACGATACGCAAGACAGCGGCGATGCCTTCTACTATATGAACGGGGAGCAGAAACGCGGGACGTGGAAAAAGGATAAATCGGATATCAACAGCAAACTCAACTTTTTTGACGAGTCCGGCAACGAGGTGGCGTTCGTTCCGGGGCAGATGTGGGTGGAAGTGCTGGAACCGGGGCAGACCCTCCGGTGGGAACCCGTTTTGTAAGAACAGAATCACGAATCACGAATCATGAATTAATAAAAAGAGAGGCCTCCCTCTCTTTTTCATTTGAATCCTTATTCTTTATTCGATATTCCCTGCCTGCCGGTAGGCAAGCTGATTCTTCTCTAGGAGTTTCACCTCTTCTCTTCTATCCGCTATACTGGTATATATCACATAA
>MFSB01000051.1:0-10576 GCA_001784735.1 Candidatus Moranbacteria bacterium RIFCSPLOWO2_12_FULL_48_12
CAAATATAATCATTTAGGAGCCTTGCCGCAGCCGACCATTCTCATGTTGGAAAGCCTCGGTGCCATCAAGAAAGGTTTGCCGCCGTCTGAGACGGAAGTCCACCGCAATCTGCAGAATCTGATCAAGAACTCGCCCGGGCGCATCATTATCGGGACGTTTTCTTCGCAAGTGCGCCGCATCGCGTATCTTATCGAATATGCGGAACAAGTGGGCAAGAAGGTAGCCATCGAAGGTTATAGCATGAAGATGAACATCGAAGTGGCCAAAGAGCTCGGGTATCTGAAAGCCAAAAATGAGACGTTCATTACGGTAGCGGATCTCCACAAATATCCCGATAAGCAGGTGGTGGTCATCTGCACCGGGGCGCAAGGCGAGTCCAATGCCGCTTTGACGCGCATCGTGACGGACAATCATCGCTTCATCAAATTGCAGAAGAATGATACCATCGTATTTTCTTCCTCGGTCATTCCGGGGAATGAGCGTACCATTCAGCGCTTGAAGGACAATCTCTATCGCAAGTGCGACAATGTCATCCACAGCGAAATCATGGAGATCCATATCGGCGGACACGGCACTATCTGGGAAATCGAGGAGATCATCCGTCAGGTGAAGCCGACCTATATCCTGCCGGTGTATGCCAATCACTTCTTCATCGTGGAAGCAGCCAGGATCGCCTACCGTTTGGGATATCCGGAGAAGAATGTTTTCGTGATGGACAATGGACACGTGCTGGAAGTACCGGAAGAAGACAAAGGGCTGCCGTACCTCTTGAAGGAGAAAGCCGATGCCAGCTATGTCTTCGTCGATGGTCTCGGTATCGGCGACATCGGGCATGTGGTGCTCCGCGATCGCCAGATGCTGGCTCAGGATGGCATGGTGGTTGTCACGGTCATCATCGATTCCAAGACGAAAAACATCATCGGCAATATCCAGATTACATCGCGCGGCTTCATCCATGTGAAAGAAAACTTTGATCTCGTGAATGAGACCAAGCGCAAAGTGGAAAGAGTTGTGAAGGACAACACGTCCCGAGGCTCTTCCATCGATTGGGATCAGATCCGCAATCAGATCCGCGAAGTCGTGGGGCAGTTCCTCTTTACCAAGACGGAACGCCGACCGATGGTCTTGCCTGTGGTCATAGAAGTCTAAGCAAATGAATCACGAATTGTGAATCATGAATCATGTTGAAATCGGAATGTATCATAATTCCACGGCCGTGGAATTATGATACCGAAATGAGAAAAACTCTCCGTAAGGGGAGTTTTTGATATGTAATATTTTGCTTTATATAAAATAAAAGTAGAAGGTTTGGGTTGACAAATCATAAAAAAATTGTTAGGCTCCACAGTTGCTGTATAGGGCTAGTTATTTTGAATAACCTTTGAAAGGAGCCCATCGTGGCGAACATCGTATTCGATTGGTTCGGCGTGGTATGTAACAAAGCTCTAATTGAATGGGTTCGGGGACTTGCTGTGACGGAAGGGATTTTCCAGAATGTGCTAGCGCTGGCAGATCTGCTTGATGCTGGACAGATTACCCTTGTCGAGTTCCAGCGTGGATTGGCGGCATTGGTTGATCATCCCGTAGAGCGAGTTCATCAAGATCTTATGGCTCGGGTTGTGGTAAATGAGCTAGTGGTAGCGATTGCACGTCGGCTCAATGAGAAGCACAAGGTCTCGGTGCTCTCCAACGTGAATGCGGAATTCATCGCGGAAATTGTGATCAAACGTGATCTTGCATCCCTTTTCAACCCGATCATTGCGAGTTCGGCTCTCAAGCTGATCAAGCCCAACCCAGAAATTTTCAGAAGGGCCTTTGAGATACTGCAATGTCGTCCGAAGGAAGTTGTTTTCATTGACGATACGGTGGGTCATGTCGAAGTCGCAAGAACTCTCGGCATGACCGGAATCGTCTTCGAATCTGCCGACCGACTGGAGCGCGATTTACTGGAACTTGGTTTGCTTTGAAATTCCACAACTCAGAGGGTCGATGCGGGACAATGGCATTTCATTCCCAAATCGTCATCTATGGTGGTCTGACAACCTGATAAGCAGACAATTACTATAGGGGGGACGAGAAACGAAGAGCGGAGACTAACAAGTCTGCCGCTCTTATTAATTTCCTTTGACTAAGCCATCATGTTACAATTGCAGAACGTGATTATGCTTGAAAAAAGGACCATTATCGTCGACAATTTGAGTATCCGCTACTACCAAAGCGCGGACTTTGAGGGTGGTATTGGAATGGGGTTGTTTGACACACTTTCATGATGTGATGTATTATTATATATGTAAGTAGAGTAAACAATAGAGTATGAAAAAAAAGAGTCGACAAATCGTTCCCAATAATAGTTTTACAGAGTTTCTGCTCTACACCACTCCAAACGGTAAAGTGAAGGTGGAAATATTTTTGCGTGATGAAAATATATGGCTTACACAAGACAAAATAGCTCTTTTGTTCGGCGTACAAAGACCGGCTATTACCAAACATCTCAAAAATATCTTTGATAGCGGGGAATTGAAGGAAAATTCAGTTAGTTCCGTTTTGGAACATACTGCTGATGACAACAAGATTTACAAGACAAAGTTTTACAATCTCGATGCGATTCTTTCTGTCGGATACCGGGTCAATAGCGCGCAAGCGACACAGTTTCGTATCTGGGCGACCGAAAGGCTCAAAGAATACATCATCAAAGGCTTTACCATGGATGATGAACGACTCAAAGATCCTCACAATATTTTCGGTAAAGATTACTTCGAGGAACAACTTGCCCGAATACGTGACATACGGTCGAGCGAGAGACGAATGTATCAGAAGATTACCGATATATACGCGCTTTGTAGCGCTGATTATTTCCCGGACAGCGATATAACCAAGCGATTTTTTGCAACAGTTCAGAATAAGTTGCATTTTGCTATTACCGGAGCGACAGCCGCAGAGATAATCCGCACAAGAGCAGATGGTACCAAAGCGCATATGGGACTGACTGTTTGGAAAAACTCTCCGAAAGGCAGGATCCGAGAGCAAGATGTGGTGATTGCAAAAAATTATTTGAATGAAAATGAACTTGATTCCTTGAATAGGATTGTTACTATGTATCTGGATTTTGCGGAAATGCAGGCCAGGAATGGCATTTTGATGTACATGAATGATTGGGTAGAAAAATTGAATGCATTTCTGAAATTAAACGAGAAACAAATATTGGGTGATGCCGGAAATGTAAGTCACGAAATTGCCGAGACGCTAGCATTGAAGGAATACACAAAGTATCGCCAAGGGCAGGACAAAAATTATATTTCTGATTTTGACCGCGAGGTGAAGAAACTTCTTGTTGCGTCTGTCCGTAATCTTGACGAAGGCAGGGAGATGAAAAAGAAAGGGAAGAATAAAAAATATGGAAAGCAAAAGGAGAAGGCTTTGTAGCAGTGAAAACTTGTAGGTGGTGGGAAACATTCACAAGTCAAAAACTCTCTGTAATAGGGGAGTATGTTGATATTTCCTTTGGCTAAGCCTCCATGTTACAATTGCAGGACGTGAATATGCTCGAGAAAAAGACCATCATCGTCGATAATTTGAGTATCCGGTACTATCAGAGTGCCGACTTTGCCGGTAGTGGGGCTTTGGCATTTCTGCATGGGTGGGGGTCGCAGGCGGCGCATTTTTCGAGAACTTTGGAGAAATGCCAGAATGTCATCGCGCTTGACTTGCCAGGTTTCGGGGAGAGCCAGATGCCGTCTACCGCCTGGTCGATCGGAAACTACGCTAGTTTTTTGAAGCATTTTTTCGAAAAATTGCATGTCGGACATCCGATTCTTGTAGGACATTCTTTCGGCGGCAATATCGCCATCAAATATTGCGCGGAGCATACTGACGTGCAGAAACTGATTCTCATCGGTAGCGCCGGGATTCGGCGCAAAACTGTAAAAAAATTATTGTATCTTATTCTGGCGAAAGCATTGAAAGTTGTATCATTTCTTCCGGGTTTTTCTCAGTTGCGTGAGAGAGTGAGGAAATCTTTTTACACGGCTATCGGTTCGGAAGATTATATCCAGGCCGGAGCATTGACGGAGATTTACCGCAAGAATATCGGCGAAGATCTGCAGGGGGATATGGAAAAAATAAAAATACCGACGACACTCATCTGGGGAGAAAATGATGATGTGGCGCCGCTCTCTGATGGCCAGTTGACAGAGTCGCTTATCAAAGGCTCAGAGCTATTTATCATTTCTGGCGCCGGGCATTATGTATTTTTCGACAATCCGGCGGATTTTGAAAAAATCTTTTTAGTAGCAATAAAATCGTGATACCTTCAAATAATAACTTCATTTTTCTGTCATCCTCGCGAAAGCGGGGATCCAGGATAGAGCATACTTTCAAGAATCTGGATTCCCGCCTACGCGGGAATGACAAATAAGAATAGGCTACGTTAATTCGATATTGGGCAATAAAATCATGATTCTTCGAAATCTTATCTATATTTTACAGAGCGAGAACTATGATTTCTGGCGTTTTCTCTCTTTTTGCTACTCGCATCTGGCATGGTGGCGGCTCGAGCAGCGCCAAAAAATCGTTTGGACAATGAAGGCGCGCGCCCTGCAGGCTATAAGCATGGTCTTTTTCGCTGGTGCGGCAGGAGCAGCCTTCTCTTTTTTCGGATGGGTCGGGGGATCTGTCGTTCTGGCTCTCTGCATTATGACCATTCCTTTTTTTATCGGCGCGGCGCTTCTTCTCCTTCTCCCGTTTGGCCGGTATCTCAAATGGAAAAAGGTGTCTCGGGCAAGAGAGATACTGCGAGCATCCGGAGTGCGGGTGATCGGTATCACGGGGAGTTACGGCAAGACCACGACCAAAGAAATTCTAGCCGCTATCCTTGGTAAGCAATTCTCAGTGATAAAAACGCCGGACAACGTCAATACGGATATCGGAATTGCGGATTTTATCATCGATCACTCGGAGGAATTTACAAAGGGAAAAATTTTTATCGTCGAAATGGGAGCACACAAGAAGGGCGAGATAAAAGAAATTTGTCGGATGGTTTTGCCTCAATATTCCATCCTGACCGGTATCAATGAAGCGCACTTGGAGCGTTTCGGTAGTTTGAAAGATACTATCGATGCAAAATTCGAATTACCTCTTCATACTCGCACAGTAACGTTCCTCAATTTTGATGATGAAAATATCAGGAATAATTTTGAGCGTTTTTCACTTTCGAAGCACATCGGAATTTCTCAGGCTGATGCAAAAAACATCGTGGTGAAAGAAAATTTTGCAGGATTACAATTCGAGTGGCGAGGGACTTCGTTTGAGACCAAGCTGTTGGCAACGCACAATATCACGCTCATTTTATTGTGTACCGCGTTGGCACGAGAACTTGTCGTACCGATTCCAGAAATTGCTCTGGCAGTGAAAAGTATCCAGCCGATAGCTCACAGATTGGAACCCATCTACAATGCTGCGACTGATATCATGGTGATTGATGACAGCTATAATGGCAATGTGGCTGGTATCAAAAGCGGGATTGAACTTCTCAAGCAGGCCAAGGGGAGAAAAGTAGTGTTGACTCCAGGCTTGGTTGAATTGGGCAAAGAATCAGTGCGGATTCATCGGCAGATAGGGGAATGGTATTCCAAAAGTGTCGATCTCGTTCTCCTCATCAAGAGCCCTATGACGCCTTTTATCGAGAAGGAATTGCGGGCTCATGCGCATACCCTCTATACCGTGTATAATACGACAGAAGAGGCACATAAAGACCTTTCCCATGTGCTCCGCAAAGGCGATACGATTATTTTCCAAAATGATCTTACTGACAATTATTTCTAGAGTAGAACTTAGTGTTTGAAGGTTTTTCCACCCCTCCTTTCCAAGGAGGGGGCAGGGGGAGGTTAAGAACGTAAAGTATTTCTCTACCCATCCTCAATCCTCCCCTTCGCAGGGGAGGAGGGAAACAAGTCAAATACCAAGTCCTATGAGAAGAGTATGAAATCAGAGAAAAACAAGATGATTGTCGGGGTTTTTTTCGGCAGCCGCAGTCCGGAACACGAGGTGTCTATCATTACCGGCCTATTTATTATTAGTGAACTAAAACGTCTTGGATATAGTGTTGTACCAGTCTATATTGATAAAAAAGGTCAGTGGTTTTCAGAAACTGTTTTGGGGAGTCTGAAGTTTTTTACCGCAGGCGACTGGGAGGAGAAACTCGGCCGTTTTCCGAGATACTGTGTTGATACGGGTTCAGAAAATCAGACGCTCGTTTTGAAGAAAAGCGGAATATTTGCCAAGGAGATAACGATCGATATGGCGTTTCCGGCATTGCACGGTATGAATGGGGAAGACGGGACGATCCAAGGTATTTTCGAATTGGTGAACGTGCCGTATGTCGGGTGTGGGGTAACCGCTTCGGCCACAGCCATGGACAAAGTGTTGACCAAACGACTCCTGCAAAGAGCAGGTATTGCGACGCCGCCGTTCGCATCTTTCACGATTGATGACTGGCAGAAAGATAAAGAGACGGTTCTCAGTGCTACGAAAAAGTTACATTGGCCGGTCTTCGTCAAGCCAGCTCGTCTCGGCTCGTCCATTGCTATGACCAAGGTACGCAAAGAAGAAGAGTTGGAAAATGCCTGCGAGGTGGCGCTCCATTATGATACGAAAGTGATTGTGGAAGAGAGCGTGGAAAACCTGATGGATATTACCTGCGCGGTCTTAGGGAATGATGAGCCGATCGCTTCCCTCATCCAAGAATCGCTTTTCGAGGGCGAGCACTTCAGTTATAGCGACAAATATTTGGAAGAAGGGGGAGCCCAGCTGGGCAATGCGGAGAATAAGATAGTCATTCCGGCGCGCTTGAGCGCCGAGCGAACACAGGAGGTGCGAGATCTGGCAGTGAGAGTTTTCAAGCTTTTTGACTGTACCGGTATTGCACGGGTTGATTTTCTCTATGATAAGCAAGCGGACAAAGTCTATGCCAACGAAATAAATACCATGCCTGGGACGCTCTACCATCACCTCTGGAAAGCCAGTGGTTTAGAGATCGGGGCGCTTCTCGAAAAACTGTTGATGTTCGCCGAAGAACAGCATGCGAAAAAAAATGCCATCACAGTTACGTTCAAATCCGATCTTCTCAGTTTCGCCAATTCGGTGAAACTGCAGATGAAGAAAGACGAAAACTAGTGAAACCAGCCAAAAAGGTGTATTATTTTATTCTA
The DNA here is from genome assembly GCA_001784735.1 of Candidatus Moranbacteria bacterium RIFCSPLOWO2_12_FULL_48_12. Taxonomy (GTDB): domain Bacteria; phylum Patescibacteriota; class Minisyncoccia; order Moranbacterales; family UBA1568; genus UBA1568. Next base: position 7,207 of record MFSB01000051.1, read on the forward strand.
CGCGGCCGCGTAGAATAAATATATTACAGAGTTACCCGTATGAAAAAATTGGGATCGGTTCAGAAAAAAGCTCTCATACTTCTACTCGGTGGGGCAGCTCTCAGTTTTGCTTATTCGCCCAAACAATCTTTCCGTATCATTGGGATGATGAAGAGGGAGTGGAAGAAAGTAAATAAGCAAAGTCTTGAGAATGCTATTCGTCGTCTTTATGATTCACAACTGATTGACATGAAACAGGGAAAGAACGAGAATTGGGAAATTCTTCTTACTAAAAAAGGAAAACACCGCGCGTTACTGTATAACTTCGAAACCTATAAGATCAAAAAACCTCTCCTCTGGGATAAGAAGTGGAGAGTGGTTTTGTTTGATATACCTGAAAAAGAAAAGGCACTGAGAGATGCTTTTCGTGGTTGGTTGAAAAGATTGAATTTTTACAAGTTACAGGCCAGTGTGTTTGTGCATCCTTATGATTGTCGCGATGAATTTGATTTTTTAGTGGAATTTTACCGGGCGCGCAAATACGTGCGGTTTATGGTGGCAGAAGAAATTGATAATGAGCCGTATTTAAGAACGATTTTCTCTCTATAAAAATTATACTGTATGTTATTTTATACTACGCGGCCGCGAGTAATAGAATAAAATGAGGGATGTGGTAGAATAGTAAGAGGAAAAGGAGCAGACCATGAAGGTATTATAAGTGTAATTTATAGCAAGCTTAATTATGTCAAAAAGGCTTTTTTCGGGGATCCAGCCGTCGGGGAATCTGCACTTGGGGAATTATCTCGGGGCGATTCAGAATTGGGTCAAGCTTCAGGATGAATACGAGGCGATTTTCTGCGTGGTGGATCTGCACGCCATCACTGTGCCGCAAGACCCAGTGGAACTACGTAAAAAAATCATCGAAGTTGCTAAGATATATTTGGCCGCAGGCATTGACCCCAAGAAATCGACGATGTTTGTCCAGTCGCATATTTCCGAGCATACGCAATTGGCCTGGATCTTGAGCACGCTTACCAAGATCACCGAACTGGAACGAATGACGCAGTTCAAAGACAAATCGCAGAAAGACGGCAAAGAGGGGATTGGCGCCGGGCTGCTGACCTATCCGACGCTCATGGCAGCGGACATTCTTCTCTACGATACGGCGGTAGTGCCGGTGGGGGAGGACCAGGTACAGCATATTGAATTGACTAGGGTTTTGGCACGCCGTTTCAACGAAAAATTCGGTGAGACATTTGTGATTCCTGAATCGATAGTAGGCAAGAAATCAGCGCGTATTATGGGGCTGGACGATCCGACCAAGAAAATGTCGAAGTCGGCTGCATCGGAATACAATTATATCGCCCTGACAGATGATGCGGAAACGGTACGCAAGAAAATCAAGAAGGCCGTAACGGATAGCGGTTCTGAGATTGTTTATTCGGATAGTAAGCCCGCCTTGAAAAACCTTTTGAATATTTTCGCATTGCTTTATGATAAGAAACTGGAAGCCATAGCAGAGGAATATGCCGGCAAGAACTACTCTGATTTTAAAAACGGTTTGGCGGAAGTCATCATCAATTTCCTTTCCCCATTCCAGGAGCGTTTGAAAAACATCTCTGACGAAGAGGTGTTGGCAGTTCTCAGGGCAGGAGCTGAGAAAGTGAAACCGCTGGCTCGAGAAAAAATGCACCAAGTCTTCGACAAAATCGGCTTGATTTCATATTGAGGTATTTTATAGTGATGTTGATTTGCGTGAATGGGAGATAAATTTTCGCTCATATTTCATTCTAGTATTTTGCAAAATACTAGAATGAAAAACTTCAGTTTGAAGAGCTTGAAAAAATGAAGAAAAAAAGAGCAGGACTGTCAGCGGCAGTCCTGTTTTATTGTGCTCGTGTTTCGAGCTCGTTCCCAAGTGATTCGTTTTCAGCCGAGAATTTTTTCTATTTCTGCGGCCGCATTTTTTTTCATTTCACCTTGTTGACACAGGCAAATACGTTGGCCATTTTTACCCATGTCATGACAACATCTGGCTCTCTCCATTTGTAGGAGCCATGTGTTCGGCACCTCGCAACGGCGGCGTTGTTTCGTGTACTTGCTGTAGCCGGCGAAAAGCGGGCAGATGCGCGGGGCGTCAGCGGGAGTGATAATGTGTCCAAGGAAGACTTTTCGAAAGGTAATTACCCATGGATATGCGAGCCCGTAGACGGCATACTCAAACCATCTTAAGAGTCTGTTATTCGGATTCATCATGAAATCCTTTTTGTTAATGAACCGGTTTGTCGGGTATGAAAAAACCACCGCGCGGGTGGTTCAGAGGGAAAAATGAAACCAAACAAAGCTGCCTGGCGTCCTCTTTTGGAGTGTTCCCTTTTTCATATGTTGCTACCAGTATACCCCCACACCAACCTTTTTGCAAACATAAAAGATTTGTGTGTCAAGGGTCTGTAAACCTTCAGTGATTCAAGGTTGGTGTGGGGGTATACTCCCAAAAGACAACCTGGCAAGAATCTGTCAAGGTACGCTGTTAGCTTGTCACCGTCGTTACTCAAACGACGTGATGAACGACGGTGCCAAAGGTTGACAGATTTTGAGAGAAAAAAAGGCGGCGCTGTCGTGGCAGCGCCGTGAGTACTTATCGAGTCTTTGGCGAGGGAACAATCAGTATGGGGTGCTGAGATATTCACTAAGCCAGCTGTCTAGGCCCAAATCGGAGAGATCAGATACGAGAATTGTGGAGCTGATCCACTTCGCTGACTCGGTGAAGGCTGCCTTTTCTTCGGGAGAGAGAAAGGCTTCAATATCAGTGCCATATACAGCTTCGACGCTTAGCTTTGGTAGCATTTTCCGCTTTTCGATATAGCGCATCATGTCCTGAAGGGTATGCATGATCGGCGTACCGGACAGGCCGAGAGGAAGCTTATTCCCAAAAATGAGAGCCAGTGGAATCGGCACGTTGTTTTCGAGCAAAAGCCTGAAAAATTTCTGCTTTTCCTTCTTCTGCCTCTCCATTTCTTGCTCAAGGCTTTCGGCATGGGCGGACCAAAACATGGTTGCGAGGACAAAGCTTTTGGCGAGTGCCTTGAGTCGGCTCATAACGCCAAAGGGGAGTCTTCTTTTGAGAAGGGGAGCGGCTTCCTTGAGAAGCGCTCGGGTTACTTTTTTGGCATCCTCGAGCCCGAATATCCCGGGCGGACCGCTATCAAACGTGTTGAGAGCGGTGACGTAGAATTTGACAGTATAGAGCTTGCCGACTATTTTCTGATGGATAAACCAAGATATTTTCTCTCTTACGCCCATGATGTTTTCTCCGGTTGTTAACGAACTCACTCTGAGCTACAAAAAAACCACCCGGGTGGGTGGTTTATGAATCTTTGGGAAGTGGAAT
>MFSB01000051.1:10585-12666 GCA_001784735.1 Candidatus Moranbacteria bacterium RIFCSPLOWO2_12_FULL_48_12
GGAAATTTTTTGTAGCTCATTGTTCTTGAGTATACTCCTTTGTGGAATGTAGTCAAGCCTCGAGTGCGGACAATGGCGATTTTACTCAAGGCTCTCAACGTTTATGCCATACCCCCAGTCTATTTCTTCGGAAGTACGCAATAAGCCGCGCAGATATTTTTTCAGCTCATCATACTTCTCTTTTGTCTGTGCCTCGAATTTTATAGTCAGGTAAGGACCATTTTGCGAGTAACGGATGACAAACATAGAATCTTCCAGATTGAGACGCACCCCGTCGCCTGCCCGTTCATCGCTGATGACTTCTGCTTTTGGAAAATCATTTTTTGCGACCCCACTTATCTTTTCAATTAAAGCCACTTTCTTATCATCGGGGCAGCCAACCTTGATTTCTGGGCTGGAAATGTATTTTGGTAATGTGGCTACAGCTTCTGCTAATGTTTGGCTGGTTCTCTCCAAATAACTCAAAAGGCGCAAGGTTGAATATATTCCATCATCATGATTATAAAAATCAACCGAAAAAAAGAAGTGTCCGGAAAGCTCTCCGATAAAAGCGGCTTTAATCTCCTGATTCTTCTTTTTTAAGAATGAGTGTCCTGTTCTCCACATAAAAGGCATCCCGCCATTCTTCTTGATAGTATCTTCAACCACTTTGGAACAGAGTGTATTGAACATTATTTTTGCTCCCGGATGTGTATGTAAGACATCCGCCGCAAATATCGCTACCAAGACATCATTCCAGATTATGTCGCCTTGGTTGTCTACTATGCCGATCCGATCACCATCGGCGTCGTAGGAAAATCCGAGATCGGCTTTCTCTTCGAGCACTTCACTTCGTACTCTTTTCGCTACAGTATTTTCTGTCGGATCCGGAGTACCCAATGGAAAGGTTGGGTCAATAGTACAATTTTTTTCAATCACTTCGCATCCCATTTTTCGCAACAAATCTGGAACAATAGCTCCCGCTGTCGAGTAGCTGGGATCCACGACAATTCTGAACTTTTTCGTCAGGGGAAGCCGCTTTTTCATATCCGCAAAGTATGCTTCGCGGATATCCTGTTTTTCCTTTTTTCCTGGTACTTTGCCTGGTTCGCAATCATCCTCTTCTACCATACGGCGCACTTCCTGGATGCTCTCGCTTACCAGCGTTTCGGAGAAATCATTGGCGAATTTAAATCCGTTATATTCTGGAGGATTGTGTGAAGCACTTACATAGACACCGCCTTGACAATTAAGATGATACTGCGCCCAGTAGAACGTTCCGACGAGATTCAAGCCTATATCGATCGTGTCAATGCCAGCCCAGCTAAGACCGCGTATCAGAGCAGTACTATATTCTTCGCTCGTAGCGCGGCAGTCTTGCCCGATGATAGCTTTGGTAGTACCAGCTCTGCGCAGATATGTGCCATATGCTTTGCCTATGTGCTCTGCAATTTCTGGTGTGAGATCTGTCCCGACTACGCCTCGCAGATCATAGCCACGGAACATAAACGGATTGACTTTCATACATTTTCACTTAATTGTTATACGCGACTGATTGTTTTATCTTCTGGTGTCCTTACTACTTTATACTCTGAAAACAAAAAAAGTTACTTTCACAGTGTAACATCATTTGTTTCTTTTCTAAAGTTATGTGTTTGAAGGGTGAACTACTTCCACTAACTTTGAAATGGGCAGATCAGCCGTCGCCATGGTATTCAAGAGAAAAATGGCGGCGAGAGTCGGGGCTTCTGCAAAAGAATTTTCTTCAAAATAGTATCCTCCGGTGCCGCTGCTTCCAAAAACCGCATTTTCTTCATGCATTTGTTTTTTCATTTGAGGAGAGGCTATGGGACACTCTGTCGCGATACCGCCATTTTCCTCAATTATCTTATGTAAAAATGGAAAGGTCGTATGGTAGAGGATCGTAACGCCAGAGCGTCTTTTGAGAATAGTTTTAGCCAGGAGAGCGGTGACGAGGTCCATCGGGATGACCATCCCTTGTTCATCGACAAAGCCGACCCGGTCCGCATCGCCATCGTAGGCGATGCCGAGATCGGCCTCTGATTCTTTCACTTTTTCTTGGAGCTCGGCGAGCGTTTCGG
>MFSB01000052.1:0-4319 GCA_001784735.1 Candidatus Moranbacteria bacterium RIFCSPLOWO2_12_FULL_48_12
TGCACAGCCAGAGAAAGTATATCGGATATTTTTTCGTCCCCCGCAACCGGCCGCCCCGCGAGCGTCGCTACTTGCTCTCGCCCCGATTCAAGAAATAGCTGCTCCGCGATCTTCTCCTGATCCACATCGGAAAAAAGGCCGGTGTCCTTCCCTTTGAGATATCGGCCGAGCTCTGGGAGCGCGTTTCCGATAACCTGCTTATTCGTTGTCTGCTCGGGGGTTTCTTGATCAATCATCCCTTCTCCCAATTTGTTTTGCCCGAGACTCAGGAGGAACTCATCCACGGTCGTGTCCCCTTCTGCAAGCTTGGCGAAGCTCGGATTGACAGTGCTCGCGACTTTGAAAATGATCCCCGTCATCTCCTCGCCGATCCGGAAACGCGGCACCAGCTCCTCCCAGGAAGCATTCTTCAAAAGGACATAGTACCCGCTGGAGATGGAGAGCGAAAGTCCGAGAACGAAGAAAAACTGTCCCACCCGCGCGCTTTTGAAAAAACGGAAGCGGACGCGCTCCTCTGTTTCCCGCGCGATGCTCATGCTGCTCCAAAAAATAAAAAAAGCCGCTGCGATACCCGCTGCGATATATTCCCATGAACGGATGAATAAAAGTCCGGGGAAAAAAACGAGAGCCGCGCCTGTTATTCTCAAAATCATATGCGACCACGTGATTGTCCCGAGAAAGAAAAACACCGCTACCAGAGAAAACCAGGCTATCGGCTGCCAGATATCGGCTATGCCCGGCGTCGCCATAGCGGTAAAAAACGCCTGCCATGCCCTCAGCGAGAGAAGCCCGATGACAAGAATGAGAAAGATACCCAGTGTTTCCCGCTCTGTGAATTTCATACGCGCGCGTAATATTTTGTATTGTTTTTTCTTCCCCCTCCCCCGTCGCACGAAAACGCTTTCCTCCAGACCTAGACCCCGTAGTATTCCTGGTACCACTCGACAAAATTCTTAATTCCTTTATCGATGTGCGTAGTCGGCTTCCAGCCCAGCTTGCGCAGTTTTTTGATATCCGCGACGGTGGAAATCACGTCGCCCAGTGGCAGAGGCATCATTTTCATTTTTGCTTTCTTACCGACATTCTTTTCTATTTCCCCGATGAACTCCATAAGCGTATTCTCCCGATCGCCGCCGATATTCATCACGGCATACGGGAGATCGGCGTCAAGTGTCGTGATGGTGCCGGAAGCGATATCATAGACATAGGTGAAATTCCGCGACATCTTTCCGTGATTATTGACCAGAATCGGCTTGCCGGAGAAGATATTCTCCGTAAAAAGAAAGAGCGCCATATCGGGACGTCCCCACGGCCCATACACCGTGAAATAACGCAGTCCCGTCGTGGGAAGCTTATAGATATGGCTGTAGACGTGTGCCAAAAGTTCATCGGCCTTCTTGGTGGCGGCATAGGGCGAAATCGGCGTATCGACATTGTCTTTCTCGGAAAAGGGAAATTTCTTATTGTTGCCGTACACCGATGATGATGAAGCATAGACAAAGTTCTTTATTTTGTGCTTCACGGACAGCTCCAAAAGATTCACCGTGCCCATAATGTTGATATCGGCGTAGAGAGCCGGATGCTCCAAAGAATTGCGCACGCCCGCCATAGCTGCCAGATGAATAACCTTGTCCGGTCTTTCTTTCTGGAAAACTTTTTCGAGAAACTTCACATCGCGAATATCGCCCGTGTAGAGCTTAAAACTCCCTCCTCGGCGGGCAGGTTTTTCGTAGCCCTTCAGGAAAATCTTGATGCGGTCGCGCTTGAGCCGCGGATCATAATAGTTGTTGAAGTTATCTATAAGCACTGCTTTATCGCCGCGATCCATGAGCTGCTTGGCTGTCGCCGATCCGATGAATCCCGCCCCGCCGGTTATCAAGATTTTCATACCAGTATCAATAATTTATATTAGTGCTAATTATACTAAACTTCTCGGCGAGGCTCGCCCGCCTAGACGTCGAGGCTGGCCTGCTGGCGGCCCGCTCCGCCGGTAATGAGTATCTTCATACGATTTTCGATCGTAAATAATTATAATATTCTTCGCTTTTCCCAGTCTGGGTCGTATATCGCTCCAAAACTTCTTCTCGCGCCTTTTCCCCCATCGACCGACGAAACGGAGCATCTTCGATCAATCTGGAGAGTTTAGCCACCCATTCTTCCGTTGTCGCGGCTGTGTAGCCATCCACACCATCTATAATAGCTTCTTGGAATGTTTTTGTCGCGGCCGCCACCGTCGGCACCGCCACCAGTCCCGCCTCGAACCATTTCAGTTCCGACTTGGATTCACAGAACGGATTGCCGATCTCGAGCGGCGCCAGATTGATATCCATCTGCGCCACATTGGCGAAGTGCTCGTTTCTCGGAACATAAGAAATCCGCCGGATACGCTCCTCATACGCATGCAGCGCATCACCTATCTCTAGCGGTCCGGCCAGAAAAAGCTCTATGTGAGAAAAACGCTCCAGTATATCTTTCAAAGCACTGGCCACCGTTGCGAAATCCTTGTCATGCCCCTTGGCGCCGCTGAAATATCCGATAACGATTTTCTCATCCGCGCGCGGCGCTCTCTTTTTCCGGTCATAGAGATCATTTAAGGCAAAAACGTCTCCTCTGGAAAGCTTATTGCGCACCACGAATACTTTTTTCCCATACTCTTCCAACTTCGAGGCCAAAAAAGAAGTGGATGCCGTGCAGGCCGTCACATACGGATCAGTCAGGATCTCTGCGCCGATACCTCTCTGATACTGCTTTCTTTCAAAGTAATTCATCTTGCGGAAATAATCCATATGCTGGAAATATTTTCCATCGAACACCAGATCATCCGTCTCGAATATGATTTCTTTCTTCCTCTCTTTTATTTTCTTAATGAGGCGCGCGATATTTTTCGTATAAAGAACGCGATGGAACACAAACACGGAGAATCTATCGGCATACCGCGACACAAACGGATTATCCTGCACGGCGACAGCGGCAGTAAATCCATTCGAGCGCAGCTCTTCCGCGACATGCCAGGAACGATAGAGGGCGCTATCTCCCAGTCCGCCGGTGATAAAAAGGATATCCCCCGAACCGACTTTTCGGAACAAGGCAAAAAAAGATTCCAGAGATCTCTTTCCACCTCGCATCAAGCCCTCTTCCTGCAAAGCGGACAATACTTTTCCAAGTTTGATGAGCCACAACTTCATAACAATACTTACTTCTCATTTAAAATATCCTGATAGATCTTCTCCAGTTTTTCTGCGGATGCTTCCCAGCTGAATGCTTCCGCCCGCTGGCGATTGATCGCTCCTTTTGCTCTGCGCAGTTCTCGGGAAGCGACAAGCTCTCCTATGGCGAGAGCCAGACTCTCGGGAGTCGTTCCGCCAGCATATATCCCGCCATCTTTCAGATACTCGCGGTTGTTCTCTGTATCAAAACAGGCGATCGGCAGCCCCGCCCCCATATATTGAAGCATTTTTCCGCTGGCTTGTCGCGTACCGGACTCTTTGGGATCGACACCGATATCGCTCATTTTCAGGATTTTCGGCAGCGCGAAATACGAAAGCGGGCTGATGACCGTCACCCGGGTTTTGAAAATATCTCGCTTCAGATACTCGGCGATCTGGTCCACGGGAAACCCGGCGATGACGAAATGCGCCTCGCTGTACCGCGCGCAAACGAGCGGAATGGCATCGAGCAAGAGCCTGATCCCCTTGTTCGGAATAAGCGCCCCAGTATAGGCGACAACCACGCTTTCCCCTGGAATATGGTAGGCGGCCCGAAGAGCGGAGACCGTCGGCAAACCCTCAAACATGGAAAGTCGCGTGCCATCCGAAAGAATCTGGGCCGGATCGCTTTTCCGTACCGCGTTTATCCTCGCCATATTGTCCCATGAACTGGCGACGGCCGCGTCGCCCAAAGCATCGATCCAACGTTCGACCATCTCAAAAAATTTCATGAGTCCGGAAGCGCGCAGATAGCTGTGCGACACCATCTCTTTGGTGAGGCTGCCGTGAAAATCCGCGACCAGTTTCATTTTTCTCCAGAAAAGGATTTTCTGTACGATCCAGCCGATCAGCGCCCCTTCATGGAGGTGGCCATGAATGATGTCCGGTTTCCAGGTGCGGGCGAGAGAGAACGTTTTGCGGATAAGCATCAGGTCGAGGAGGATTTTCTGCCAATCGGGGCCGGCCTCAAGTTTTTTATACCAGAAAAGCCAGCGCCGGATGCGCCGGACGTCTATTCTCGTATCCAAATGTTCCGGAAGAGGCGCTCCGATATGGTACGTCGCGATAGTTACCTCGGCTCCGCGCTTTTCGAGCGCCAACGCCTCCTCCAAA
>MFSB01000052.1:4441-13069 GCA_001784735.1 Candidatus Moranbacteria bacterium RIFCSPLOWO2_12_FULL_48_12
CGGCGATGATTTTTTTCACGACGACGTCCTCGATGGCGTTCTCGATAAAACGATTGAGAGAGCGGGCTCCGAATTCCGGCTCGAAGCCTTTCTCGATGATTCTTGACACGACATCAGGAACAAAAGCGATAGCGATGTTTTTCTCTTTTTTCAAACGATCAGCGAACTTTTTCAGCCGGAGCTCCGTAACAGCCTCCAATTCCTCTTGATTGAGCGGTTCAAAGAAAATGATGTCATCAAACCGGTTCAGAAATTCCAATCGGAACAAGTTGTTCTCGACGATATGGTCGAGCACTCGCTCGCGGATCGCGGCGAGCGGCGCTTTTTCACGCACCAGCGACCTGATGAGCGCTGCCCCGGCATTGGAAGTGGCGATGATGATCATATTGCGGAAACTCACCTTCTCGCCATAACCATCCGTCACATACCCCTCGTCAAGAATCTGCAGGAACAAATCAAGTGTCCGCGGATACGCTTTTTCGATCTCATCTAAAAGGAGGATCGAGAATGGTTTCTCGCGCGCTGCCTCAATGAGCTGCCCCGGTATTCCGAGAGCGCGCGAACCGATCAGCCGATCGATAGACTCGGGGGTTTGAAATTCGCTCATATCGAGACGAATCATATGGTCTTCGCTGCCAAAATAGCTTTCCGCGAACGCTTTCGCTGTTTCCGTTTTTCCTACCCCGCTCGGTCCGAAAAAGATGAAGCTTCCGAGCGGACGCTTATCATCGCCGAACCCGGTTCGCGCTTTGCGCATCGCTTCGGCGACCTGCTTCACGGCTTCATTCTGCCCGATGACCCTCCGGTGAAGCAGTCCCTCGAGCTGCAATAGCTTTTCTTTCTCATCCGTTCCGATCACGCCGGTCGGCACGCCCGTCTTGAGCGTGATAAAAGCATCTGCCGTCTCTTTTGTGATAAATTCTTCATCAGTCGTATTCCAATAGGCGAATACTTCTTGAGCCAGATCGATCGCCCGCTCGGGGAAGGGCGTTTCCCAATCATACTGGCCAGCCGCTGCGACAATGGCTTCCAATCCCTTCAGAGTAAAAAAGACTCTCCTTGCTTCCGCTCGCTCGAACTGCTGGATAAGGATAACCAGCGTCTCCTCCGGAGTCGTCTCTCGCAAATAGATCACTTCAAAGTATTTCAACGCCTGCTCATCTTCTTTGGCCAACGCATGATAACGCCCGGTCGGCGCAGTCGCGATCAAACGAAAGCTCGGCAATGGGAGAAATTCGCTGAAAAGCGGCGCCAAATTGGGAAACGATGACTCATTCCCGAGATACAGATCGACATTTTCAATAGCCAGAATAACGTTCCCAGCATATGTCGCTTCGATGAACAGCCTGCGAAGATACTGATCCACAGCCATATCTTGATTCGCGGCGTCACCAACCGCTTGCCCGATATCAAAAAGGAGCACGCGGGCTTCATCCAGATATTCCGCACCGAACCTATTCTCACGAATAAGGCGCGCCAGATAATGGATGAATGTCTTTTTTCCGATACCCGGATCGCCGACCAGAATGATGCTGTTTTGCGTCGGGCGTGCCAACACTGCTGTCGCCACGCGCAATTCATCATGGCGTCCGATGAGTTCCGCCCTACCATACTCCGTTGGATCAAAACGCGAAAGCTCCAGGCAGTAACGATCCAGGTGCGGCGTATAGGCATAGTGCCAATCTTTGCAGAGCGGCCTCGTCATGTGAAGATTCTCCCACGACCAGAAACGGCTTTTCTGATCCTTCTTTTCTGCTGCCGCATGCTCTAGCCTCACCGCCTGCTCATAAAAGTCCCGCTCAATACCGAGCGGCTTCTGAAACGCAAGAAACGTTTCCGTATCCTTGAGCCTTTCTTTCCCAATGGATTCCTTTTTGAGTCCGAGACGTCCCAGCACGCGTTGGAAAAATTTTTTCTTTCGTAATTCTTTTATGTCGAAAGTCAGCGGGGCTTCTTTGCTTCTCATGATATAGCCGAAAAAAGCGCTCCCCAAACCGATCATCCCGGAAAGCAAGCTCGCCACACCGAAAAATTGCATGGACGGCAACAGGATAAAACCCAAAACAATAAAAAATGGCGCGCCAAGATAGAAAAGAAAAAGCGTTATGCCGAGCATAAGCGTCGCGCACCATGCCAAAATCCCCATGAGGAGCATCACAAACCGTACCAGCATCCCTAGCGTCCGGGTGAGCAGGTTCTGAAATATGGCCTCCAGAGAGTGGATCGGGCGAAAACCTCTCCATGTGTGAAAGGCAACGTCTCGTTTCCAGGGCAAAAAGAACGTCCGGAGCAATCCGCCCATATTGAAACGATGAGCCGTAAATCGCAAATAATTGCCGAGAAGCAATAGCGCGCTCTGAAGCCCCTTCGTGTAGTACCAATAAACAAAATGCTGGTTCATTCTATAGGTTGCCAGAAGTCATCCCCTTTTCCCCTCATTGTAATCGCATTCGGAACGCTTGGCAAACCCCCACACCAATTGAGCTTTGGCATGATGGAAAGAAAACTTTACTCAGTTCCTGCTATAAAGAACATGTATCAAAAATACCGACGCATTCTCCAAAAGTGAAGCTCAATTGGTGTGGGGGCAAACACCATTTCATCAAGTAACCTGAATAATATTTTACACACGGAAGTCTCATTCTATTCAGTAAGTAAAAGAATTTTTTGTTTCTGCTCCACTTGTCTGAGACAAGGCTCTCGGTTCGAAAAAAAGAGCTGTGTCCCGCCGTTGAGCTTGCCCCGTCACTTCTCATACAAGGATGTATGTTATGAAAAGTTGTAAGCCGTAAGGCGACTACGTCTTCTGTACAGTATACAATGAACAAATTGTTCCTAGAGAAGTGACTGGGGTGAAGGGGCGACTTTTTTCGGTAACCAAGAGCCTCGGCGAGTCTGGAGCAGAGACAAAAAATTGCTTTTATTTATTGAATAGCTCATTTAGGGTATAATGCTATACATATGCCATTCCTCCCCGCAATCCAAAAAACCGACACGCTCTTCACTCTCTTCGGGCTCTCATTCGTGATTTTCGGATGGTTTGTTTTTTTGCTCGCCATCTTCGGTCTTTTCCTTTCACCATTCATCATCTTCGGCGCCGCGCTCATAGGAACGCTCATTCTTTACCTCGGTGGGAAGCTCCTTTTCCAGGCACCCCTTGACCTCAAAATCGCCCTCCTCGCCGCAGTCCTCTCTGCCGGACTCATCGGCTATTTCTCCGAACCGACCATCTTCTCCGGACGCGACCAGGGATCGCTCAGCGAGGCCGCCTTCCACCTGACACAGAATGGCCAACTGGCCTTCTCCACCAAGGCCAGCCAAAGCTTTTTCCAAATCTATGGCGAGGGCGCTGCCCTCAACTTTCCTGGTTTCGCCTACACCAGAGAAGGTGATCTCATCACGCAGTTTCCGCTCGGCTATATCTCATGGATCGCCGGTTTCGTTTCGCTCTTCGGCTTGCTCGGCCTCACTATCGGCAACAACATCCTTCTTTTTCTTTTTTTCCTCACGCTCTATAATCTTCTGCGTTTGTTCGTCTATCCTTTCTACGCTTTCGCCGGACTGGCTCTAGCTCTCTTTTCTTTCCTGCCCACCTGGTTCGCCAAAATTACTCTGAGCGAAAATCTGGCCGTCTTCCTCTTTACCTTCCTCGTCTTTAGCCTCATCCTTTTTCTGCGAGAGGGAAAATTCATCACCTACGTCGGCGTCCTCTTATCCGCGGGACTCTTGGCTTTCACCCGCATCGAAGGGTTTGCATTTCTTCTCCTGGCGCTCATCATTATGCTTTCCAGCCGAGCGGGACGCAACATCTGGAAAACCTATCCTTGGAAAAGCCTCGTATTCCCCGGCCTTCTCTTCATTTTCTTTTTTCTGCGTGATTTTTTCATCAACCTTCCCTATTACAAAGTGATCGGCAAAGCGCTCCTGAAATACTTGCATCAACTGGGAAGCGGCAGTATCATGGGCGACCTCGCCCACTCCGGCAGCTCCTTCACCCTCGGCTCGGTTTTTTTCCTCTACGGCCTGCTTATCCTTTTTATCGTCGGTCTCTTCGGGATTCTCCTTTTCATCAAAGAAAAACGTTCTCTCCTCCTCATCCCCGCCGCTATCGCCCTGCCGACATTCCTCTACCTCTTCGACCCCAATATTTCGCTCGACCATCCGTGGATGCTCCGCCGTTTTCTCTTCTCCCTTTTTCCGACGCTGCTTTTTTCAGCCACCGCGGGTCTGGCGCTCCTCTTCGCCAAAGAAAAAAATTCAGAGAAAATCTTCCCCATCGCCCAACCGCGAGGCAAACGCCTCTTCTTTGTCAGCCTTATTTTCCTCGGCCTCCTCATTCTCCAGCTTCCGGCCTGGAGTCATAGTATCTTTTTTGCGGAAAACCGCACGCTCTCCGAACAAGCGGCTGCTTTCAGCGAGGAATTTTCTGATACCGACCTCGTCCTCGTCGATCAAAACGCTACCGGCGACGGCTTTTCTATGCTCTCCGGCCCGGCGCAATTTCTCTCCGGCAAGAATATAGTCTATTTTTTCAATCCGGATGATCTGGAAAAGCTCGACACGCTGGCCTTCACGCATATCTTTCTCCTCGTTCCCGAAGGAGATCAGACCCGCTATGTTTCTGTTTTCGGCAGCCGCCTCGTTCTCAAAAAGACCGTGACGTTTCAAAGTGTTCGCTTTGAAACTATCTCCCTCGAAGTCGGATCCTCACTCCATTTGCCGGAAAAAATCTCTTCGGAAACGCGCAATCTCCTTTTTGAAATATACTAAAACCATATGTTGTTTGCTTCACCTGTCGCTATCCCAAAAGAGTGGCAATCCCGCTACCGCATTCTGCGCGCTATTCTCTGCGCCGCCGTCATTTTGTTCGTCATCATTTTCGCCCTGCGAGCGCTTTTCCCAACACTCGTATTTTCTTTCAATTTCAAAACACCGAGCTCCAGCAAAAATAAGCTTCTCGATCCCCGCTCTCCTGATACCACTCCCCGCACCAACGGAAAAATCGAGGCCGGTGGTACGCTCGTTACTGATGTCGGAGTAATCGGAGACCTCTCTCAAGCAGCTGCCACTCTGACGCTCGAAAAGAAATCCGCTCTTCCTGACACTCTCGCCTTTTCCCTCCGCCGTTCCTACCGCAGTTTTTTCCTGCCGACCGGATCGCCCATAACAAGTTTCCCGAAGGAATCGCTTTACCGGATCGATGCTATTTATTACGCCCTGCACAATGGTACGCTCTATCCATTCGTAAGCGACAACGCCTATCTCTCACGCTATCCGGATACATTTGCTCAGCCTGAAAACAAAGATTTCCTGACCCGGTATCCCGTTTCCGAAAAATGGATCGGTTTCCGCGTCGGATCGGTCGTTTCTTTCGCCGATGGCGTATTTCTCATCGCAAGCGACACAGAAATGCGTCCGGTGGGAAGCGCCGATATATTCCTCTCGCTCGGCTATCGGTTCGAGGATGTCCGTCCCGTAAGCGAAGAGGAACTCGGCATCTACAAGCGCGGCAGAATATTTCTCCTCGGATCCCGGCATCCCGATGGGACGCTTCTCCTTGATCGCGATACCGCTACCTATTATCTCGTCGACGGCGGATTCAAACGCCCCTTACTCGACGCCCCGTATCGCGATTTCATCGCGAAACAGCAGGCTCCCATCAGCGTATCTTCCCAGGCGAGTGAACAACATGCTGATTGCACGCTTCTGCCAGGGCTCTTCGGACAGACCTTCGCCTGCACCACTCCGCTCGATGCTCTTTCCGCCCAAAGCGGCCCGGATTTCGAAATAAGTATCAGTCAAGGCAATACAGACATCGATATCAATACGCTCCAAGTATCCTTTGACACCAAAAAAAGCACCAAAAATATGCTCTTCTTACTCTCACAGATCAAAGAGCGTATCCTTTCACGGTTTGGCGTTAATCGATAATAGTTGATACCCTGAACCTTTCAGTCCTCAACTTATGAACCGAAAAAAGCATCAAAGAATAATTTCTTCCTCCTCCCCTTTCAAAGGGGAGGGTAGGGAGGGGTAAAAAAGCGATTCTATGCAAATGCTCAATCAATATTTTATCCGACATCTTAAGAAAATGAAACAAAACGGTTTCCTCGCTGTTTGCTATGCCCTCCTTCTCGAAGCCCTCCTCATCGGCTATCTGGGGTTTATGGCGCTCTTCACGATCGAGATGATCCTGCCGACCTTCGTCGCCGCCCGTTTCAGCCTGACCAAATTTTTCTTCCTCCTCTTCCTTTTCTCCTTCGTTCTCACGGCACTGGGACGTTATCTCGATATGAGCTTCGAATGGAAGATAACCAAAAAGAGCCCTCTCCTCTGGCTCGGATTCCTCTGGACACTGTTCATCCTCCTCCTCTCCCTCTACAAATTCCCGCCTTTCATCATCCCGATCATCATTCTCGCCTTCTTCGCCATCGGCTATCTCTTCTGGAAAATTCTTTTTGGGTTCGATAAGGATCTTTTATGACCTGCCTTTAGCCTTCCGATAATGCTCTTCGCTTAAATACATAAGACTCTCTTCTGGATCAAAGAACAGACCTTGAGTTTTTGCTGTTTCTTCGTCCCCTGGAAAAGTCGGTATCCAGGACGCTGGCTGCTTCTGGAACTTTTCTGTTATTACAAGACCTTGCCTTTCAATGTCCTCTATCGTACTATTTTCATTTACCGGAATTTTTATTATAGCTATTTTGTTTCCATCATACTCGTACACCTCACATAGTTCATCAGCAATTTTTCTATTTTCATCTGATAGTGAATCGTAATCAATTTCTATATAAGCATTCCCTGACGCGACATCTTTCTGATTTGCAGATGAGCTAATACTTCGAATGTTTTTGTCGTAAAGGTGCTCACACGCTTTCACAAGCGCAGGCTCAACAATATCCTTTATTGCTTCTCTCGTTAAGACCTCACCAGCTGATCTTTCAATGGGAGAAAGAGAAGCAATCTTTGGGGACATTGGCATGTCTGGAAATTCCTGCATAAAAAGCATTGATTAGTTACATCTATTCTAGCACCTTGATTCGAACCATGGAAAAGAACTACAAATATAGGCTCTGCAAAGCCTATTTCTATGGTTTTGCCATTGGGAACAGCCTCCCAAATGTAAAGCGTTTCCCGCAAGAATCTTCCTGGGAGAGTTGAAGTTTTTTCCCGCCTAGCCGACGAGGCTGGTGAGCACGGTGCCGTCCTGGCTTAGCGGGACGGATCAAAAAAAGTTCATAAGAGAAGTTCGTCGCTGGACGAACGAATGACTCCCGGGAAGGTTGCTTGCGGGAAATACAAAAAACATCCAAAAAGTCACGACAAGGATTCCAAATCCAATACTTCATCGATGCGGATCTGGGCGACGAAATCCGGGACGTGAGAGACGAGGATCATGGCGCCCTTGAATTTATCCAGGGCTTCTGCGATGACCGGCAGATGACGGAAATTGATATGATTGGTCGGCTCGTCGAGGATAAGCAGATCTGGTTTCTCCGCATACAGCTGGGCGAACATGAGGAGCCCCTTCTGCCCCTCCGACAGGCTCTCCACTTTGTTCTGCACCAATTCCCCGGGGATAAGGAATTTTGCGGCTACCTGATACGCCAGCTGTTCGCTTTTTTCTTCCATCACCAAGAGGAGCGTCTCCATCACCGTAGCATTGTAATCCAGCGTCGAGAAATCCTGACGGTAGTACCCCACTTTCATGCCTTCCGTAATGTGCGCCCGCTCTTCATCGCCTGATGCCAGCGCTTCGAGAAACGTGCTCTTGCCGATGCCGTTCGGTCCCGACACCAAAAGATGCATGTTTTTTTTCAGAACCAGATCAACACGTTTGATCGCCTGACCAAGTTCTGTCAGCACTTTGACGGTCTTGATATTCACGATCGGCCCAACTGGTTCTTGGCACGGTATCTCAAAACTCGGCAAGGTCTTGTCTTCCTTGCGTACATCCACTTTGTTTTCTTCCAGTTCCGTCGCCAGATCGCGCATACGCTTGGCGACCGCGCGCAGCTTGCCTCCCTTGTTGGCAAAGACGTTGGCCTGATCTTTTTTCTCCTGGATAGTACGTTCCAAACGGACGTTCTCGCTCTGCGCCTTGGCAATCCGTTTGGAAATTTCTTCCACCACGTCGTAATAATCGCCCGTGTACTGTTCTATCTTGTGCGTGAACACATCCAGATACAAGACTCCCTCTGTAAACGAGTTCAAAAATTCCGCATCATGAGAGATGACGATGCAGGTCTTTTCATAATCAACCAAAAACTGGGTCAAGTGGGTGATACCGGCATAATCCAGATTGTTCGTCGGTTCATCAAGAAGGAGAATATCCGGGTCTTGGATGAGAGCGGAGGCAAGGAGGAGGCGCGCCTGCTGACCGCCGGAAAATTCCCTGATTTTTTTTTCAAGTGATGGCTGGGGTAAATTGACTACTTCCAAAACTTCTTTGATGCACATCGGCAGTTCCCATTCTTTCCCTTTGAAAAACTGAGCGAAAAAATTCTTGACGGTGAAATCCAACTGATCCCGCGGCATGACCTGCCGCCCGAGAGCCACAGTCGCCTCCTTGTCGACGGACACGCGCCCGTGCTGCGGCTTCATTTCACCGGTGATGAGCTTGAAGAG
>MFSB01000053.1:0-5725 GCA_001784735.1 Candidatus Moranbacteria bacterium RIFCSPLOWO2_12_FULL_48_12
TGTGAACAAGCCGGCGTGCCTTTGAAAATTGTTCCGTTCCAGAAAGAATACTGGGAGCGGGTGGTGGCCTATACGATCGATGAGGTGAAGGCTGGCCGCACGCCCAATCCCGATATGCTCTGTAACGCGCGCATCAAATTCGGCGCGTTCCTGGATTTTTTGGAAAAAAAATCCAGCCCTGAGCTTGCCGAAGGGTATGATGATAAAGTCCTTCGACAAGCTCAGGACAATTTTGTCTTTGACAAAATTGCGACCGGACATTATGCGCAGGTGGGCGAAGACCATCTTGAACTGGTTTCAGGATCTGGATCCCGGGTTAAACCCGGGACAGCAAAACAAGTTTTGCTGAGAATGTCGCCGGACACTATCAAAGATCAGACGTACTTTCTTTCGCAGTTAACGCAAAGGCAGCTTTCTAAGGCCATTTTTCCGATCGGAGGATATACGAAAAAAGAGGTACGGGAGCTAGCAGAGAAATTCCAGCTTCCCAATGCCAAGCGTAAAGACAGCCAAGGCATCTGTTTCTTGGGGAAAATCCCCTTTGATAAGTTTCTGGAATATCATTTGGGGAAGCGGCCGGGAAAATTGATCGAATACGAGACCAGAAAGGTTCTGGGCGAGCACAGTGGATTCTGGTACTTTACGGTCGGCCAGCGGCGTGGCATCAAGTTGTCCGGCGGGCCGTGGTATGTGGTGAAAAAAGATTCTGAAACGAATGAAATTTTCATCTCGCATGGAGAACATCACGAAGAATTGGCGCGAGATTCATTTATTGTCAGTGGCTTGAACTGGATTGCAGGAGCGGCTCCAGAAAAAACTAAGCTCTCTGTTAAAATACGCCATGGCGCCAAGTTGTACCCGGCGACAGTTGAGTTTTTGGAAAACGACAAGCTGAAAGTTTCATTAAAAGAAAAAGACCAGGGCATTGCATCTGGTCAGTTCGCTGTCTTTTATGACGGCGAGTACTGCTTAGGTGGCGGAGTGATTAGCGGGTAAAAAAGTTCTTAAAAACCTCTTTTTACCACATCAGGGGCGATCGAGATGTGAAAACCGGATGATGCAGGTAGGATTCTCCTTGTAGTGCATGAGAACACCACCGTTTTGGGAAACATAATCTGGAATCTCGAACGGAACTTTTCCGCAAAACTCCATAATACCAGTGACTATCAGAGAAACCTTCCGGAAGCCAGTAGGGTCTCCACCAAGTAAATCTTTGGTTATGCACTCCTTGAAAATTCTCAAGCGCGGAGTGAGTCGGCGAGTTCTATACCAGGCCTGTCGGCGAGGGTTGATCCTGGGCAAGATTAAAGGAAAGTCACAAAATGGTTTGTTTAAGGGGATGGGAAGCAAGGTTTCTGCCAATACAACAACCAGTGGATAAGGAAGTACCAATCCTTCCTCGTTTTCCCAGTATCGATGGCCGTACACGTTGCACGGCAGAGTCAATTCAGAAAGAATAGTCATGGCGGCTCCTAATTGGTAAGGAATAGGTCAGAATAATTAAAAATAGTCACTATGTCAATCCGTAAAGAAAGTATTACATTTTTTGAAAAAATGCTTCTGGATTTTTACCAGAAGGCGGGACGGGAGCATTTGCCGTGGCGCACGCTCCGAAAAGCTTCGCCTCGGGGCGCGGGCAAGGCGGGAAAAATCACAGCGTATGAAGTTTGGGTAGCGGAAGTGATGCTCCAACAGACTCAAGTTTCGCGCGTGATCAGTTATTATAAGCGGTTTCTGAAACGCTTTCCGACGGTTCAAAAATTGGCGCGGGTATCGTGGGAAAAATTTCTGCCGTGCTACCAGGGATTGGGCTATTATACGCGCGGCCGTAATATGTTGAAAACTGCCAAAGAAATCGTTAACAAGTATCACGGAAAATTTCCGCGTGACAAAAAACTATTGGAAGACCTGCCCGGTATCGGGCCCTATACGGCGGCGGCCATCATGAGCTTCGCCTATGGTGATAACCATCTGGCTTGGGATACGAACCTGAAGCGGGTGATCGGGCGATTCTTTTTTGGGACGAAGAATTATTTTTCTTCCTCCTCCCCTCTGAAGGGGCGGGTTGGGGAGAGGTATAGAAAAAAGAACCCTTTCTCAATCTCCCACTTCTCCCACCCCTCACCCTCGCGGACTCGGGAGCTCCCCTCAGGCAGGGGAGCTGGAAGAGAGGTGCTGTCTTTTTCTCTCCCTGCGAAAATATTGAATGCCGCGCTCATGGATTTTGGGAGCGCCTTGTGCGTCAGCCGGCCCAAATGCGGAGCTTGCGCTCTACGGAGCCGGTGCGTGTATTATGCTGAGGGGGGCAAAAGAGAAATTGGAAATAAGAAACTGGTAACTGGGGAGAATAAAAAAGAAGACTGGGGGAATGCGCGAGTTGTTTTGTTTTTGCATGAGAATCACAAAAAATATTTTTCTGCTGATAAGAAAAAATTCCAGCCATTTTTTCTTCCGGCAGCATACAATACGCGCGCCAGCATCAAGAAATATTTTCAGGAAACATACCAGCTGATTCTCTCTGTCCGTCCGCCCTATGAGAGAGCGGTGCGGGGAGGGAAACCGGCGCTTTTGGTGAATGCCCAGATCCTTCTGGGAGAACCATCTTTTCGGGTATTTTCAAAAGAGGCCAGGGAGGAGTATAATGAAAAACTCGGACGTTTTCCGTCTCGAAGAGCGTAAATCGTAATATAATTGTATGGGAAAATTTATTGGGCTGTTGGTGATTCTCGTGGTTGTCGGGGGAGTATTTTTTTTCTTCGGTAGCGGTAAGCAGAAAGCCGAGGCGCCGGTTGTTTCCGAACCAGCGGCGCAGATGAGCGTACCGGCCGGGGAGACACGGGAAATAGTCGTGAAAGCCAGCAGCTGGGCGTTCGAGCCGTCAGAAATCCGCGTTAAAGTTGGAACAAAGGTAAGGATCATCTTGCAAGGTGTTTCCGGTACGCACGCCTTTGCTATTCCTGAACTGGGAGTGAATAGCCAGTCGGTGAGCGCGGGCGAAACAGCGATGGTGGAGTTTGCCGCGAGTAAAAAAGGCGAATTTTCCTTCAAATGTTCCGTTTTTTGCGGCGAAGGACACCAGGGTATGACAGGGAAGCTTGTTGTCGAATAAATGGGGTGTTTTTTGAGGAGCTGTTCCGATTCAGGCGGAGCAGCTTTTTTGCACTGGTAAAAAGTTTTGGGAGTGCTATACTGGAGAAAAATCCTTATGCAGCTGCGCGCCTTCAATGTCCATTTCTTTTTTCTCCTCCTTCTGGCCGTGGGGGCAGTGGTGTTTTTTATCTTCGAGCCTTTTCTGACGGCTATCGTGGCGGCCGCTATCCTCACCGCTCTTTTCAAGAAGCCGTATTACGCATTTGAAAGATGGACGCGGGGACACAGGGCGTGGAGCGCATTTCTCACCTGCCTCATGGTCATCGTCATCATCGTGACGCCTGTTTTCTTAGTCTTGAGCTTGGCGATAGGCGAGGCGAATGATCTGTATCATACACTGGGCGAGACATCGGCTCTGGAAAGGATCATCAATCAGACCGTCGAAACGGGGCGCACTACTCCCTACCTGAATATCTTTTTCGATACCCAAACGCTGAATCAGGAGCGCATCCTGGAAGATATCAGGCAGTTCAGCCAGAATGCCCTGGGGCTTCTTCAGGCGGCGTATCAAGGGATCACCCATTTCGTTTTCTGGATATTCGTGATGTTTTTCACGCTGTTTTATTTCTTGATCGACGGCAAGCGGGCCTTGAAATACCTGATGCAGCTTTCTCCTTTGCGCGACGAGCACGACAAACTGCTCATCACGAAATTCATCTCTATCAGCCGGGCGACGCTCAAGGGAACGCTTGTCGTCGGCGTGATCCAGGGATTGTTGGGAGGAATCACATTTTGGATCGCCGGTATCCCGTCTCCGGCCATCTGGGGGCTGGTGATGGTGCTTTTCTCGATTGTTCCTATGGTAGGGACGGCTATCATCTGGGTTCCAGCCGGCATTATCATGCTCTTGCTCGGAGATATCTGGCAGGGCATCCTCATCCTTTCTATCGGAGCAGGAGTCATTTCAGTGATTGATAACATCCTGCGGCCCAAATTGGTCGGCAAAGATACTCAAATGCATCCGCTGATGGTATTTTTTGCCACCATCGGCGGGATCTCATTTTTCGGGCTACCCGGCTTTATCATCGGGCCGATCATCGTCTCTCTCTTTATGGCTTTGGGCGAGATCTATAGCATCGAGTTCCGCGATCAGCTCAAAGAGTACAATCAGTAGCTAGCTTGTAGGTGGTAGCTTTTTAGGAAAATCTCGGTTCAGAATCTACAAGCGACAAGTTAATAAGCTACAAGCTATGAATGGGTGGCAACATCTCCCGGAAACCATAGACCCGATCGCCTTCACGATCGGATTTTTTTCAGTGTATTGGTATGCAGTGTGGCTCCTCGTCGGATTTTTTGTTGTGCTCTGGCTTGCACTTCGGTTGGCGCGAAGAGGCGATGCACCGTGTCCCCCGAATGATACTTTTGATATGCTGGCGATCCTTTTTTTCGGCGCGCTTCTAGGCGGACGTATCGGTTACGTGCTTCTGTATCACCCGGACGTTTTTTTAGCATCTCCCATCGCGATATTTTCTCCTTATGACTTCGGGCGCGGAGAGTGGACGGGTCTTTCCGGCATGAGTTATCACGGAGGACTGGTCGGAGCAATAGCAGCTTTGGCTTGGTTTACCGGCAGAAAAAAACTCTCCTTTTGGAAGGCGGCTGATTTTGTAGCGCTCCTCGCTCCAGCCGCGATATTTTTTGGGCGGTTGGGGAATTTTTTCAATGTGGAGCTTCCGGGAAGAGTAACGGCAGTGTCGTGGGGGATGGTGTTTCCGGGAGTTCCGCCAGAAGGCGTTTTGCGTCATCCATCGACCTTGTATGAGGCTTTCTTTGAGGGCATAGTTCTGCTTATCGTACTTTTGTTCTTACGGCGCCTGGCGCGTTTTGACGGAGCACTGACGTGTTTTTTCCTGGGGTTCTATGCCATCGCTCGCTTCGGTTGCGAATACTTCCGTGAGCCGGACCCGCAGCTGGGGATTTTTTTCAGCCCGCCAACTGGCGGGTTTACTATGGGACAGGCGCTTTCTTTCGCGATGTTCTCTGCGGCAGTTGTGATTTACATATGGCTCAAACAGAGAAATCGTGTTAAAATTGTAAACAACGGCTAATCCGCTCTCTTTTCTACCATGCCGAGCAGTGAAACTTCGGCCGAGTATTGTAGAGGATTTGATATGAGTAGCAATAACGTGGGAGCGGAGTACTAATTCGTCATTTCCACAGTTTCTATAAAAACTGTCGAAGTTCTACTACCGGGTATGCTCGATAAAAAAATAATCGCTATTCTTGTCGGAGTGCTGGTGCTTGCGGTGGGATTCGTATATTTTGGTCTCAAGGACGGCGAGTTGCCAGCAACCGATGACCCGGCGGCCATTGTCTACTATTGGGGCGATGGCTGTCCGCATTGCAAGGTTGTGGATGATTTTATCGAAGCCAATAATATCGCGGACAAAGTGTTTTTTGAGAAGAAAGAAGTCTGGTCAAATAAAGCTAATGCCAATGAGATGAGCCGCCGGGCGCAGGCGTGCAATATCGAGCCGGAAGGGATGGGCGTGCCATTCGTCTACGGGGGCGATGGGAAGTGTTATGTCGGCGAGCCGGAGGTTATCAATTTCTTCAAAGCCAAGAGCGGTATGAA
>MFSB01000053.1:5744-10379 GCA_001784735.1 Candidatus Moranbacteria bacterium RIFCSPLOWO2_12_FULL_48_12
ACACAAAAGTAATCTTCATGAAATTTCCTTCTTCTCACCCGAACATATCAGGATATGGTCCGCAAAAGCAGAAGCGGGCGCTGGATATTTCCGCACCAAAAAAATCTTCCATTATTCGGATGCCTGTGCGCGATATGCGCGTGATAGAGCGCTCGCCTGCCATCTGCAAAAAGCGTGATCTGGATGGCGTGCAGAGAGAAAAGCTTACCTTCCTCACGCAGATGAGGGAGCGCTCACTCAAGGATGTTTTGTGGCGTTTCTTCCGTAAAGGAGAGCTCTACTTCCGGCTGGTGAGACGCCTGGTTTCGCGCTGCATCCCGGATATCGCTCCGCATAAGCTGCTCTACGGCTCCTTGGTAGGCGGGGTGGCGTTTGGGATGGTTTCTATGGCCTTTATGGAACACTTTTTCGGGCCGGGCGTTTTTGCCCGCTCACAAGATTCGGCGCAAGAAGCAAATGTTTCAACAACCGTGGCGGCAGCTCAAGAGGGCGCAGATATGAAACAGGCTGATTACAATAGCGAAACTGACATCTTTTTTGAATATTTCAATGAGACGACGGATGCGCAGTATAAGGAGACGGTCCAAAAAATGGTGAAGGGCTACCCGATCGAAGGGATGCTCTCCTATATTTTCGAGCAAGACCGGCTGACATCCGCCTTTTTGATCGGCATCGCCAAGAAGGAGAGCAATTGGGGCAAGCGCGTCCCGGTACTCAATGGGCAAGACTGTTTCAATTACTGGGGCTATCGAGGAGTGCGGCGGCTGATGGGAACGGGCGGACACACCTGTTTCAATAGCAGCAAGGATGCCGTGGATACGGTCGCCAAACGCCTCAGCACGCTTATTCATTCGGAAAAATTGGACACTCCGGAGAAGATGATTATCTGGAAATGCGGATTCAGCTGCAGCGGGCATAGCCGCGAAAGCGTGAAAAAATGGATCAGCGACGTGGATATGTACTTCAAACAGCTGAGCGACGAGTAGGAAGGCAGGAGAATATGAAAAATCCCTTGGATAAGGGATTTTTTTGTGTTTTAGTTTGACCCCGCACTAACTTTCGTTAATTTTTTTTATTTCCACTTATTTGGCTTAGCATCCTGCTGATGAGGTATTTTTATACAAACGCCGTGTTGGATGTTCAAGACTAAACGAAAGTTAGTGCGGGGTTGACGGAAAGTGGAAAATTTGGTATCCTCAAGTTTGCGTTTCAAATGGATTTTTGCCGTCTTTGACCTCTTTTGAGCAGACTAAAATCTTAAAACGTATGAAATTTTTTCCTTCAAAATTACTTGATGCTGAGAAAGAGCTGTACGGATGCTTAGCTCTTTTTTCGTTTGGTCTGATGAGTATTTTACCCGCTTCGCCGATAGCTCAGCGAGGCGAGCCCGCTTCGCCGCAGATAAACCCGAATATTTTTGCTTCAGAAGCTGAATCTCCCGATACGGTGGCGGGAGAAAAGGCGAGCAAAAACGCCGCTGATGAGCGCTGCCGCTTGCAGGCGGATGTTACGTTGTTTTTTGCCTTGCAGGAGCAAGGAGGCGAGGCCCTTCAAACTGCTGTTCCGTGCGAGAAAAATCCGCAGGTTTTCGCCAAGGTTACTGAGAAAGTCAGTCACAATTCTGATAAAACATTGGACGGCACGATTCGGGAAATGGTTGCTGGCTATCCGGTGGAGAGGATGGTTCCGGCTATTGCCGAATATGATCGGGGAGTGGCCGCGCTCATCGTAGGCATTGCCAAAAAAGAAAGCGATTGGGGGAGGCGCAGCCCGCGCGATATGAATGGAGATGACTGCTTCAATTACTGGGGATACAAAGGGGCGGGGAGCCGCGGGGTGGCGATGGGGCACGGCTGTTTCGGCAGTCCCGAAGAAGCCGTGGCGGCTATCGGCGATCGTCTCTCGCAGTTAGTCGCTTTGCGCCGGACGAGCGAGCCGAAAAATATGATTATTTGGAAATGCGGTGCCAGTTGCCAAGGGCATACTGATGCCAGTGTGAAAAAATGGATTGCCGATGTCTCTCTCTATTATGATCGGATTGCAATTCACCCCGTTACCTATAAACACGAATAGAAGTCATAGCTTAATTCGTAGCCGATAGGCGGCTACGCCTTACAGTTTTTAAGCAAAGGAGATACTCATTCGTAGGTAACGGGGTAAAGTAATTTTTTTCGTGGATTCGATTCCTCGGCGGTACCCTGTCGAGGGGTTTTTTATTTTTGACCCGCCCGCAATCCCGCCTAGCGGGATGGCGATTCGAGCAGATTCGCAACTTTTCAGGTATAATGGTTTTGTACCTTTTGTATTGCTCTCTTATGTCGTGGATAGTGGTAGCGCTTTTCGGATATTTCTTGAACGCCGTGGCGGCGCTTTTTGACAAGTACCTGCTGGCGGAGCGTATCAAGGCGCCGGCCGTGTATGCTTTTTTTGTTTCTTTGTTCAGCCTGTTCGTTCTCCCCGTCGTCTTTATCGGTCTTCTGTTTATCAATTTGAAGGCGGCCGGAGCGGCATCTTTTGGCCCTCTATTTTTCAATTGGCAGACGACCGGTCTTTTCCTCTTGTCAGGCGCCCTCTTTCTCTATGGGCTGGTGGCCTTATATATCGCCGTGAAAAAAAACGAAATTTCCCGCATAACGCCCTTGGTCGGGACAGTTATTTCTCTCGTGGCTATCGGCGCGGGTATTTTCCCGGGCATTTTTTCAGAAGCCGCTTTTTCTTCGACCCATATTTTGGCGCTGGTTCTTCTGATTGGCGGAGGGCTCTTGGTTTCTTTCGATCTGCCGCTCCGGAAGCACGAGCATATTTCTTTCTCGGTTATTGTCGCGGGTATCGCTATGGGCGTATCGCTTCTCCTCTTGAAGTATGGGTTTGGAGAGGCGAATTTTGTCAGCGGACTCATCTGGTCGCGTATAGGGATGTTTCTGGCGGGGCTAAGCCTCCTTTTGATACCGGTATATCGCGGGCAGATACTTGGAGAGATACGTGCATTTTCTGGAGTCTCTCGTTCGGCCGTCCATACTGGAGCAGTCTTTGTGCTTAATAAAGCCTGTGCTGGCGGGGCGACTTTCCTTCTTATCTATGCGACATATCTCGGTCCGGTTTCTTTCATACAGGCGCTTTCCGGAATGCAGTATGTTTTTCTTCTTCTCTTGGCTCTGCCGCTATCACTGCGTTATCCGAAGGTGTTCGGCGAAAGACTGTATTTCTGGGATTGGTTTCAGAAAGCCTGCGCTATCATCATCATCGGACTTGGCTTGTGGCTCGCCGCTATGAGCGGAATAAAACTTTTAATGTAATACCTAATTTCCAATATCTAATTTCTAAACAAAGATTTGGAAGCTAGGTGTTGTTGGGGTTTCATTAGATATTAGGAATTAGATTTTAGAAATTATTTATGAGGCATTTATTCAAGGTTATCGGATTGGTTTTTCTATCGGTCTTTCTGTTGATACTGCTTGTCTTCGTGTACTTCAATCTTCCCGATCCGGCTCCGCGCGCGGATGTGAAACTGGGGATGACATTTTCGGCGCGGTATGCGACGGACCTCGGGCTGGACTGGAAGCAAACGTACCTTGCGCTCCTCGATGATATCGGGGTCAAGAAACTGCGCCTGCCGGTGTATTGGGACCTCGCGGAACCGAAGGCAGGCGAATATTTTTGGGACGATCTGGATTGGCAGTTGACAGAGGCAGAGAAGCGTCAGGCAGACGTTATCCTGACTATCGGGCAGCGGGTGCCGCGATGGCCGGAGTGCCATATCCCGGGCTGGGTCGGATCAGATGATCAGCAGCGGCAGACTGATCTCTTGCGTTTCATGGGGAGAGTCATTGAACGCTATAAAAGCCATCAGGCCGTTACCATGTGGCAGGTCGAGAATGAGCCTTTCCTCGTTTTTTTCGGCATATGCCCGCCCTTTGATAAGAATTTTTTGGATCAAGAAATCGCGTTTGTCAAAAGTCTGGATGCGACCCGTCCGGTGCTCTTGACGGATAGCGGAGAATTGTCGCTCTGGGTCGGCGCGGCCAAGCGCGGCGACGTATTTGGCACCACGATGTACCGCCATATCTGGAGCCCGAAAGTCGGAGGCTATTTCACTTATCCGATCGGACCGAATTTTTTCCGTGCCAAGGAATGGCTGGTGCGAACTTTTACGAAACAAAAAAACTTCATAGTGATCGAACTGCAGGCGGAACCATGGGCGTCTGGCTGGATAGCCGATATCCCGCTCCAGGAGCAGTTTCGCACGATGGATGAGACCAAGCTCTGGGAAAATGTCGACTATGCGAAGCGGGTCGGTTTCCCGGAGGTGTATCTGTGGGGCGGGGAGTGGTGGTATTGGATGAAGGAGAAAAAAGATTATCCGGCTGTTTGGGAGACGGGGAAGGAACTTTTTCGTGAAAATGAAAAAAATTTCTAATTTCTGATGTGTAAGAATTAACAGCGTTGTTTACATTTTTTTTAAAACTACCCCCCACCCAATATGTCATTCCGAGCTTGTCGAGGAATCTCAGTGCCATATTTCGCACCACAGAGCATTTTAAGATGAGATCCCTCCACTCGAAGACTCGGTCGGGATGACAAAAGAAAATTTATTAGAAATTAGATATTAGGAATTCGGATTTTATGAAAAAAAAT
>MFSB01000054.1:0-16533 GCA_001784735.1 Candidatus Moranbacteria bacterium RIFCSPLOWO2_12_FULL_48_12
CCAAAGGACCGGGAATGGTACTCGTAATCGTAGCCACACCGCTTCTCACCTATCTCATTTACAAGCGCCTCAACATCTCTCTAAAAAGATTCTTTTCGGGAGTAGCTATTTCAATATTTGCACTTTCTGCTCTCATTTTCATTCTCGTTCCAAAAAGCTACTTCGTCGGAATTACGAACTTTTCTACAACTTCAAAATTTGACTCACCTCTCGTTTCTCTCGGCAAATATATAAGCAAAACCATCGGTGAAAATGGATTCTCCATCACCCATAATTCGTATTGGGGAAATTTCGGTTGGCTGGATACCAAGATATCTCCAAAGATTCTCGATGTCATCCGGATTATTGAGCTTGTCGCTCTCTTGGGCATTATTCTTTACCTTATTTCCGGAACAAGATTCCTCGACTACGCTCGGAACGACAAACGATGGATCACGAGATTCCTCGACCCGCTTCGACGACTCATCGAGGCAGGCAGACTCGGAATGACAGGAGGAAAAGAATTTCTGCCGGAGAAAAAATACATCATCTTTTTTATCGGCATCATCTTGGCGCTCCAGCTCGCTATCCGCTTCTATGACTGGCGCGTTTTCGACGCTACCGGACAAATCCTTATCGGTACGCCGGGTCGTTACTTCTTGCCGAATATCATCCCGCATATTCTGCTCATAGTTACCGGTTTGGGATTCTTCACTCGGAACAAAAAGCAATTCCATATACTCCTCAAAATCCTCGCTCTCCTAATGATCCTTCTTTCTCTCTATTCAATAATAAACGTGATTATTCCGAGATATTATTTGTAGATCCTTCGACCCGCTTTGCCATAACTACAGCCAGCCTCGCCGAGTCTAGGCGGGCGAGGCGAGCAAGCTCAGGATGACAGAAAAAAAATTTATGAATATCAGTAAAAAATTAAAGAATGAACGATGGTGGTTAACACTGCTTTTCGTCGGCGGATTGCTTTTGATAATGATTTCTTTTTATAATACTCTCAGTTTCCCCGACTCCGGCTACAACTTTCTCGGTACTAGCGGCAAAGCCAAGCTTGACTCGGGAAAACCCATCACCCAAGTCTTCACTGCCAGAGAAAACAATCTCAACCAGATAAAGATTATCATCGGCAACTTCGACCTCATACTCCGAGAAAGAATCGATTTTGAGCTGATGGATCCATCCTGTGAGAATGTCCTAGCCCGGCAAAGCGCCAACTTTTTCACTCCCAGTCCGCACATCTACTATCGTTTCAATTTCCCCGCCATCCCCGATTCGGCAGGTGAAAAATACTGTTTCAAAGTGACCTATTTTTCACCGATTGATCGAGGGAGTGAGCGCCCATACCTCGCTATAAGCGAAGGAGAGCAGTTCCGGGGTCAATCATACATAAACGAGGGAAACAGCCGGGTATACGAAAATAGGACGCTTCAGATGCGTCCTGGCTACACTGCCGGGAGTTTCCTCGGCGACCTCGGCCGCCTCAACGACCGTATTTCCCAGTACAAGCCCAATTTCGCCAAAGGCTGGGGACTGACGCTCCTCTTCGGAACATTCCTCCTTGGCACTTTCGCCCTCATTTTCTGGATTATCCGTTCAAAAACCGAAGAATAGATTTCCGAATGAATACTCCTCGCGGCAAGCCGCGAGGTATCTTTGACAAATTTGTCTTTGATACTCGCCGCAAGCGGCGGGGAATTAGACCCTAATTGAGATTAAAGCGACGGTGTTCCCGTCATACGATGCACCGGCTTGTTTCTCTTCCCTTTTTCGATAACCAAGACGCTGTCATAAAAATGCAGAGACTTCGTCGAACGAGTAAATTCGCTCACCGGAAGCGTCTTCTCATCCCGCGAATTCCAAGCGTTCAAAGCATCGATAAAATTTTTGCTGTATTCGATAAATGTTCCCGGCTTTTTATAACCGCCGCCGTATTCTTTCCAATAGGAAGTATTGAGGTCTTCGCAAATATAGACGCCGTCCTCCTTCACGTGATCGTACATTTCTTCGAACGTCGCTACCTGCTGGTTCATCGTGTGTCCGCCATCATCAATGAGAATGTCTACTTCGGGAATTTCTTTTTTCAGGCGTTGCAAGAAACTCCGGTCTTCTTGCGAGCCGATAGAGATATTCACTCTTTCCTCTTCGAATTTTTTGCACTCCGGATTGTTGTCGACGCCGAAAATTTTGGCCCGCTCTCCGAAATAATACTTCCACATCTGGAGAGATCCGCCATGAGAAACCCCGATCTCCAAAACAGCCACATCCTTTCCTCTGAAACGGGAAAAATGCCTGTCATAAATCTCGAAGTAGTGTTCGCCCTTATGAATCAGATTACTCTTGTTGTTTCTGAAATATTTCTCCAGATCATTACTCGCATAGTTTGATGACCCTTGTGGCAGATGAATATAGGCGAGACGTCTGCTCGCGTGATAAAAACGAAACCATCCTCGCGGGATGTATTTCTTTATTTTTGCCGCATAAAAATTATAGAGAAACCGCGCCATAGTGGTTTTCAGATCAAAGACTACATTTCGCTTTTGTGAAGCACCCAATGAGTAAGTGAGCTAACAGCCGAAAGGATAAGGGCGCCGAGAACAGCTACCCAAAAACCATGCACTTCAAACCCTTTCACAAATCCCCCAAGAAGCCACAGAAGAAAACCATTGATAACAAAGGTAAAGATACCAAATGTCAGAAGATTGAACGGAAGCGCCAGAACCATCAGTATCGGCTTGATGGTGATATTGACGAGCCCCCACATGAGCGCCAAGACGAGCGCCGTCCCAAAACCCTGTACACTGATCCCCGCTATGATGTACGGCAACGCCAGAAACGCCAACGCGCTCACGAGCCATTTTAAGAGAAGCATAATTTTGAGTTTATAAAGTTAATCAAGTTTATAGGTTTTATTTTCTTAACTTGTAATATGTCGCCCTACCCTTGCCAAATTTTTCAATAACGCCGAGTCCTACCAAATTTTTCAGATCAACGCTTCTTGTCGATTTTGCCCGATCAGTCAACTTCGCATAGCCACGAGCATTCAAACGTCCGTGTTTTTCTATATAACGAATAATTTTTTGATGATAATTTTCTAACTCTTGCTTCGAAGACAGAGTTTCTCGCTTGAGTTCTTTTTCAACTCGAAGCAATTCATCAATAATGCCATCCGTAAAATATTCTAGCCAAGAGGTATAATCGATGTAATCCTTGATATCATAATAATTCCCCAGTAAGCCAACCTGCTCAAAATACTTACTCACATTCTGATTATAATAATTCTCAAAGCTGAAAAGGTTGAAGGTATCCAGTCCCATCTTCGCTAACAAGACTTTCGTAGCCAAACGAGCCGTTCTTCCATTGCCATCGATAAAAGGATGGATAATGACGAATTGTTTATGAAAAATACCGGCTAAGATCAACGGGTCGATTCTACTCTTATTCTTCTTTATATAATCAAACAATTCACTCATCAATCCCGATACTTCAAGATGGTCTGGCGGAAAGTAAACGGTTTGGCGCGTCTTTGGATTATTAACGAAAACCGGCTCTTGTCTCAATTTTCCAGAGCGATATTCTTCAATCAAATCTTGCGTAATGGTTTTTTGAATTTTCAAAATAAGCGGCAAATCAAAAGTTTGTTTTTTGTTCTTCATCGAATCATTCAAATCAACCAGGGCTTTATTATAATTCAAGACCTCTCTTTCACTATCTCGGATATGTTCCGGCCTGGTCTTGAGAATCCTTTTGACATCAGTGAGTGGCAGAGGATTTCCTTCAATGCTGGTTGAGGAGAAAGCTGATATTTCTCTCGCTCTTTTTTCTAATTCTGCTAAAACGATACCCGAAAAACTCCGACTATTCAAATCAGCGATAATTTCAGTTATCCTTTTTATATTGGATAACAGCAGGTTGGAAATCGAGTATTGTGGCTCAAACATAACGTTTTTACCTATAGTCTATAGACGTATTATAGACGGTAAATAGACGATTGTCAATCGTTTTTCAATACCCTCCTGTTATACTTCCCTTCCCCGTTTGCAGATACGGGATAACCATTCCTGATAATCTTTTTCGGACAGGCCGTCGCTCGCTCTCATCGTCCTTCTCATCATCGGCCAGGTCTCTCGGCCTTTCCATAATCCAGGTTTCGTTTCTTTTCGGAATATAGTGGGACTCGATGTCCGTTGAAACGGTCCCCAGATGCGATGCGAACAGGCGATACAGATGCTTCCGATCAATCCGCCATTTGTACTGCACCGCCGCATCTGAAAGCATGACCTCGCTCTCATCGTACGCGACAGACTTCATCCTCATGAAAAGATACCCGTTCCTGTCTTTCGCTTTTTCAAAAGCGATACTGGTCGTATGCCCGGCCGCATCAGTCAGCGTAGCGAGCATATCGGGAAGGTTTTTCCGGTTCTTCTGAAACCAGCGAGAAAACCAGGGCTTGATCTTTTTCACTTTTTTTCCTGATACATTCATTTCAGGCTTCGCTATGATTACAACAGAAACATTCTGCGAAAGATTGTCTGCACCGATGATATCCAGCTTCTGCGTGATCGGGTTGAATGTTATTTTCGCTTCAGGAGCGGTTTTATCTATTTTGACGGTTTCTGTCTTTGTTTCTTCCTTATTCCCCTGTTTGTCTGTTGAAAAATACTGAATAATATTTGTTCCCTCTTGAGTGATTGTCAATGGATTAGCATATATATTCCACGTCGTGCCATTATCGAGGGAGTATTCAGTTTTTTCCACTCCGCTGCCGCCTTCGTTATCCGTCGCAGTGAGCGTAACCACCGCATCCCCGATATACCAATTGTCGCTTCCCGTGGCACCGGAAAGAGCCGCCATAGTAATGGGTGCTACCTTATCCTGATCATCTGCAACCACCACTCCTCCTGTTTCATCTATCTCCACTCTATTTTCATTTTCTTTGCCCATCTCTGCCGTACCGGAAAACGTCGCGACTTTTTCTTCCGCCTTACCATCCGCGTCCTCCTGAATACTGACGGCTTCGATGCGGTAATCGCCAGCACCCGTCCCTTGGGTAAGGATTTTGTATTCCCCTTGCTCCGGATTGGGAATCGTTATGAATTCATTGGGCGTATCATACCCGGTATAGTACGCACCTTCGATCTCACTGAAAATTTCCCCGGTTTCAAAATTTTTCCCCACTCTCTTTCCGGACGGAGAAACGACCTGGACATCGATGGGGGAAAAAGGCATAAAAAGCAAAAGGGACGTAGGAATTGACAGTGACGGAACAGTAGACACCACATCTGATCCAGCCAGTATTCTGAATGCCGTTTTTGCCGCAGCAGAGGGAAGATCAGAATGATTACTTTCAATTTCTATAGTCTCGTCAGCCGTAATATTCTTTGCGGAATCGATAGGAACGGTACCATCGCCGATTCCAAGCTCAAGCCCTCGATCTCCTCCCAACAAGTCATCATATCCGTCTGGCTTTCCATGTCCCCACAATACTATCGCTTCCGGGTCACTGAGAAGCTCAATAGATGCTCCATCGACACGGATCTTTTCTATCGTATCATTGTCATTCGTCTTCCCGACGACGTTGGTGAAAGCGACTGGAATAAGTCGGTTGATATTCGTTGCGGTTTTCAGGTTTTGAAGAAACGTATTGGTAGGATACAAATTTGGATATGTCCGCAATACATCTGATTCCTTGTCACGAAGATAAGAATACACCGGAAGAAGCTCCTTCACAGAAGGAATGGGCGCTTTTCGAATATATTCGAAAATACTCTGATATCCATTTTCTTCAGCTTCCTGTTGAAAGATTTTTTCCAACAGAAAATCTCTCAACTTCACACCAAAGTCTCCACCTTCCCACGTCAAATAACTTTTTGGCGACCCATCATGCGGCGTTCCAAGCGTAATGAGCTGATCAACGCTGCTCCCGCCATCCAATGTTCCGATATATTCGCGCGCTATCAATCCACCCATCGAATGCGCCACGACATCGACTCTCGGCCATTTTGTCTGCGCTTTTACCTCATCAATCTTTGTCCTCAAAAGTTTTGCTGATTCAATATTGCTGTAATGCCATTCGTACGGAAACGGGAAAAGACTTGTTCCTAATGTATAGCCGTTTTCATCAAGTGTTTCTAAAAGTTCATCATAGGTTCCCAGAACGGGGTCAAGTTCTAGATCGCTTTTCTGAGTCATCTTCCATGAACCCATAATGCCCGGTATGACCACGACCGGGTCTTTGAAATTTTCTCCTCTCGCCCAATCAGAAACATCTGCTTTTCCAAGCACTTTTTTATACGTCTGCCAAGGCTCGCATTCATCCGGATTGATACAAAGCTCCGGACCATCCGCACTCTCCCACCAGTTATATCGGATATCAGAGCTGTCTGCTCCAGAATTATACGCGCTTACAAAATCGAAAGTATTGCCTGAAAATTTCGATCTCCACACTTTTGTCTTATCGTAAGAATCTTGATCGGTATATACGGCAAGAGCATTATCATGAAAATTCGCTCCCTCGATATCTAACGTTCCTCCTCCCTGCGCACCGAATGCTCCGCTATACATCCAAAAGGCATTCACATATTGAAAAAATGAGCGCTGCCGATTTTTCTCAACCATAAAAACCTCGGAAATGCTGCCGCCGCCGGACACATCTATATTTCTGGCGTATATATTGCCAGAAGAGGTAATGCTGTAGCTATCATCTGGGTTACCGCTATTCTTTTTTCTAAAGACAACAGGTTCGCTCGGCGTTCCTTCGACCACGAGACTGCCGGAAACATCCAGCGTGGATTGCCCCTCAAACTCGATGACAGCGCCTTTTTTGATCGTCAGCGTTATGCCGGATGCTACGGACGCATATCCTGAAATCGTCTGCACTCCAGACCACTCGGTATCTGCTTCTATCATCAGATCTGCGGCTTCCGCGGATGAGCTATTTGCGAGGAAGAAAAGGTCGATCGGTGAGAAGACGAGAGAGAAGACGAGAAAAAATACGAGGAAGTATCGCTTACTGAT
This sequence comes from Candidatus Moranbacteria bacterium RIFCSPLOWO2_12_FULL_48_12, assembly GCA_001784735.1. Lineage (GTDB taxonomy): Bacteria > Patescibacteriota > Minisyncoccia > Moranbacterales > UBA1568 > UBA1568. The sequence goes on from MFSB01000054.1 coordinate 7,009, forward strand.
TCTTCTTCCTGACATAATAAAAAATGAGAATAATGTTTATGATCGGCCAGATAAAGATATTGAATATAGAAACAATGTAAGATGCACTCCCCATAAAATAAAGGAATGAAACAGCGTTCAAGGAACAAGATAACCAAATCCAAGAGATGTTTTTCTGTTTTCTCACAAGGAAAAGAAAAATGCCAACAGATAACAGCAAGGAAGTCCCAATAACTATATTTGTAAGAAAATCTCCAAGTCCTATAGAATCAATCATATTTTTCTCTTAACTAATTACCCCTTTATTTTACCACAAAAACCCATCATTGCGAGGGGTTTTTTCAAGATGTCAATGTTTTTTACTTCCCGTTGTTCTTGCGGCGGCGGAGAAGGACTTTGGCGGTCTTGAGACAGATGAGGATATCCAGCCAGAGCGACCAATTCTCGATATAGAAAACGTCCAAATGAAATTCGTTTTCGAAAGCCAGGTCGGAACGTCCGGAAACCTGAGCCATCCCGGTCACCCCCGGCCGGATGGTGAGCAGACGGCGATGATACTCCGAATAGCGATTGACCTCGCGCTCCTGATGCGGACGTGGTCCCACCAGGCTCATCTCGCCTTTCAGAACATTGAAAAACTGCGGCAGTTCGTCGAGCGAATAACGTTCGATGATGGCGCCGATCCACATCTTGCGCGGATCATCTTTGATCTTGTAGAGCACATCGCCCTGGCGGACATTACGCTCTTCAATAAGCTCTTTTTCTAAAGCGACGGCATCCTTGAGCTCCGGGTTTTCTTTGGTAATACAGTATTTCCACTGCATATAGCGGAATTTGTAGACAAAAAATTTCCTGCCATTCTCGCCGATGCGCTCATTCTTGTAGATGATCGGGCCGTCCGGATCCTCGAGCTTGATAAGGAGCGCGATCATGAGCATGAGCGGCGAAAAAAGCACGGTCAGGAAAAAACCGGCCACCAGATCGTAGATCCGTTTCATCACCCGGCCCCACCCGTCGAGCGGCGTATGCTGGAATTCGATGATCGGTTCGCCGTTCCATATTCGCATCGAAAAATGCGTGGTCTGCAGCGTCGTCGGAAAGTAACGATAGACGATATTGTTGATCTCGCAGAAATCGAAAAGCTTCTCCTGCTCATCATCAGTCAGCGACGGATCGCCGATAATGATCTCATCGATGCCGCGGGCCGCGCGGATATTCTTGATATGCGAGATGCTGGCGTCATCGATCTGATCCACCACGCGATAGCCGAGCTCCTTGTTTTGCGTAAGGAGTCTCCGCATTTTTTTCATCTTGTCGTTGTATCCGATGAGGAGCACGCGATGGATGCCCGTCCCCTTGTGGACGAGGAGCCATTTCTGGATACGCTGGATGATATAGCGAGCCGCCACCACATAGGATACCGCCAGCATCCATCCGACCAGGATGACGAAGCGCGAGGAAAACCATTCGCGATTGAGAAACACAGCAATGATGAGAATAATCAGTCCGAATGTGATGGATTTCATTACGCCATAGGCTTCCTGCCAGAAACGCCGCGTGGCACGCATACTGTAGAGTCCCTCGACTGCCAGAATAAGGAGAAAAAACGGCGCCACCGTCAGAGCGAAACGGATATAGTCTTCAAACGCCAGGTTGAACACTTTGGAAACGTATGCCTGAAACTGTGGCATCCCGCGCAAAAAATAGGCGGTAGCGGCCGCCAAAAGAATCATCATGAAATCAACCGGGACTTGGATGGCGCTGAAGAATATTTCTGAACGTTTCACCCCGTTAGAATTAGTGAGTTATGACGTAAAAATTTTCAGCAGTAACTATATTCATCATAAATAATCAGAGTGAGAATGTATAGCCCCAAGAATTCTAACGGGGCGAGTATCAAAAGGAATGTTTCCAATTTTTTCCCAAAACAGATTTATAAGCCGGATTCTGTTTCATCCGCCATAGCTTTACGCGACGGAGGATAAACGATCGTCATTTCTCTTGCCTTGCCGTTGCCGGCAAGATCTTTGCGGTTCTTCCAGCCGTAGTTTTACTGAAAATGTTTACTCTCACAAACGTAACTTTCCACATCAAATATTATAAGAGCTTCAAAACGTACGCAGTAAAACTACAGCTGGACACGACCTTGCACTCAAGTAAGGGTTTAGCCGTTTCACCCACGAAAAGAGCTTGCGCTCCTCGTGGCTACGCTCCTTATTGCTAAGGAACGCCTATGCTTCTTTCGTCGCATAGCGTCTCTGCTCGCACCTCATCCAGCCGTAGTTTTGAAAAAGGTACCTTGTACCATACCCGTTACAAAACTACGGCTGGAGACGGGAGTTACCCGCTACCTGGCTCCCAGCCGTAGTTTTGATAATCGACTTTTTCAACCTTCAAAACTACGGCTGGGGAGTGTCCGGACTTTCCTCTCACTGCACAAGTGCAGAAAGCGACAATCCAATCTGTTTTGGGAAAAAACGAGAAACGTCTAATTATAGCATATTCCAACGCATAAATCAAGCCACAGATGGTATCAATCCCTCAACCGAGCCTCAAATCGCTCTTTAGCGAGAGCTACTATCCTGTCAAAGGTAATATCCATTTCCTCGCTGGAAAGCGTGCGATCGTCCGCTCCGAAGGAAAGGTGAAAGGCCAGGCTTTTTTCTCCATCCTGCTCGTACACATCAAAAAGTTCGTAGTGTTTGAGAAGCGGCTTTCCAGCTTCACGCAATAACCGTTCGACTTCGCTCACGGTCACTTTTCCAGGAAAAGTGAGAGAAATATCGCGAATAGCATACGGGAATTTCTGAAGCGGTGTGAAAATAATTTCTTTCTTTTGAAGTTTTTTCAGTTCTTCGGCAACAAATCCGGCGACAGCAGCGCGTGGTGGAAGATCGAAGGCTTTGAGAGTCCTCGGATGGAGCTCACCTATCACGCCAAAAGGTTGTCCGTCATAGGCGAAAATGGCGCTCCGCGTCGGATGAAGCATCGCCAAGACCGGAATATCCGAAAACTTTTCCGGCAATTCCCAAGAAATTTTTCCCTGATCGATATGCAGCGCTTCGAACAACGCCATTACTCGTCCTTTCATGGCATAGAATGGTTCATCTGTCCTCGCCGAGACTTTGCCCGCCTTTGGCGAGGCCTCGTCTTTGTCGTTCTTTTTCGGAAGCACGGTCATAAGTCCGAGGGATTTGAACTCAATCGGTACATCCGCCTTGCCCTTCACAAAGACGCTCCCCCACTCGAAAAAATCAAAAGCACTGAATGAGCGGAGGTTTTCCTTGGCTTTCTGGAGCATGAGAGGAAAGAGTGTCATGCGCAGAAATTTCTGATCGGGACTGAGAGGATTGGCCAGCTCCAGATGATGTTCCAAGGGAAGAAGCGCACCACGTATTTCTTTCTCCCCGTAAAACGAATACGTCATCACCTCATCAAAACCGGCATGGGCGAGATATTCTTTGGTGCACCGCTCAAAAATTTTTTCCGGATTCGGAACCGCCGGCATAAGCGGCAAGACTGGAGCGACCGAAACAATTTTTTCATACCCGTACATCCGCCCGATCTCTTCGATCAAGTCCCATTCGTCACGGAGATCCGGACGCCGCGTCGGTACGATCACTTCCAGCGTTTTCTTATCAGCAATCTTCCTTACCGCCAATCCCAAGAGCGTCAGATACTTTGCCGCTTCCACAAAAGGGATTTTTCTTCCCAAAACATTTTCCACGCGAGAGAGCGTCAGTTTAATTTTCGTCTCTTTGGCCGCCTGCGGATACACATCGCGCATACCGATAAATGTTCCTCCTGTGAGAGATGTGATGAGCGCTACAGCATCCCGCGCCGCTTCACTCGGCAGATTCGGATCAAGACCGCGCTCGAAACGATAACTGGCATCAGTGGGAAGATTGTAGCGCGTTTTCGTCCGCCGGATCGTCGCCCCTTCGAATGTGGCGATTTCCAAAAAGATATTTTTTGTCTCTTTCGTCACAGCCGAAACGACTCCTCCCATCACTCCGGCCAGCGCCAGCGCCTCCTTGTCATCAGCTATGACCACATCTTCCGAAGAAAGGGTCTTCAATTCTCCTGTGAGAAGTATCAATTGTTCACCTTTCTTCGCGAGGCGGATCGTCACCGTACCGGTAATTTTGTCCGCATCGAACGCATGCATCGGCTGACCGGTAAGGAGCATCAGATAATTGGTTATATCAACAATATTATTGATGGGACGAAGTCCCGAAAGCACCAGTTTCGTTTTCAACCACAACGGTGATTGAGAGAGAGCAATATTTTCAAATGCAACGCCTACATAGCGCAAACAATCTCGTTTATCATCAATCATTATGTGCGGAGCATGATTGGTACCAGAGACCTTGATCGGTTTCGTTTGCTTGAGGAGAAACGATGCCGAAAGGCCGTCCAGAGCCGCGATTTCGCGGGCTAGTCCCTGATACGAGAGCGCATCTGATCCGCGATCCGGCAGGATCTTCACGTCCAGGATGCTGTCTTCCAGTCCGAAATATTTTGCGAAAGAAACACCCATCGGTGTATCATCTGGTAGAACAAGAATGCCATCCTGATCATCGCCAAGATCCAATTCCTTCGCCGAACAGATCATGCCGCGCGATTCTACGCCGCGGATTTCTACGACTTTGATCTCAACACCATTGGGAAGTTTTATTCCTGGCAACGCTATTACCACTTTCTGCCCGACAGCCACATTGGGTGCGCCGCACACGATCTGACGAATATCGTTTTTTTTGACTGCCACTTCCGCTACGCGTAGTTTGTCCGCATTGGGATGTTTTTCAAGTTTCAGCACCTTGCCAACGACAATGCCATCAAGCCCGTGCACATACTTTTCCACACTCTCCACCTCGAACGCGTGCGTCATCAAAAGTTCCGCCAGCTGTTCTGGGGATTTCTTGGTCCCGGATAATTCTTTCAACCAATTGTAACTGTATTTCATTGGGTCACTAATTACGCAAATTACCCACTAATGATCACAAATAATTTTATCTTACTATCCTTTCTGGATGAGGTGATTTAAATTAATCTCTCTTTTGTCTCTATTATAAGCCTTTATATCACGAAAACTTTAGCCGCTTGTCATTCCCGCGCAGGCGGGAATCCAGCTTAATGCTTATGGCTCATCTACTGGATTCCGGGTCAAGCCCGGAATGACAGAACAGGATTAATGTTAAATGAGTTCGATATAATAACTCAGTGTCTTGTTTTTGAGTTGTATTCGTGTCCATTGGTGGAGTATTGGTGTTTATTTGTATTTTAAAACTGGCGGATAAACCGCAAATCGCCGCTCATCAAAAGGCGGATATCGCTGATCTTGTATTTCATCATCGCCAGGCGCGTCATACCGAATCCCCAAGCGAAACCCTGATACTTCCCGCGCGGATAACCCGCCGCCTCGAAAACTCTCTGATTCACCATGCCGGCCCCGCCGAGCTCGATCCAGCCGGATTGCTTGCACGTCGGACAGCCCTTCCCGTCACAAATGGAACAGCTGATATCGAATTCAAACGATGGTTCCGTAAACGGAAAAAAGCCCGGCCGCAAACGGACATTCACTTGCTTGCCGAAAAATTGCTCAAAAAAAGTTTCTGCAACATATTTGAATGTTGCCACACTGACTTCATCCGCTACACCCACCATCAAACATTCGAATTGATGGAATGTATGCTCATGTGTCGCATCAGTTGCCTCATTACGGAAAGTCCGTCCAGGTATGATTATACGAAAAGGCGGCGTATGTGTTTCCATGTAGCGTACCTGCACATTGGACGTATGGGTACGAGGCAAATATTTTTCTTTGCTTTTTTTATTTTCCTCAAACCCGCCTTCTCCGCCAGCTGGCGGATTCAGCGAGGCAAGCCAAAACGTATCCTGCATATCCCGAGCGGGATGATCTTTGGGAAAATTGAGGGCATCAAAATTATAATGTTCATTTTCCACTTCCGGACCATCCGCCACGGCGAACCCGAGCGACGTAAAAATATCCTGGATCTCATTCTCGACAATAGTGATCGGGTGCGTATGGCCGACTGGCGCAGGCACGCCAGGCGCTGTCACATCGATGCGTTCTTTTTCGAAGTCGCTGCTTTTTTCAAGCAGTGTCCCCTGGGCTTTCTCGAAAGCTGTAAAAAGAGCTTGTTTGGCGGCATTGCCGAGCGGCCCTACGACGCGTTTTTCTTCCGGAGTCAGATCCTTCAGACCTTTCAGAATATCATTCAATTCGCTCTTCCGACCAAGATACTTCACTTCCCACACTTCTAATTCTGCCGTCGTTTTGACGGCTTGCAAGGCTTTTTCTCCCTCTTCTTTGATCTGAGTAATACGTTCTTGCAACATAGTCAAACAATTTTCAGTAATGGCTTTACCCAGCACCTATTTTGCCATTATTTTAGGTGCGCCGCGCGGGCGAATAGCCCGATCCTATTCGGATCAGCGTCGCCATTTCAAAGAAATATAAAGTGAAAGCAAACGTAAGTCGTTATTTATACTGGCAAAATAGGTGCTGGGTTTATTGTACCGAAAATAACATCTGCAGTCAAAGTATTATTTCACCTTGACGGAGCACTTTCCAAACGCCGTCATGCAAACGCGCCACGGTCGAGGGAAGACTCTCCCGATGACCACCATCTACATATAGAGCCACTTGATCACCAAAAGAGTTTTTGGCCTCCGCTGTAGTGTGAGCAGGCGGCTGACCTTCCAGATTGGCACTGGGAGCCGAGAGCGGTCCGGTGTTATGTAACAGATTACGTAACCCTTCATCATCCGGCACGCGGAACGCTAGTGTCTTCGTCCCACCTCTGTGGAGATGTACCCACTCATCTCCCAGACAATCAAAAACCACACTAACCTTTCCCGGCCAGACTTTATGCAAAGTCTTTTCATCAGCCTCACTCAAAACAATACCGAATTCCTTGAGTCCAGAAATATCCGCAATAAGGATAATACACGGCTTGGCCGCATCACGCCCCCGGAGATGATAGAGTTTTTCCACTGCTTCCTTATCGCGCGCGCTGCACACGATACCATACAATGTGTCTGTCGGAATGACAGCCAGTTTTCCTAATTGCAAAGAAGAAATAACATCATCGGAAAAAAGCATACTAAATTTTCACGAAATCTTTTTTCCCCACTTTCAAAACCTTGCCAGCATAACTGCCATCCAGTGTTATCTGCCAGTCGGTGATCTTTTGGCCGTCGAGCTCGACCCCCCCCTGCTCAATTTTTCTGCGGGCATCAGTCTTGCTCTTCGCCAGTCCCTCAGCGACCATAAACTCCGCTAAAGTCAAGCCAAGAGAAGGTGCCTGCGATGGACGGGCATCTTCCGGAATTTGTTTCTTGGAAAAAGTTTCTATGAAATATTGTTCCGCCTCTCCCGCTTTTTTATCACCGTGATAGAGCGTCACGATCTCTTTGGCCAATCTTATTTTGGCATCGCGCGGATTCAGCGTTCCTTTTTGCATATCAGTCTTGACTTTTGTGACAGTTTTCACAGGCAGGCGCGTGCAGTGGATGAGGTATGCGACGATCTGTTCATCCGGGATGCTCATCACTTTGCCGAACATATCATTCGATGCATCGAAAAGATTGATGGTATTTCCATAGCTCGAACTCATCTTGCGACCGTCCGTGCCGAGAATGAGATTGGTCATCAGGATATCTTGCGGCTTCTCTCCGTGAGCTTCCTGCAGACGCCGACCAGCCAATAGATTGAAACGCTGATCAGTACCCCCCAGTTCCACGTCCGCATTCACCGCAATACTGTCGAACCCCTGCATCAAGGGATAGAGCACTTCCCGGAGCGACACGCGCTTGCCTCCGTCCAAACGCTTCTTGATGTTTTCCCGCGCGATAAACTCCGCCAGAGAAAATAAATTGGCCTGCTTACCGATGTCTTCATAACCCAGTTTTTCCAGCCAGGTAGAATTATAGTGTATTTCTGCTTTGGACAGATCGATGAGCGCTGCCAGTTGCTGGGTATATGTTTTCATATTCTTTTCAATCGTATCTTCGGAGAGCATGGGGCGCTCGCTCTCCTTGTCTGACGTGTCGCCGATGACACCGGTAAAATCTCCCACAATAAGCACGATCGTATGCCCCAGCTCTTGGAAATCTCGCAGTTTGAGGAGCACCACCGCGCGCCCCAGATGGATACTGGGGCTGGTCGGGTCGATGCCGAACTTGATGCGTAATTTTTCCCCAGAAAGCAATCTTTTTTTGAGATGTTCACGATCAATGACTTCTGCCACTCCTCTACTCAAAAGGTCGTCAATTTGTTTTCCACTCTCCGGCATATATTTATTGTAACATTTTAAAAATCCCTTCTCTTTTCATTTTGAGGAACAATAGATAATCAATATCTTGACGTTTTCTCATTGCAACTTCCAAAAGAATTTCTCGGTGTTCAAAATCTTCTTCAGAATCCGCTATCATTATTTTTTTTCTTTCTTCCAAAACGGCCTCAAGAATGTCCTGCCTCCGCTTATCTTCTTGCTGTGGCAATTCTTGTTTGCGTGGAATCTTCCCCACTCCTCTCATTTCCAAAATTCCTTTCATAGAAATTTACTTTAACCCTAATTTAGATTTTGTGAGCCTATACTGGTCATCGGAAATCTGGCCGGACTTGCGCATGGCTTCGAGCGACGAGAGAATCTCGCCTTTGTTTTTCTCTATATTCTTGGGCGTCATAGATTTCCTGATCGCCTTCTCGCGATCAGCCGGACTCATCTTCATCAGCCGCCGCATGGCGAAACGCTGGAACATATTCATATCCTTAGAATTCTTCATCCCAGGAATAGTCGGGAGGCTATCCTCTCCATCCGCATCATTTTTTTTAAATGGATTCCACCGCATAAATTTAAAATTGAAAAATCAAAATGCAAAATTACAATCTAAAAATAAAAATGAACAAACCTTAGGACCATTTTGTATTTCAAACATTTCATATTTTGCATTGTCATTTTTATTTTTGATATTTACATTTTCCATTTACTTCGTCTTCATCTTATACCGCGTAACCAAGAGAGCGGAAGCCACATAGATGGAAGAATACGTTCCAAAGATGACACCGATGAGAAGGGCGAGACCGAAATACCGGATGCTGTCTCCCCCGAAAATCGTGATGGCGAAGAGGGTGATAATGACTGTGAGCGAGGTATTGATGGAGCGGCCGAGCGTTTCATTGAGGGAGCGGTTGACAGTGATTTCGAAATCTTCTTTTCTCTGCGAACGGAGCAGATTCTCGCGCACCCGATCATACACCACGATGGTATCATTCACGGAGTAGCCCAAGATGGTCAAAAGCGCGGCGATGAACGGCACGCCCACTTCGATATTATAATACCTCCCCAAAAGAACGAAGATGCCGATAACTACAATGATATCATGCGCCAGCGCGATGACAGCTCCCAGGCCATATTCCCACGACGTCACCGCTCCGGATACGCGGCGGAACGCCCACGCGATATAAAGAGCGATACAGAGGACAGAGAGCACGATGCCGGTCAATGCATTCCTTTT
>MFSB01000054.1:16553-25175 GCA_001784735.1 Candidatus Moranbacteria bacterium RIFCSPLOWO2_12_FULL_48_12
CGCCGATAAAATCCGTGCGCAATTGCACGACACTGGGATCAAATGACTGCAAGTTTTTCAAAACCCGATCATTGGCATTCTCATCAGACGCGAGGTACCGAAGGAGCATCCCGCGATTGTCCGTGGCCTGGACGGTCAGGCTTTGCAGCGAAAGATCCGCGAAGGACTTCTCTACTTCGGATACTTGCGGCACAGGATCTCGAGAGAACTGCACTTCCATCAAGGTCCCTCCCTTGAAATCGATGCCCAGTTTCAGCCCCCAGCTCATAAGCAATACCAAACTCGCCGTGGTCAGTATCCCGGAAAAAAGATACGCATATTTTCTCTTCTGGATGATCTGCAACATAAATACTGACGAACGACTTACCTGCCTCGCCGACTCATCAAGGCGGGCGACTTACGACTTACGACTTGGGAAAATCCAAACATATAAGTTTTATTCCAAGAGTTTTTTAGGAGAGACAAGCAGTTTTGGATGCCGTTCCATCCACTCCCCGGCCATAAACATGACTGAGACTCTCACCAGCACTACCGCGGTGAAAAGCGAGAGAAGCACACCGAGCGCCAGAATGACCGCGAATCCCTTCACGAATCCGGTACCGAAAGCCATCAATATGACCGTCGTGATAAGCGTCGAAACGTGCCCATCGCGGATACTCGGCCAGGCCCGCCGAAACCCTTCCGCGAGTGATTTGAAAACATTTTTGCCATAGGAAAGTTCCTCGCGTGTCCGTTCAAAAATAAGCACATTGGCATCGACGGCGATACCGATCGAAAGGATGAATCCGGCAATGCCAGGCAGAGTCACCGTAATGGCAAACGGCGTAAAAACAGAAAGCTTGAAAATGGTGAGGAGCATCGCCGAATAGAGAAGGAGCGCCACGACCGCCACGACACCCAGCAGACGATAGTAAAGCATCATAAATACCGCCACTGCTCCGAGACCGACGAGCCCGGCCAGCAGGCTTTCCTTGAGCGCGCTCTGGCCCAAGCTCGCATCCACGCTCTGCTGCGACACAAGGATAATGGGCACCGGCAGTGCACCTTCATTGAGCCGTTTCACAAGATTGTTCGCCTCTTGCATCGTGAAGTTGCCGGTGATGACCGCCTGGCCGCCGACAATCTCATTCTGAACTGTCGGCTGGCTGATAATTTCCTTATCGAGAAGAATGGCTACCGGTTTCCCGAGGTTGCGCTTGGTAATTTCCGCAAACAGCTTCGTCCCCTCGCTATCGAATTGGAGCGCCACCTGCGGCGAACCCACACCCTGGCTCTGGTAATCGACGCTGGCGCTCTTCAAATTTTTTCCAGTCAAGCCCGTCGCCACCCACATGAGATCCGGGTACTGATCGATGGACCGCTTCATAAAAAGAATATTGGCCGCATGCACCTCGCGGTTATCTCCATCACCCCCGTCTGACGCCGAGGCAGGCCCGCCTTGCTGAGACAAAGACGAGGCAGGCCGTTCCTCGATCTTTTTGATTATATGCCAACCGTATTGACTTTCCACAAGGTTTGGCCATACTTCTCCTGATTTGAAGTTGGGATCAAATACAATCGCATCGAACTCAGGCACATACGTCCCCTTCTTGGCAAATCCCAAATCGCCCCCTGTATCTTTGAGCGATGGATCCTGGGTAAATTCTTTGGCCAACGCGCTGAAATCTTCACCCTTCGTGGCTCGCTCCAAAATAGTCTGTGCCTGTAACTTGGTTTGACCATTCATCTCATCGAACGGTTTTGCCGCCTCCGGGTCAGCCAGCTCGCGAAATTCGAGGAATGGCGTTTCCTTGATCATTTTCTTGGCTTGCTCGATGTCTTTGATGCCCGGCAATTCGACGATGATGCGCCGCTCCGTCCCCGAGCGCGAAAGCTGGACGAGCGGTTCGCCCACCCCGAAAGCATTCACCCGCCGCTCGATCACGGCTTCCGCAGCAGCCAGCGCGTCGTTTACTTTTTCACTGGGCACTTGCGACATATCCGCCTTGTACTCCAGATGAATCCCGCCCTGTAAATCCAAACCCTCGTTCACTTTCAATTTCTCTATAGCCTGAAAAAGCGGTGGAATAAATCTGACCGCCTGAGGGTAGGCGATGATGCCGCAAACCAAACCAAGCAAGAGCACTCCCGCAAAATGGAAGCGTTTTTTTATGTGTTGCCTCATATTTGTAAAGTATATCGGAAAGTCCTCTGAAAGACAACCAAAAGCCTTTTTTAGGCAACTGGGGCGAGACGCCTCAGGACACGCGTTATCTGCGGCATCATTTTTTTCGCATACGCCGCGTAGTTTTCGATCGAAGCCAGCTTGCCATTTTCCAAGATGAAATTCTGCGTCAGCCGGATGCGTTCCAAGAAGCGCCGGTCGTGAGTCACGAGAAGGATTGTCCCGCCGTACCCGTCCAGCGCCTCTTCCAGCGCTTCGATAGCCTCGAGATCCAGATGATTGGTCGGCTCGTCGAGGATGAGCACATTGGCCCCCAGCGTGGAAAGGAGCGCGAATATGAGGCGCACCCGCTCTCCCGGGCTCAAGCCAGCGATCTTGTCGTTCAAGACATCCGGTGCGAACTGGAACTGCGAGAGATGCCGGGCGATGATGTCGCGATCGTAGACATCCAAACGCCTTTTGAAAAGTTCATACGGGGTGATTGCCAAAGATATATTCTCATGCTCCTGCATCAGGTACCCAAAAACCAGTTTCTCTCCGCACACTCTTTTTCCGGAAAGCGGCGGGAGAACTCCTGCAATCGTTTTGAGCAGGGTCGATTTACCGGCGCCATTGTTACCGAGGATAACCAAACGGCTTCCAAAGGTTATTTTCAAGTCAACCGGACCACCCTGAAAACCGCCTGACCCGCCAGCCTGCCCGAAACGCTTCGCGTATCGATGCGGGCGGGCAACGCTTTCGACGTAGCTCCTGCAGGCACGATAACCGAAACGAACCTTTTTGAGAACAATGCTATTTTTGAGAACTCCTCCTTGAGATTCGAGCGGAATAATGAGCGGGTCACGCACAAGCGGCCGCTCCACCTTGTTCAAGCGCTTCTGTCTTTCTTCCATGGCTTTGGCCGAAGTGGTGAATTTTTTGGTAGCCCGTTCTTTTTTGAAATTGGAAGTGAGCTTGTCATGATCCGGCGCTTTGCGATTCTTGACCCGTCCGACCCAATCCATTTTTTGTCCGATAGAAACGAGCAGCCGCTCCCGCTCTTCTTCTTGCGCCCGATACTCTTCTTTGTGCTTGCGGATGGCATGGGCTTTCATTTCGGCAAAAGCGCTCCACCCTCCGGTATACATCACGACACTCCGCTTGTACCAATCGATCTCCAGCACTTTTTTTACGACATTATCGAGAAAACGCCGATCGTGGGAAGCGATGATACAAGTAGCGGGAGAGCGCTTGAGATAACGTTCCAACCAGCAGAGCGCCGGCAGATCGAGATTGTTCGTCGGCTCATCGAGCAAAAGCACATCGACGCCGCGGAGCAGCACCCCCGCAAGCGCCGCCTTGCGTTTCTCCCCTCCGGACAGTTCAGAAACGAGACGCTCCAGCTTGATGTGCGAGAGCCCGAGCCCTTCGAGTACCCCTTTGGCCTTGCGCGTAAAATCATCCCCGCCCAATCTCTCATAGCCCGCTCTGAACACCTCATACTGTTCCAAAATCTTTTTTTCATCCAAATGCGGTTCCAATACCGCCATCTCATTTTCGAGATCTGTGAGTCCCGTCATCCGGCGTAGATAGTGAAGGAGGGTTTCTTCCGATTTTACGATAGCTTCCTGCGGGAGATAACCGATCAGTATCCGATTGGGCTTCATCACCTCTCCCTTATCGGCAGACTCCAAACCAGCGATGATCTTGAGAAGGGTCGACTTGCCCACGCCGTTTTGTCCGACCAAAGCGATTTTTTGACCCTCGCCCACCGAGAAAGAGACCTTGTCCAGGACACGCACCGTTCCGAAAGTTTTCCTGACATTCTTTAAAGTCAACATACGTGAGCAGCATGAAATCTCTCTCCCTGCTCCCCTGCCAAGGGGAGCTGTCTCGTCTTCGAGACTGAGGGGTTAATTAATAACAGATTGACTTAATCCTTGATATATCATTGTCTAAACGAGGACGAACGGAAATGATACAACAAAAAATACTTATTGTAAAGCCTCCTTTGTAGTAAGCAACAGTAATATTAAAACGAGATAGCCTAAAAGGAGAAGGAGTACTGACCTTCCCTGCCAGCACCTCATCGAGATAGAGTTTTGTCATTTTTTGAGTCTCTCGGTTTTCTCTAAAAAGGCATCTCGTTTATTTTCACTTCCTCAGAAGTTTATCTCCATAAACAAGAAAAACATTCTCTTTTTTTGCCAACCGTCTCATATCCTCAGTGAATCCGCTTTTGCTGAAAAGGATAAAAAACTCTTTTCTTTTTCCTCGTTCCCATTGGACAGTCGCCGCTTTCTTCTTGAGATCAGTATAAATATTCGTTCCGACAGACTTTGCTGACCACTTGCATTCACCGAAAACAATCTGCTTTTTTTTCTCGTTCAAACCCACGATATCAATCTCTGTATTTCCTTCCCACCATCGGCCAATGCGATCAAACAAAAATATATTCTTTTCAAAACTCCGCAACAGCTCGCAGCAAACTCGTTCATATACTACCGCCTCAAGCGAAGATGCACACACCTTGTATCTGGCCAATATTTCCTCTGTTCTTCCGATCTGCAGCTCGCTCTTGTACGGATACACGAACTGAAACCAGAACCGGAAGAAGTTGTCGGTAATCCGATACAGCCCCTTGCGGGATTTCCCTTTGTTGGACTCCGTTATTGGCACTTCTTTTTCGATCAGGTGAAGATGCTCAAGCACGCTCAGATATTTTGTAAGCACATTCTTCGGTAATCCCGTGTCATTGCCGATTTCTCCGAACTTCCGCTTCCCCCAGGAAATAGCCCGCAAAATAGCCAAATAATTTTTCGGTTCCCTCAGTTCTTCTTTCAGAGTGAATTCAATCTCATTAAAAAGGAATTCCGTCGGAGGAAAAATCCGCGCCATAATGTTTTCTTCCAGAGAAAGATCAGGATTCATCTGCAAGAGGTACGCCGGCATCCCGCCAGTAATCGCATAAAATTGCATAAACTCATGAAATGGCTTCTTCGGATAAAATTTCCGAGCCTGTCCGAACGTAAGCGGCTCGACCAGAAGCTGTCCCGTACGCCGGCCGAACAGCGGCGACTTCTGAATAAGCGTTTCCGATTCCATCATAGCGATGCTCGAGCCAGATAAAAGAAGAAAGATTCCCGTGTCTTTCAGATATGTATCCCAGCCCTTCTGAAACAGTGAACTCGTCGCCTTGTCCGATTCTACCAGATACGGGTACTCGTCTATGACAAAGACAAATCGTTTTTTCGAATCCTTGAAATACTGAAACGCCTCGACCCAATCAGTAAATCCTCTTTTTGCGAGGATAGTGTCATCGAAAAATTCCCCAGCGATACGTCCCAACTCTTTGAGCTGTTCTAATTGGCTGCGCTTGTCTGCAAGAAAATAAAGAAATGGTTTTTTCTTACCGAACTGTTTCATAAGTTCGGTCTTTCCGACTCGGCGCTTTCCATAAATTATGAAAAGTTGGGAACGTCCGGATTTCCATTTCTCATTCAGTGCTACAAGCTCAGTTGCCCGATTGATGAATTTCATACTCATAAGTATCTTGCATGGTAGTTACAATGGTGGTTTTCGATAATATACTCATGATTAGTATACTCCTGAGTATACTATATGTCAATACTATAGTTTTTTGCTTTATAGAGCCAAAATCTTGCTTACATACGTCAGCAAAATTTCTTGCTTTTTTGGCGTTTTTTCTCTATAATTGAGGTAACAATTTCTCGTATGCTTTCAAGAAAATCATTGGCTTCAATATCGTTATACGGGTTGCTTTTTTCGCATGTCTTTGCCATAGAGCAACAAGAGAGACTCGCGGGTCTTTTTTTATTTTCTCATTTCTTCTCTGCCCCAGCCCCAGCGAGAGAGAGTTTTGTCATGTACGTAATTAATTACGTAATTATCAAAAAGGTACCTGACCCCTTTTCTATTCATAGCTTTAACGAAGGATAGACCCCTTTTCTTTTTCCATTTTCTTTATTCACTACTCCAATGTTCTCAAGAACATGAGAGTAAGACGTGATTGAACGAAATAATGAGTATAAGGTTTTAGGACATACCAACATACTTGAGAATGTTGGGGTGTCATGAAGGGAGGAATTTTGACAGGTCGATCCACCGCCCCATCAATATCGAGAGAGAGTTTTGTCAGGTATGTATTAAAATACGTATTCCCTCAATGGCGCGGTTTATACGCGATAAATCCGCCTCGCTCTTCGGGCAGAGATTTGTAGCCCTTATTGATAATTGCTTCATTTTCCGGATCAATATCCAATTCTGCTACATCTGTAAAACCTTTGGATACCAAAATTTCTTCCGTTCGCTTCAAAGTTAATAAGTCTTCTTTTTTTAATTCGTTATTATATACATTCCGCCCCTCCTCATCCTTCCCTTCAATGTTGTAACCGAAGCTCGAAAGAAGAATAAACCCACCGGGACGAAGTATGCGATATGTCTCTTCAATCAAGCGGTTCGCCTGTTCCTCGAGTTTCATCTCAGCATTGGGAAAATTTATGAGATTGCCGGAAACCATACCAGCAACTGAAGCGTCCGTGATTGGCATCTGTAATCCATTGGCTTCTACTACCTGCAAATTTACATTCTTGGTTAGCTCTTTCAGGTCTTGATGCGTCAACAGATTGCTGTGGTAGGTGTCCGCTACTATAAGTGTGGCATCTTTTTTTGTGCAAGCATCAAGAATCTCTCTGTTCAGATGATTGAAACCATCCGTCGGATCGATGGCAAATCCCGCCCCTACATTGACCACAATATCACCCGGATGAATGAGCTTGTTGAATATTCTCCTATAGGTTTCAGCAGAGATCGGATCATAATTGAACGTTAGTCCAGTCTCTTTTGTTCTACCACGAGCAATTTCTCTCGCCACTGCTCTCTCCAATACTGTTTTCCTGATTGTAGAATAGTCCGGAATTTCAGAAGATTTCATAAGGTAAGTATTAAAATATGTAATTATCAATAGTACCCAATACTTTTTCTTTGAGCCTCATTTTCCCAAACATCACTACAGCATGGGGGGATTATGGTTTCACGTTCGCCTGAATCCATTGTTCGATACTATCAACCAGCTGGAGAGCCTTCCCTCTGTCATTAAGTTCGACTTGATAGGTAGTACCAAGATCATTACCCCACAGAGGGTAAGATCCCTCATGAATAGCCGGAAAAAGCTTTTTCCGTATGATATCCCTCATGCGTCCAGCTTGATCTCCAAATTTCCCCTTGGGAATTGTCAGAATCAGTCGTCCCTGACCAGCATCATGCAAGGTGCAGAATTTGATATTTTCAATGCCAGCGGTTTTCTCATGTGGTAACTCAGGAGTAGTCATAAAAATAATAATTACTAACTTATGTCTCTAGTATACACCAGTCAACAGCACCTCATCGACATCGAGAGAGAGTTTTGTCAGGTACGTAGTTAATTACGAAATTATCAAAAAGGTACCTGTTTACCCGCCTCTGGAGGGACCCCTTTTCTTTTCGTTTCAGATCAATGGTAATCCCCGTGTATAGTGTCTTGTCCGAACATTTGAGAATATAGAGAAAATACATAGGCTTCATTCTATACCATACCCCAACATTCTCAAGTATGTTAGGGTGTTGTGGTGTGCTGGAATGTTTTCAGAAACTTGGCAAACATCCTGCCGTACGGTGATAAGCTATGTTCGACAAATCTACCGTGATACTTCTTGCTAATCAGGCCGGCCTGAGAAAGCCGCCGCGTATGCTCCCCGATCGTCTTTTCGTTCGTGCCAAGCTCCTTTACTATTTCTTCCAGGGTGATGCTCTCACGTGCCGCAATCAGAAGCAATATATCAATCCGATGATGATTGGCCAGACCTTTGAGATGCCGTTCCATCTGTTTGGCTGTTTTCATTGTTTTCATATATGCATTATAACACTACATACCAACATACTCCAGTATGTAAGGATGATGTTTAAGGATGAGAAAAAGTGTAATGATGAAGTTAATGTGGAATGTGTTTGGAGAGAAGGCTATCAATTTTCTCTGAAAAGGTACCTGTTTGCCCTCTCCGAAGGCGGGCAGGTGCCTCTGGAGAGGTTTCTTTTTCTATTACTTACTTTGCTTCTCATGATATTCCAATAATTTCTCTGCCGGGGAAATACCGCCGAGAACTTCGTGCGGAAAGTAATTCCACGCGTCGGTTACCAATTCAAGTACGTTGCTTAATTCCGAAGCGTCTCCGCCACGATCAAACATAGCCACCACTTTCATCATGTCGTCGTTGTCATCCTCGTTATAAATGGCATCCCGGACATGATCCAAAGTAAAATCACTCTCCGTTTCTTTGAGCATATCCACAAGTTCCTGCTCAATCTCTTCCCGCCGTTCCAGAATTTGTTGTTTTGATTCAGTTTCCATATATTTACTGCCTGTGGACAATTTTCCTTGTCTTATGCTATAGTGTAATTGATCGTAAGATCACTGATTTTAG
>MFSB01000055.1 GCA_001784735.1 Candidatus Moranbacteria bacterium RIFCSPLOWO2_12_FULL_48_12
CGCATCATCCGCCCGAGCGCTCTCGCCTACACCAAAATCTGCCAGGAAAATGCCCTTGAGCTTCCGGATAGTGCTCCGGAAAATTAACAACGGGAGCCTTTCCTCAAAAGGTCTCCCGCTCGTGTCGCGCGTCGCGCTGGACGCACTGGTTACATACTCACCCGTTCCTCGTGGCGAGTGATAGATCTGTGATTGGCAAGCGGCCGCTTGAACGTAATCGTGACCATCCTCCATTGATCGGAGAGGTGATATACGGGCCGCTTGTTTCTGCCCTTCCTCTCAAGGGTGAAGCCAGCAATACCGGCTTGCATCATTTCACCGATATCGATAGCAAGTAGGCCCAAGGGATAATCTATGCCGTACAGCTCATAGACGACGCGGCCAATGGCTCCCAGCCCGAGTGGAACACCGTTCGCGACCTGCAGGCTTGCGATGATACGTTTGTGACGATTCTTCAAATCGATTCTCCTTGTGAAGATGAATGTGCCACCCATTTGGATAGCATTGCCAGTATGTAAAATCTCGCCTTGTTTGTCAATAAAAATATTATCCGCCCTTGCCCTTGATTTTCCCTCACTTTCTGCTAGACTACCCACGCAGATTGTTCTGCTTTTTTTATTCTTCAATCAATTTTGCCTTTTGATTTCTGCTATATTTTTTCATTTTGATTTTTCATTTTTGATATAAATATGGCCCCATCGTCTATCGGCTAGGACAGCGGCTTTTCAAGCCGTTAAGAGGGGTTCGACTCCCCTTGGGGCTACAACGTTTGCCTGAGTAGGCAATTTCTTTATAGTTTGGTATCTCTTTATTGCAACTAATAGGCCAGTCAAAAAACAAGCAGATGCAATTTGAAGATTTTATTGAAGAGACAAGACTGTGGTGGGATAGGTATCTCAAATTTATTTATGACCAACAGCGGAAGGGAAACCTAGATTCACGGAGCGGTATTATTCTATATCCAAACATTCTCTTGGTAACTCGGGCAAAGGATTTTTTTGTAGCTGAATTAATTGGTGCCCAAAAGACATTTACTTCGCTTAAATTACTTCAACACAAGGAGAACTCAATATATCGGTATTTAAATCAATTTGATGATAGTGAACCAGATCCATTAATACGGCTTAATGGCACAGGCAATTCATTCAGGTTCCTGTGTCTTGCTCAAGAAGCAGACTTCAATGTTGTTAGAAGTCGTTTCCCTTTCATCGAGCTGTTTCCAACCAGGATCAATAGAGTTGGCGGAAAAGGAAGCGTCTTCTCCTTTGGTTCCGACTTCTCTTCTTGTAGCGTGGAGAACTCAGTCCTTGTCAATAGGCGTGAGAACTTGTTTAGATGTAAGAATATTTTGGAACTTTTCATTGTGAAAAGCCCTATTTCCAGGAAAGAGCTATCTAAACTCTTTGAACAACTGACAAATAGCGGCGAAGTCAAAGGAGTCCACACGGTTCCTTCTACAAGGGAGGAATCACTAATAATCAGTGGCCATCTGCAGAGTATGTATCTCTTTCCGGGATTGAGAGAAACAACAATCGGTAAATTTATTAATACTCACCCGGAGGTTGTTAAGAAAGCTCTTAAGACGTCTCATTTTGAGTATGAGCCGTATCTTGAGTGGCTAGAGCATGATGGAACTGTCAGTGATAAAGCAATCAACCCCGACTTAATCGTAAGACGTCCAGATGGATTATACGATATATACGATCTCAAGACTGCTCTATTGAGGAAGAAGTCTATTGTTAAGGGGCCAAAAAAAAGAAGACGGTTCATAGACTACGTTGAAGAAGGAGCTGCTCAGCTAGCAAACTATAGAGATTATTTCCAGTACACCAAAAATCAGCAACTAGCAAAAGATAAATACGGAATAGAGGTAAGTAATCCGAAGTTAATTTTGATTACTGGCAATTGGGACAATGTTAGTCCAAAAGAAATAGAAGAGGCGTGTAGGCGATACAATAAAATTAGCATTTTGGATTTTGACACTTTTACTCACTTGTTTATTGGAGCCAATCAAAGCTAGAACGACAAAGAGAAAGCTCTTCTTGAAACTCACTACGACATTGACACATTGCTCCTTCAAAACTAGTATTAAGTATTGGCTTTTTAACAACACTTTCTATATCAAAAAGGAGGGGAAATGCGACAATCGTTGCTCAACAAAGGCGGGCGCTATTTCCGCTTTCTGATCGCTGGCGGTATCGGCATCTCTCTATACCAAGCTTTGCTCATCGGACTGACAGAACATGGCGTATGGTATGTCCTTTCGGCTGCCATCGCGTTTTTTCTTTACCTCTGTCTCAGCTTCCCTTTGCAGAAGTACTGGGTATTCCGGAACAAAGACAAGAAGTATGTCAAAAAACAGCTCATCCAATTCGTGTTCTTCGCAACTCTTGGTTGGGTCGTGAACACGTACTTATTGTGGACACTAGTAGAAGATTACCACTACTGGTACTTACCGGTAACGCTGACACTCACGACGATTTCTGCATTCCTCGCCATCATCATATTCACGTACATCTTCCGCCATCGAACCTAGCTCATCGTGCATGTCACGCTGAGCTTCGTTTTATGAATCTCCCACGAGCTTACGCTCGGGGTTTCATGCCCTTCGAGCTTCGCTCGCCAAGCTGGGGCTTGGGATCCCTCCATCCCACGAGCTTACGCTTGGGGATTTGTAAGGGCTGTTAAAATAAAAACCCATCAACCGAGACCTTTCTCTCAATAGTTGATGGGCGTAAGCTTCTTTGCATTCTCACAAAAGCAGTATGGATTTTTGCTCTTATATCAAATCATTTCCGCCGTCCACTTCCATGAGGTTGCGAAACTTGTCGTAATCCACGCTCTCAGTTGCCCGGTCCCAGGCTCGCTCCAACATCACCATGCACTTGATCTGGAGAAGCGCACCGGTGACATTGCCGCCGGAAATAGCGTTACCGTCGCCTTCTTTCCGCGAAACAGCCCTGGCGCCACTAAGATAAGGACTGTCCACGACGCCATCCATCATAGGACTTCCCAACACGATGGGTATCCCCTCCTTGAAAAGTTGCCACAGGCAGTCGATATGAGTCAGTTCGGCTTCAATAATCCCCTCGTCGCGCACGTTGCCCGCCCCGAACGTGATAAGGAGCACAACACTGCAGTTCGGATCATGGGCATCGTAGAGGAGCGATTCCGACGGCATTGCGGGACTGATAAGAACCGGCTTGACTCCTTCGCGAAAATGTGGACGATACGTCAAACGAGCCGAGTTGATATACGGAACGCGCCGGGCAGCATGGCTGTATATTCGCAACTCGCTGTCGAAGTGCCCCACAAAGAATTCTTGGGGGCATGTGAAAGCCTTGCGTCGTTTATCCTGGATTTTGTGAACATGGGCGCCATCCATAAGCTCGTCCCCGAATACCAGAAAAGTTCCACTTAGATCTGATGCCGCTGCCATAATGGCAAAATACAAGTTGTTTGTGGCATCATCGCCGAGTTCTATCATGGGAACTTGAGATCCCGTCGCCACGATCGGCTTTCCGATGTTGGGAAACATGAAGTACTGAGCGGCTGTCAAAAAGGCCATGGTATCCGTACCGCCGCAAATGACAAAGCCAGTTGCCATATCATACAAAAGCTTGATGACATTGCCGATAGAAACCCAATGAACCCAGCGTCCATTAGTAGAGTCGATAGCCTTCTTGTACACCGGTATCCAGACTACCTGGACTTTTTTTTCTAGACCCTTCATCGTGAGAGGTTCCAGAAGTTTCTCTGCATCATTGGCAGGACCGTATACCCTTTTTTCGAAGTCCCCTTGGGTTTCGGTCATGCCGATCGTGCCGCCATAATAGAGGACGAACACCAATGGCAAGCTTTTGTTAAGCTTGGCCAAATGATCCAGGACCGTAGAGGGCAAGTCATCCATCGAGGCGTAAGGGAGAACTGCAGCTTTTTGTAAAGCATGCCGTTCGCTTTTGGTCAGAATTTTTTTGGTCGAAGTATTCTCCATTTTATTGCCTCCGAGAGACTAAAATTCATTCGTGAAACCTGAATAATTCAGGGCCTATTCAATTGGGAAAGAACTGGCAAGAATACCCTATTTTGGCGAAAACGTCAAATCGACACCGGGTATAGGTTTCGAAGATTGTGTGTTATCCTATCGGTAAAGATTTAACTTTTCCATATATGCCAGGATACTCACCGGATAGAGCGGATGTCGAAGCGTTCGGCAAAGCTCGAGAAGCTGCTTTAGTCGAAGATGTATTGAGAAGCGCTACAGAAGAAGAATATCGGAACCTTTCCGTAAAAGAATCACCGAAAACGTATCCTCAAAGAGACTTCATCGGGAAAAATTTTTCAGGAAAACTGGGTGGTCATGATGTGGAAATTTTCTCTAGCGGAGGCTATGATCGTACTCTCAGAATTGACGGTATACTCATTCATTCACGGCATGCGATAGATGAAACCAAAACAGTCACCAAACCGTCTGCAGATGAGAGCATTGTCAATGAGTTTTTTGATCATTTTGCCCGTACACAAGAAAAACTGCTGAGAGAGAGTGCAAGAGGTATGATAATGGGTAAGACAAAAAGACAGCGTTTCCCAAAAAAAATGGGTGGAACAAGAAAACTGATTTCCCCAAAGAAAATGGGATAATTTTAATCACACACTGCGTTCACCCAGACTCTTGAAGAGCTGCTTCTTGGCTCGACTGAGCATACTGGCCACCGTGTTCCCGGGTTTCTTCAAAATCCGACTGATCTCGGCGTATGACTTATCCAAATAGTAGCGTAGCTGAAGTATCTCCCGATATTTTTTGGGAAGCGTGTTGAGCGCTCTTCTGACCGCGACACGCGCCTCATCCCTCATCCGCGCCTCTTCCGGTGTTTCACCCTCATCTCTGGCACTCGCCATCTCCTTGACACTGACAATATCTTCCCAGGCTACCAGATGACGATAGCTTTTTTTCTTGAGATAATTCACCGCCTCATTGTGAGCGATGCGATAAATCCAAGGAGAAAACTTCCGCCGCATATCGAAATCAGCCAAATGCTCGAACACTTTGATAAAAACATTCTGGAGCAGATCTTCGGCTTCATCGCTCGCGTCGATCAAACGCCGCAGATATGCCGATAGTTTCTTCCGGTAACGAGCAACAATTTCTTCAAAATAACCTGGATCGACATGCCGTACCAAAGCCACCAATTCTTCATCGGTTACGTCCCTACCAACTTCCTTGGAATACTTGCGCTTTGTCATAGGCTTGATACAGTTACAGTATACTACTTAGGAAATATATGCCCAGAAGCAAAACCTTGACTAAGCTTCGGGAAACTTTAAGCATAAGACTGAATTGCCATCTATCGACGGCCGTCGGCAAATGGTATCACTTGTTGTAATCATTTGAAATTTCACTACCAGGTATGCGCGTTCTAAGCATCGAGACATCCTGCGACGATACGGCAGCCGCTGTTGTCAAATGGTCTGAAGACCATTCGAGTCTGTCCTCGACTCTGAGGGAAGAGCTTCGCTCGGACTCGAATGAGAGCTCGTCGAAGACTGACGATTGCGTAACCGTACTTTCCAGTGTCGTTTCTACACAGACGATTCACGCCTCATGGGGCGGTGTGGTGCCGAATCTGGCCTCGCGCGAACATGTGAAAAATATCGTTTCTGTCATCGAAGAAGCCCTGAGGCGAGCAAAGTGTACATCGCAGGATATCGACCTTATCGCAGTTACAGAAGGGCCGGGATTGATGCCGGCTCTCTTGGTCGGCGTGAGCGCCGCCAAAACCCTCGCTCTCATCTGGAACAAACCGCTTATCGGCATCCAGCATCTGGAAGGACACATCTACGCTAATTTTTTGGGAAAAATTAGCGAAATTTCTAATTTCAAATTTCTAATTCCTAATGAAATTCTAAAATCTCCGCCCAAGACGGACCAGCCTCGGGCTGGCAAATTTCCAGTTTCAAGTTTCAAGTTTCCCCTGCTCGCTCTCATCGTATCGGGTGGACATACAGAGCTCGTCTTGATGCAAAAACATTTTGATTATACTATTTTGGGCGAGACCCAGGATGATGCCGCCGGAGAAGCCTTTGATAAAGTGGCCAAGCTCCTCGGCCTTCCCTATCCCGGAGGCCCGGTTGTCGCAGAACGCGCCGATGAATTCCGAAAGAGGGACGAACTTTCTTCTGTCATTCCCGCGCAGGCGGGAATCCAGGCTCCACAAAACATTCTGGATCCCCGGGTCAAGCCCGAGGATGACAAATTATTCGCTTTCCCCCGGCCGATGATCGATTCCGATGACTTTAACTTTTCGTTTTCCGGATTGAAAACCGCTGTTCTCTATTTCCTAAAAAAACATACGGCGGAAATAAAAGACGAAAAATTCATCAATGCAGTCTGCTACGAATTTCAAGAGGCCGTCGTTAATGTACTGGTCAGCAAAACAAAGAAAGCGCTCAAACTCTATTCTCCGCAAACGCTCGTCATCGCCGGCGGAGTGTCAGCAAATGTGAGACTCCGCGAACAGCTTCAAAATGTTATCGACTCTCTCAATTTGGAAGCAAGGCTTCCAAATGAGAAGATTGCTTTTCTCACACCGGAATTCGCCTACTCGCTCGATAACGCGGCCATGATCGGCATCGCTGCCGCCCTGCGCTACGAACAGATGAGCGAAAAGCAAAGGAAAGAATTGATGCATATGCCCCTCACCCTCGATCCCGATGCCAACCTACCACTACAAAATCTAAAATCTTAAGGCCTAAGAAACTTTTGGAAGCCTTGCTTCCAAATCCAACAACTATGAAAGTTACAGCTATCAAAACCGAAAAGGTGTTGCCGCAATCGACCACTCTGCTTGATTTTCTCGACCGTAACCTGAAAAAATTCCCTGAGAATGCGATCCTCGCCGTTAGCGCAAAAATTATTTCCCTTTGCGAAGGAAGGTGTGTTCCCTTCACAGCAGATAAGGAAAAACTTATCCAAGAAGAGACTGATTACTACTTGCCAAAGAAATTTCGCCGCTCCGGCGCCACCGGCACCATCACACATCATGCTTTCATCGGCGCGGCGGGCATCGACGAATCCAACGCCGACGGCTATCATGTGCTCCTGCCGGAAAACTGCGCCAAAACCGCAGACCAAATTTATAAATACTTGAAAAGGCGGTTCGGGGTAAAAAATTGCGGTGTCGTCATCACCGACAGCCACTCGACGCCGCTCCGTCGCGGCGCCTCGGGCATTTCGCTCGCCTATCGCGGATTTATCGGCCTCAAAGATTATCGGGGAAAGAAAGATCTTTTCGGTAGGAAACTGGTACTAAAACAAGCAAATGTAGCCGACGCTTTGGCTTCCGCCGCCGTCCTCGTCATGGGTGAAGGGGCTGAACAGACGCCTATCGTGATCATTGAAAATACCTCTACCGTCTCATTCCAAAAAAATGCTCCCACAAAAAAAGAACTATCGGAATTCTATGTCGATCTGAAAGACGATACCTTCGCTCCCATTTTCAATCTCAACCGCCTGAAAAAAGGCAAAAAGAAAGACCGATAATCCGGTCTAAATACAACAATTGTTGTTTCTTATACGTATTGTGGTTTCCACGCTGAAAGAAAATACCGCTGTCGCTTCTTATTCTTTGTTGGAGGATTACCCTTAAGATAATAAGTTTCAACTTCCATAACACTACCAAAAGCTACCGAATTTGTTATCACCTCTTCTCTTTTTTTTGCCATCCCTTCTATAACCATGGTTTTCAAGTTTGCTTCCAAAAAAAGATTAAATGCACCACATGACTGTCCAGCATCATTAATCTCCGTTTCAATCTGAAGGGCAGTTTTCCCCTTGGAATAATCCAATTTACCATAAATCAACAAAAAAGGCTCCTCTGTCGCTGGACTTATCTTATAAAGCAGAGTGACAATAATCAGTAGAAGCGGGCAAAGAATTACAATAACTGTATAGAATGTTAATTTCAGTATGTTTGGTTTCTCATCCCCCCTAGACCACTCTTTAATAAGGATGGACGCACACCACAAAGCACACATACCATAGATGATTCCGATCCAAATAAGGATGTCGCTCACTGTACCTCCCCTTAAGAAGAGAAAAAATCACTAAAAACCGTGATTGTTAAAGTTCGATTACATTATAGAGTATCGAGAAAAGACAGGTGTGTCAAGGCTTTGGAAAAAAGAAAAGTTATGTTAGGCTAGAATGGCTATGCCAAAGGAAATACCCAAAACGTACGATGCGAAAGAGTGGGAAGAAAAGCTCTACCATGCATGGGAAAAGAGCAGTTTTTTCAATCCCGATATATGCATCAAAGCCGGGGTCACAAAAGCGGACGCACCAATTTTTTCTATCGTCCTCCCTCCGCCCAATGTGACCGGCACACTCCATACTGGTAGTGCCTGTATGCTCGCGATCGAAGACCTGATTGTGCGCTACCATCGCATGCAAGGCTTTCGCACCCTGTGGCTGCCAGGAACCGATCACGCCGCTATCGCTACCCAGAGCAAAGTCGAGCGCATCATCTACGAAAAAGAAAAAAAGACACGTCACGACCTCGGGCGTGAAGAACTTTTGCGGCGGATCGAATCTTTTGCAGAGGAAAGCCGCAACACCATCGTTCATCAGACCAAGAAAATGGGCTCGTCACTCGACTGGTCGCGCGAAGCTTACACCCTCGATGAAAAACGCAGCCTGGCCGTCCGCACCGCTTTCAAAAAAATGTTTGATGACGGCATCATTTACCGCGGCGAACGCATCGTCAACTGGGATCCGCAGATGCAGACGACCGTCTCTGACGATGAGATCGAGTACGTCGAAAAAACAAGCCCGTTCTATTATTTGAAATACGGCCCCTTCGTCATCGGCACGGTGCGGCCCGAAACCAAATTCGGCGACAAGTATGTAGTTATGCATCCGAATGATGAACGCTACAAAGCATACAAGCATGGACAAAAGATCAACCTGGAATGGATAAACGGCCCTATCACCGCCACCGTTATCAAAGATAAGGCCGGCGATATGGCATTCGGTTCCGGTGTGATGACCATCACTCCCGCTCACTCACGGATAGATTTTGAAATCGCCCAAAGGCACAATCTCGATATCGAGCCGATCATCGATGACCAAGGGAAACTGCTGCCCATCGCAGAGGAATTTGCCGGCCAAGAAATCAAAGAGGCCCGCGGAAAAATTGTCGCAAAACTCAAGGCCAAGGGGCTCCTCGTAAAAATTGACGAACAATATACCCATAACGTAGCGACGAATGGCCGTGGCGGTGGCACTATCGAACCCCAGATCAAGAAGCAGTGGTGGATCAATGTCAATAAAGAATTTGAGCGCGCCGGCAAAACAGTAACATTGAAATCGCTCATGCAGGATGCTGTGCGATCGAAAAAAATCGAAATCCTCCCCGAACGGTTTGAAAAGATATATTTCCATTGGATTGATAATCTCCGTGACTGGTGCATCTCGCGCCAGATTTGGTATGGACACCGCATCCCTGTTTATTATTGTTCCAATAATAAACAGGGAATTTCAAATTTCAAATTTCAAATTTCCAAAGAAGAAAAATGCTCCGAACCCATTGCAAGTATTGAACCTCTAAATAAATGCCCGCATTGTAATGGCGAGATCGAACAAGATCCTGACACGCTCGATACTTGGTTCTCATCAGGATTGTGGACACTCTCCACTCTCGGTTGGCCCGCCTACGCGGAAACCGCTACGGCGGGTAAACCTGGATCGGAGAATGATTTTGCCAATTACCACCCCACTAATCTCCTGGAGAGCGGCTATGATATCCTCTTTTTCTGGATAGCCCGCATGATTCTCATGACTACCTACCTGCTCGACACGATCCCTTTCAAGACCGTTTATCTGCATGGTCTGGTACGCGATGAACAAGGCCGCAAGATGTCGAAATCGCTCGATAACATCATCGATCCGCTGGATATGATTTCCGAATATGGCGCGGATGCTTTGCGCCTCGCCCTCGTCATCGGGTCTTCCCCTGGTAATGATACCCGCATCGGCGATGAAAAAATCGTCAGTTTTCGAAACTTCACGAACAAGCTCTGGAATATCGGTCGCTATGTCAGTAATGTAGGAATCAGGAATCGCGAATTACGAATCACGGAGAAACCGGAACCGAAAAGCAATGCGGATCATTGGATATTGAAACGACTGCAGGACGTGACAGAGGAAGTGACGCGACTCATCGAAAACTATCAGCTCTCGCTCGCGGGAGAGAAACTCCGTGATTTCACTTGGGGCGAATTCGCGGACTGGTATGTGGAGATCCATAAAGTGGAAAAAAATGATGCCGTACTGCGTTTCGTTTTTGAAACACTCTTGAAACTCTGGCACCCCTTTATGCCCTATGTTACCGAGGCGCTTTGGGAAACTCTTGGCAATCATACAAAAAACCTCTTGATGATTGAGCGCTGGCCTGCCTCAACTTCGACGCAAGGCGGGCCAAAAAAAGTTGCTCTCACACTGAAAGCTGATGACGCAGAACGATTCCAACTCATCATTGATATTATTCAGAAGATCCGTGCGGTACGAAGCTTCTCCAAAATTGATCCTGCAAAACTTATTACGGTAACTATAAGAAGAGCAAACGAACGAATCCTCGTACAAGATAATGGTGATATTTTCAAACATCTCGCACGCATATCTGATATTCACATAACAGATGGTAACGCTGCTCCAGAAAAAAGTATCCTGGTGCAGTCCGGTCTCCTTCAAGTCTTTATAAATCTCGAGGGTATTGTTGACATCAAAAAGGAACGTGAACGCTTCAAAGAAGAAAAAGAAGATAAAGAAAAATATATTATGTCACTAGAGACAAAACTTTCAAATAAAAACTTTATCGCACGCGCCAAACCAGACATCGTCGAAGCGGAGCGAATGAAATTAGAGGAGACAAAAAAACAACTTGCCGATCTCAAACATCACCTCGCATCGCTTCTCTAAGCAAATAATGACTGGGAGATTTATTAGAAATTAGGCATTAGATATTAGGTATTTAAGTATATGCCCTTCATCGTCATCATTCTCTTCGGCGCTCTCGCTGCGAGCTTCGCGCTCATTCTCGAACTGCTCGCGGTGAGCCTGTTTTCCCTTTCCGGTCAAACTCTCTTTGTCTCCATCCCCTCCGCTCTCGGAGGAACGTTTTCACTGGAAACCCTGCCCATCCTCCTTGGCATCGCATTCATCGAAGAAGCTTCCAAGTATACATTTCTCCGTCAGTATGCCCGGCGGCTCTTAACCCATACCGAAATCTCTCTCAACCATACGCTGATACTCGGCACGCTTTTCGGTCTTGGTTTCACTCTCCTGGAAACTTTTTTCCTTATGAACGCGCCCGCGCTACCCCCTTTTTCTGTATTGCTGGGGATCGCTTCCGTGCATATAGCGACCAGTATCGCCTTTGCCCTGTTTCTCTTTACCTTTTCCAACCCATCTCAGCAAGAGCCAAATAAACGCTCATTTTCAGCCCTCTCGCTTCTTTCTGCCGCCATCCTCTTCCATACCCTCTATAACCTCGCTATCCTTTCCTTCTCCTAAGTGATAACTGTACAAGATTTGCATGAATTTACAAAATCCTCTATACTAAAAGCGGTATTTCATTATCTAATCACTCTATAATTATCCATATGTTAAAACAAAAGCGCTCCTTCTTCGAACGTCTCACCGGCGCCAAAGACGTGCCAGGCAATGCTTATCGCGAATCCGTCCCGGTCTACACCGAGGAAGAAGAGACTGCTATTTCCATGCGCGAACCGGCGCCTGCCTTCAATGCCGCCCGCGGCAACGAAGAGGCTTGGACGCCTTCCGCCACGAACGCGAACCAACAGAGCGGAAATGATGGCGCCGAAGGACAGCTCACCATCGATGTTTATCAGACCGAAAACGATATCGTCATCAAATCTACCATCGCCGGCGTTAAACCGGAAGATCTCGATGTCTCCATCAACAATGATATGGTCACGGTCAAAGGCGAACGCAAAAACGAAGAGGTTGTGGAAAACGGCAACTATTACTACCAAGAATGCTACTGGGGCGCTTTTTCCCGCACCGTCCTCTTGCCCGTGGATGTCATTCCGGAAAAAGCTGACGCCGCTCTGAAAAACGGCATCCTCACTATCCGCTTGCCGAAAGCCGATACGACCAAGACCAAGAAAATCCAAGTGCGCGGCTTCTAAAATGCTTCTGCGGAATATTCCAACCTTTGCCGTTTCCGTTTACCCCGTTAGAGAACAGCTCTCGTTTGCCGCCCACGGCGGGGTATTTTTTTGTATCAAGATACAATATCTGATATCCTGTGTAAGTTCTCTGACTGGGGCTCTTGCTGGAACCGGCTTTGTTTTTTCTCTCTCGTTCCATGAAAATAGCGGTTTCTCATCCATGTAGCGCTTTCATCGCCAAAACCCTTCTCTTAGGCGTTTTTGGTGTTGGCATTTTTTTCCCCCACAAAACGTCTGCTATGACACCGAACTCCCTCATCATCCGATCCGGCGATTATGCGGAAACCGTCGCTCCTTCCGCCATCTCTGATTTCACGCGACTCGATACCCATCTCGCTTATGATCCTTCCATCCAATCCGAGATAGAAGATACATCTTTCTGCCCGGCTCAAAAGCTCTTCTGCACATTCTCCCTTTCGCGTTATGCCTCGCACCATCTCCATAACACGCTTTCCCGCCAAACCGACATGGCCGCTCTCAAAGCGTTTGTCGCAGAACTGGCGGAAAGAATCAACCAGGATCCCGTTGACGTAAAATTTTCTGTCGATGGCGATCGAGTAATCATCGCCGAGCCGGAAAAAGTCGGCCGCCGTTTGCAAGAAGAAGAAAGTCTCAAGCTCCTCTCAAGTGCCCTTCAAACCGCTGAAACGGAAACACTCAAAATCACTCTCCCCACCGAAGTGACACAGCCGAAACTTGTCTCAAGTGACCGCGAACGCCTCGGCCTCCGGGAACTCGTCGGCGAGGGCCGCACCAATTTCAAAGGCTCGCCGAAAAACCGCGTCTATAATATCAAGCGCTCCCTGGAACAATTTCAGAATGTCATCATCGCTCCCGGCGAGGAATTTTCCTTTGTAAAATACCTCGGTGACGTGGACGGAGAACATGGCTACCTCCCGGAATTGGTCATCAAGAATAATCAGACTACGCCGGAATTCGGCGGCGGCATCTGCCAGGTCTCCACTACTGTCTTTCGCGCCGCTATCTATAGCGGTCTGAAGATTACGGAGCGCCGCAATCACGCCTATCCGGTCAAATACTATACCCCCTATGGCATGGATGCTACCGTCTACATTCCCAAACCCGATCTCAGCTTCACCAACAACACTCCTGGAGCTATCCTGATACAATCAAGCATCGAAGGCACGGAGCTCACTTTTCGTTTCTATGGTACCAACGATGGCCGCAAGGTCACTATCGATGGGCCACATATTCTCCAGCGGAACCCTGACGGCAGTATGAAAACCGTCTTCAGCCAATTGGTGACGGATGCAGCTGGCGAAAGCCTCATTAATGACAGTTTCTGGAGCAATTATAAATCTCCCGCTCTCTTCCCGCACCCGGGTGAAGATCCAGTATACACCTCCAAACCCAAGGGCTGGTCTGAAAAACAATGGGCTGAATACAAGAAAACACGCCCCTAATAAATAATTTCTAAGTCCTAATTTCTAATTTCTAAATAATTCTTCAATACTTAATTTCAAAAATAACAAAAGATTAGAAGTTGATAATTAGTAGTTAGTATTTGGCTTGAACGAGCTCTCTTCCTCCTCCCCTTTCCAAGGGGAGGATTGAGGAGGGGTTTAATTCTTCACTCAACCTCTCCCTACCCCCTCCTTGGAAAGGAGGGGTGGAAAAAATGAATTTTTGGCTTATAAAAGGGAGACTTGACAAAAATTCAAAGCTCTTGACAGAATATTGAAAAATGTCCTATAAAGTATATAATTCAAGGTAAGTAAGATTAGTCTTTTAACAACCAAGTTCTACTGTGATTTACCCCGTTTCATCGGTTTTGAATGAAACTTGGGTTTCCTTATTCCGAGGTGGCAGAATGGAGAGCACTATAATTTTGATATTTGATTTTTCAATTTTACATTATTTTATGCCCTCTACCCTGCCGACTCGGAAGCTTCACTCTGAGAGAGCAAAACCCACATTTCCACATGGAGACCACGATGAAAAACCGCACTCGCTTTACCATACTGGCCGCCGCTAGTTGCGCTGCAGCGTTAGCCCTGGCCTTCCCGACCGCTCAAGCGACACCGCTGACTTCTGCCGAACAGTTTACGAACCCGAGTTTCGCCGCTACCAACCTGATCGATACGAAGGCCGCGGCCGGTCCAACCATCATGAGCGTAATCAACTCGATCTATGCCCCGGCTTATACGAAGATGCCCGCCGCCGGCTACACCATGATCGGCACAGCCATCG